>CALMKO010000112.1 GCA_937867415.1 uncultured Verrucomicrobiota bacterium | reverse complement strand
CGCGGGCTTTTCCGCGGCTTTTTTCGCAATGGGCTTCGGAGCGTCCTTGGCAGGTGTTGGAGTGATTTCCACCTTCTTTGTAGCTGTTTTTTTCGTAGCCATGATTTTGAAAGTTAGGATTGGGTCAGCATACGTGATGCCACCCGGAGAATAATCCGCCTTTCTCGTGATTGCCAGCACATTAGAACTGCGTATAGTCCAGCCATGGCGCAGGGCTATTTATGGAACACCGCACGAGACGAGGGGGGCTATCGCCTCCCCGGGCCTGACCATCTCGGCTGGTGGGCCACCGTCGCCATGCTGCTTTCCATCTTGCTACACGTCGTGGTCTTCTTCGCACTCGACCACATGAAAATCGCCCTCAAATTCGAGCAGGCCCGCGAACTCAGCACCCGCACCATCGACATCAGCCGGGTCGAAGTCCGCCCGCTCGAGCCCGAGCGCTCCCTGCCCCCGGAGGACGTCATCAAGCCGCCTACCGAAGCCGCAGCCTTGCTCGACGAAGTCGAACTCCTCAGCATTTTACCCAAGAACCAGGAAATCGACATCAATCCTGAAACTCTCGACGCCTCTTACGCCCTGCAAATCCAAAAACCCGCCAGCGCGGGCAGTCCGGAAGCCATCGCCCTCGAAACTACCTCAGGCTTCGAAATCGAGGCTGACCTCCCCGAATTCGGCCGCCAACCGGAATCCATCAAACCCGCCGAAATCGGCCAGATCACCGTCGACCCCGGAATCATCGCCACCGACGACTCCGGCATCGGCAAATTTACCGACGACCTCATCAAAAAAGGGGCCAACGGCAAGGCCGAGAATGGCACCCTCGACGGCGTCACCTCCCTCGACAGCCTGCTCGACCTCCCCGCCAACGTCCTTCTGAGCAAGAAAACCATGCTCCCCAGTGACCTGCTTTTCGAGTTCAACAGCTCCGAACTCCGTGAAAGTGCCAAAGTCGGCCTCATGAAGCTGACCATGCTCATGGATCGTAACCCCGGCCTTTACTGCTGGATCGAGGGCCATACCGACCTCGTCGGTGGCGACGAGTTTAACCTTAGCCTCTCCATCAAGCGCGCCGAAGCCGTCAAAAACCACCTCGTCCAGTCCTACAAAATGGACGCTTCCAAGATCATCACCCGTGGCTTCGGCCGCTACGAACCGATCATCACCTCCGGCGACGCCCAGCAACAAGCCATCAACCGCCGCGTGGAAATCCGCATGCGCAAGACACCGCCAACCGAGGAACAAATGAAAATTGCCCCGCAAAAGGCAGCCATCATCGAGGAAGCTCCAGCAGCCAAGCCCGTGCTTGTCGTCCCACAACGCGCCTTACCCGTCGAAGAACTACCAGCACCACCACCCAAAGCCGCGCCCGTCGATGAAGCTCCGCCACTGCGCGAAATTCCAAGCCTCCCGGAGGTCCCCAAGGCCACCCCTGTCGAGCCGGAAATCCCGCGCGCCATCCCGCGCGCCCAGGCCGTCGAAGAACCCTGAAGCCCCGTTCCAAAGGCTTTACACCCCCCCCGCCCCTCCTGCATCGTGGCTGGAGCGTCCCGCTCCAGACCCTTGCCGGGGCGTCTCGCCCCGAGTCTTCCCATACCACCACCCATGACATCCGCCGAGATCCGCCAATCCTTCCTCGATTTCTTCCAAGAAAAACAGCACACCATCGTCCCCTCCGCATCCCTGCTTCCGCAGTCGCCCGGCTTGCTTTTCACCAATGCCGGTATGAATCCGTTCGTCCCCTATTTCCTCGGGGTTGAAAAAGCCCCCTACAATCCACCGCGCGCCGCCGATACCCAGAAATGCATCCGCGCCGGCGGAAAACACAACGACCTCGAAGACGTCGGCTACGACACCTATCACCACACGTTCTTCGAAATGCTCGGGAACTGGTCCTTCGGAAACTACTTCAAAAAGGAAGCCATCCAATGGGCCTGGGAACTCGTCATCGAACGCTGGGGCCTCCCCGCCCATCGGCTTTACGCGTCCGTCTATGCGCCGAAGGAAGGCGACCCGGGAAACTTCGACCAGGAAGCCTATGACATCTGGGCCGCCCTCTTCATTTCAAAAGGCTGCGACCCCGCCGTCCAAATCGTCCACGGCAACGTCAAAGACAACTTCTGGATGATGGGCGAAACCGGCCCCTGCGGCCCCTGCTCCGAACTCCACGTCGATCTAACACCCGAAGGCAATCCCGTCACCGGTCGCAACCTCGTCAACAACGACTCCGACCTCTGCATCGAAATCTGGAACCTCGTCTTCATCCAATACAACGCCGAGGCCGACGGCACCTTCCGCGAACTCCCCGCCAAACACGTCGATACCGGCATGGGCTTCGAGCGCGCCTGTTCCATCATCCAGAACACCAAGGGCTTCACCGACTTCTCGCAGAAGCCCAGCAACTACGCAACCGACGTCTTCCAACCCCTCTTCCGCAAACTCGAAGAACTCAGCGGAAAAACCTATTCTAACATCTATCCGGAACTCGGTGCCGACCGTTCCCTCTTCGACGAGGAAATGAAAACCGCCATCGCCTTCCGCGTGATCGCGGATCACCTGCGCACTCTCTCATTCTCCATCGCCGACGGCATCATGCCCGGCAACAACGGCCGCAACTACGTCCTCCGCCGCATCCTGCGCCGCGCCGTTCGATATGGCCGTCAGCTTGGTTTCTCTGGAGAAAAGCCATTCTTCGGTGCGCTCGTGGAAACACTGGTCAGTGAAATGGGCAGAGTTTTCCCGGAGTTGAGAAATCGCCAGGACGTTGTTCGCCAAACCCTTGAACAGGAAGAAGCCAGCTTCAACCAGACGCTGGATCGTGGGCTCAAAAAATTTGAATTAAGCACCAGGGAGCAGGTCTTGCAGCAATTCAAACAAACCGCAGGCATCCCTCAGGCCCAATCTCCAGATGAAGTTGAAATCTTCGGGACACTCACATTTGAAAATGTGGATTATTATTGCGATCCGGATGGGTATTCTAGCTTCGTAAAAGACGCGAAGGTAAAATATCCCGGTTTCATTCCACCTACCACTTTTTCAGGTGATGATGCCTTCGAACTCTACGACACCTTCGGCTTCCCCATCGACCTGACCGAGCTACTCTGCTCAGAACGCGGCCTAACCGTTGACATGCCGCGATTTGAGGAGTTGATGACGGAACAACAGGAACGCTCCCGAGCCGCCCAGAAATCCTCCGTCGTCCGAGCCCTCGACATCTCCACCGAAGCCATCACCGAATTCCTCGGCTTCGACGCCGACGAAACCGAAGCCACCGTGTTAGAAATCCACCCGCAGGAAGATTCACTCTTCGTCATCACCGACAAGACCGTCTTCTACGCAGAGATGGGCGGCCAAGCCGGCGACACCGGCACGCTCAATGACATCCCCGTCACCGGCGTCCAACAAATCGGCAAGGCCCGCGCTCTGATCATTCAAAAATCAGAAATCAACAACCAACAATCATCCATCAAACCCGGCGACAAAGTCCTCCTCCGCATCGACACCACCCGCCGCCGCCCCATCGAAGCCCACCACACCGCCACCCACCTGCTTCACTGGGCCCTCCACGAGACCGTCTCAAAGGACGCCTCCCAACAGGGCTCCTCGGTCGATAAAAACCGCCTCCGCTTCGACTTCAACAGCGCTCCTCTAACACCCCAGCAGATCACCATGATGGAGGAAATGGTCAACGGTGCCATCAAACAAGACATGGCTGTCTCCTGGACCGAGGTCAAACACGCCGACATCAAAGGCCGCACCGACATCATGCAGTTCTTCGGTGACAAATACGGCGAGATCGTCCGCGTGGTCGAGATCGGCGGCAAGCGCAACGCCCTCGATGGATACTCCATGGAACTCTGCGGCGGCACCCACGTCCGCAACACCTCCGAGATCGGCCTCTTTAAAATCAAATCCGAAGGCGCCATTGCCTCCGGTGTCCGCCGCATCGAAGCTGTCTGTGGCGAATCCGCTTGGGCTTATCTCAACGAGTCGGTCGAAAAGTGGGATCAGGAAATGAAAGCCGCCCGCGCCAAGCTCGCCTCCGCAAACGACAAGCTGGCAGCCCTCGGTGAGGAAGCCGTCACCGTGAATGACTTCCCGCACATCATGGGAGCCATGCTTGCCGAGCGCGGGGACATTGGCGAGATCAACGCCACCTTCGCCCACGGTGCCCGCACGCTGGAAGAGACCCAGCAAGCCGCCATCGAGGCCGAGAAGCGCATCAAAAAAATCCAATCTTCCCAAGCCGCCAAACTCGCCGACGAAGCTCTGTCCGAGCTCATCGCCAAAGGCGACCCGATCATCGTCTCCTTTGAGTCAGATGCCTCCTTGCTTCAGGAACTCCAGAACGGCCTCAAGAAAAAAGCCTTTGCGGGTCCCGCGTTGCTCATCGTGGACGATGGAGAGAAACTCCACCTTGCCACCCATTGTGGTCCTGACGCTCTCGCCGCAGGCTTAAAAGCCGGTGACCTCCTCCGTGACTTGGCAGCCCTTGCTGGCGGCAAAGGCGGCGGCAAGCCGGATCAAGCAAGAGGCGCCGCGCCGATTCGGTCTAAGTTAGAAGTGTTGAAATCTACTGCTGCCAATCTATTACAAGTTTAATTCCTTAAAAGGAAACATCATGGGACGGGTGATTCTTTGTGGAAAATCACGAATGGCTCCGGCGCTACAAGCTTACGCCTGCTAGGCACTGTAGGGGCGCGTCTATGACCGCCCAAGTGACTGAACAAGCGGTTCCCT
>CALMKO010000111.1 GCA_937867415.1 uncultured Verrucomicrobiota bacterium | reverse complement strand
TCATCAAACTCGGCTCGCTCGCCGGGTCCGGAGGCACCCTCGGTGGTGGCAACGCCGTCGGCGCTGCGGCCACCTTCGAGATCGGCGGCAACGGGAAATCCACCACCTTTGGCGGCCGGATTATGAATACCCCAACGGGTTTTGGTGGCGGCACGGCTTCCGTCACGAAGGTAGGCTCCGGCACGCTCACGCTCACCGGCAACAACACCTACACCGGCGGGACCACGATCACGGCGGGCAAGATTGCTGTGGGCCACGCCTCGGCATTCGGCATCGGCACGATTACTCTCAATGGCGGCACCTTGACTTCAAACAGCTCCGGCACCTACACATTGACGAATGCGCTGATTGCCAATGCTTCGACCACCAGCACTCTCGAGGCCACTGGTAACAACCTGGTCTTAAACGGAAACATCACCGGCTCTGGAACGCTGAACAAGACAGGAAGCTCTTCCCTGATGCTCGGTGGCGACAACAGCGGATTCAGCGGCACGATCAATGCGAACAGTTCCAACGTCTTCTTCACCGCAGACAGCGCTGGCAGCGCCGCCGCCGACTGGGTAATCAGCAGCGGCAACGTCGTCAATAACCAGTCTGGCGCGGGTCGGCTCATCAAACTCGGCTCGCTCGCCGGGTCCGGAGGCACCCTCGGTGGTGGCAACGCTTCTGGAGCTGCGGCCACCTTCGAGATCGGCGGCAACGGAAAATCCACTACATTTGGCGGCCAGATTATGGATACCCCAACGGGTTATGGTGGCGGCACAGCTTCCATCACGAAGGTAGGATCCGGCACGCTCACACTCTCCGCCACAAACACCTACTCTGGAGCCACTAATGTGGAATCCGGCAAGCTCGTCATCAACGGCAGTATCTCCACCAGCACCACCACCGTCAAAACCACCGGCACCCTTGGCGGCAGCGGCACCGTGGGTGCGGTCATCGTCCAGGCAGGCGGCACGCTGGCTCCCGGCAATAGTCCGGGCAACATCACCGGGATATCCCTCTCACTCGCAGACAATGCCAACTTTGACATCGAAATCAATAAATCGCTGACGCCGAGAAATGACAGCGTGACGCTGACCGGCAATTTCAGCAACGTGCTTGCCATCACCACCGGAGCCAATCTGAACCTTGCCCTTACCGGTACCGTCAGCGTTGGGGATCGTTTCACCTTGGCAGACTACAATACCATCAGTGGAGCCTGGAACGGTGGCCTGTTCAATCTAGGAGCCGGCACCTCTACCCTGGCGGATGACAGCGTGTTCCAATACGGCAGCTACGACTGGCGCATCAACTACGATGACCTCACGAACGGAATCACCAACTCGACCGAGAGTTACACGGACGGCGGCAAATACCTCACCCTCACCGTCGTCCCCGAGCCCGGTGCCGCGCTTCTCGGCGGCCTCGGCATGCTCGCCTTGCTGCGCCGCCGCCGCGCTTAAGCACGGGGCCGGTGTTTCGGTATTTCAGTGTTTCAGTCAGAGAGAAAGGACAGGCGGCTTCGGCAAGCTTCTTTCTCTCTTCCTGACATCTGACATCGTCAAGGTGGCGCTGCACCGCCGAGGCAGCACGCCAAAGGAACGAGAAAGAAGTGCTCAAGCGATGACGTTCCGGCTATCTTTGACATCCAGCTTTTACCCGCCTTTGTCTGCGCTCTCGTCGAGAGCGCGCTACCTTCGACTTTCTGACTTTCGACTTCTTCATTCACCTCTCACCCCGCTGGGGACAAGTGGGCGCGCCCGGCGCTCACGCCCTACCGGTTGACCAATTTGCCTCTGGAGAGGCAATCCCAGGGCGGCGTGCGGTGATTGGGTTTCCGCGCGCCGCCCAAATTTGCGAGACATCACAGACCAAGCTACCCATGCCGCATCTTGTAGCGGCGCGTCTATGACCGCCGCTGACTTCCCGCGAGGGCGGAGTGCCAATGAAATACTTCGCGCTTGCCCATCCGCATCGACGCTCACAGAGCGACGCCACAAGGATCTCAGCCAGGTGGTGGAAATGGCTACCGTCTCCGACAGTAGCGAGGCACCTGTGATCCTTCTGAAAAGTTTACAAAAATGACACTAAAAACAACACAACTCACGGCCCTTGCCGCATCAGTCATCCTCGGATGGAACATACCGACGCAAGCCGCCATGATCACGTGGGATGCTCCAACCACCATTTCGGGCGACAGCGATGTATCCACCACCGGAACAGCTCTGTATGCGGCGCGCTTTTACGATGGAACCGGCAGCAGCCTGACCATCAACGGCGTCACCTTCACCGACCCCGGTTCCCATGTCACTTGGGCTGGGTCCAAGCAAAATGGCATCGGCTCACCCACCGGAATTACAGGCGATTATGCGACGTTTCTCTCCTCTGATAGCTATGATGCCGGGTCCTCGAACACGCTGATATTGCATGGCCTGACTCCTGGCGAAAAATATCAGGTGCAACTATGGTCCAACGACAGCCGCGGCGGTGCGCTTAACCAGCTCGTCGCATTTTCCGCAGGCAAAAGGGTGGTTCTCAATAGGCATACCGATGGCGGTCCCGGTCAATGGGTCACCGGCATCTTCGCGGCGGACGCCGTCACACAAGTCATCACGGTGAAGCCGCAAGGCTCGGGCGTGCTCGCTTTCAATGGCTTGCAGGTGCGCACCCTTCCGAAAAATTTCGCCACGCCCACAGCGGATGCCCGGGCGACCGCACAAGAAACCACGATTTTGGCCAAGCCACTGCGCGAGCAAAACCGCTTGGAGCTGCCCACCGCGCCGGCGGGGTATCGCTGGGAAATCTTGGCCACCATACCATCGGGCATCATTGCCCGTGATGGCAGCCTGCGCCGCCCGGCGCAAAACACCGACGTGGCGGTGAAGCTGCGGCTGCGGAGCGAAACCCACGCGGCGGACGCAGCGGAGGTCACGCTAACCGTGCCGATCGACCGCCCCTACGTGGCACCGAAAGTGAACGAGGCGGCGGTGCGGACGGCGCGCGAGCGTTACGAGCGTCAGAAATATGGATTGTTCGTGCACTACGTGCCCGGGTTGACGGCGGACCCGAAAGGCGGCCACCCCGGCATCGACGAGCTGGTGCAGCGCTTCGATGCGGCCCGGTTCGCGCAAGACGCGAAGGACTTTGGCGTGGAATACGTGATTTTCACGGTGATGCATTTTCAGGCACGCATGCTCTATCCGAGCGCGGTGAACAAACGCTGGCGCGATGACCGGCGCGCGCCTGTCCTGCCCGGCCAATCGGCGGACGGCAAGAGCTACTCCGACGAGGATCTGATTGATCGTGTCGCAACCGAGTTGGCGAAACGCAACATCGACCTCCACCTCTACGTTCACCCGGTGGATGGACACGATTTCCCGATGGAAGATCAGGACATCACCGGTTGGAACGACTGCGATCTCACGCAAGGCGATCACGCGCGATGGAACCATTTTCAAAACGAACTTTTCGATGAATTGGTGGATCGTTATCAAGGCCGGATCAAAGGCCTCTGGTTCGACGGCATGTTCCAGCATTCGTGGAAGCAACCGGGGCATTCCGGCATCGATAAGCCGCGCTTCCGCAAGACCTTGCTGGCCTATGATCCCGGCCTGGTGCTGATGGCCAACGTCTCCAGCAACCGGCGTCTCGATCCATCACCGGATTGGGCGGCGGCCGATTACCGCGCGTGGGAGGTCTCCAGCGCGAAGGATGGCGCCCTCGGCTTTGTGAGCATCAACCCCAAGGCGACCGACGAGGACCCGCTTTCCTGGCCAGCGACTCGCAACCAGGTGGCCATGATCATCGGCAGCAACTGGTGGGCGCAGTCCAAGAAAAGCATGGTTCGGCAGTCGCCGGAGAACCTCGCGCGTTACATCGCGCATCAAGCATCGCGCATCAAGCATCGCGCATCAAGCATCGCGCTCAAGCCACGGCGGCTTCGCCATGTCGGCGGGC
>CALMKO010000110.1 GCA_937867415.1 uncultured Verrucomicrobiota bacterium | reverse complement strand
CGTCACTTGACCCACTTGCACTCCCCTTCTGCTCTCCAACTGCGGATTCTAGGATAAAATCGAGGGCAGCGCGATGGATTCTGACCGGGAGGGTGATCGCTGGTGAAGCCGATCTACGCGGAAAGCAGTTTTCTGGTTTCCCTGATCCTGCAAGACAGCAATACCGATCAGGCGGTCCAGCTCGCAGCGGGCTTGAAGGGGCCCCTGGCTTTCAACTCGCTTCTCAAGCTTGAGGTGTTCAATGCGATCCAACTCAAAATTGCAGAAGGTAAGATCGATGCGCCAAGAGCGGCCCAATGCGAAGTAAAGATGGCCGAGTTATTGGAACTCGGAATGTGGCGCGCGACCGAACCGGTATGGGAAAGAGTCATCCAACGATCGATTGGCCTTAGCAAGGCACACACATCCTCAAAAAAAACCCGTAGCTTCGACATTCTTCACGTCGCCGCAGCCGTTGAGCTTGGAGCCACGGAATTCTGGACTTTCGACAAAAGGCAACGGGCTTTGGCTGCTGAAGCCGGTCTGCGGGTTAATCCGTGATGGGGTAGCCGGTATAGTGTTGAGGGAGAACACGCATACCATCAGCAATCATGTTTGGGACCTTTGCGTTTCCTTTAGCTTTTTTAAGTGCATGGATTTCTGCTAAATCTACGGACACTCCATAAGCTTCAGAATCCTTTACGGATACCACCCTCCATTTACCCTTCCAAGTCCCATCCGGCACATCGATGAGCGTGCCAATTCTCAGAAGTCTTGGGCTTGTTCCTCGGTTTGCTTCTTTGAGGGCTGCAAGTGTTTGAGAAACATTGTGAAAAGGAACAAGACATGGCGAAGGGTCAAGTGCGATGGCGAAGTTGTCACCAATCACCTGCGCTCCCCTCCCTTTGCCGTGGGGTTGTAGCTTACTTGCCTCTGTTGTTGGGTTAGGGCCAAGCAACTTTACAGTCCGCTCACTTGTTAACTTGAGAAGCCCTCTTTTGACTAAGCTTATCTGCCGAGCCGTTAAGTGATCTGAGTATTTATCGAGAAGCTTTTTAGGCTCTTTTTTGAGTTCTTGATCTACCCACTTGCGATGGGCAGTCCCATCTTCGAGCTGAAATAGGCTTCTGTTAGGTCGCTGAAGGACAATAGAGTATTCGCCGTCTTGGCAAATGATAGACCACGTTGTTAGCTCGGTTTTAGATCCGGAGCGGTCGGCGGGAATGTGCTGCATGACACGGGCTTCTGCTAGAGAGCGGGCAAGGGCGTTCTTGAGATCGGCGGGCAAGTCGGTGAGTTGGGCGTCGGCTTGTTGGCGGATGGAGCCGTCTGGCTGGAGTCTGGGCCGTTTGGTGGGTTTGTAGAGACGGGTCCGGAGGAGGAGTTCGATTTCTTCGGGTGATTTGTTGCGTTTGAGCATGGCCTTCCAGAGCTTGCCTTTCTGGTCTTGGCCGTGTTGGCGGAGAGGGAAGTAATGGGCGATGAAGGCGAGCGTAGCGGCGTCCAGGGCATGGTGCATGTGAGTGAGTCCGCGGATTTCGTCCTTAGGGCGGACTTTGGGCCGCCCCTGATCGTCGGTTTCATCCGGAACGATGACTTCCGGGCAAACGAGACTGAGCGTGCCCGTAAGTCGCCAGCCCTTGCGGATCTCTGCGGTGACGGGGCCGGGGATGGGATCGATCTGTGCGGCTGGGAAACGCTTTTTTAGACCGCGCATCGCGAGCTTCATGAGCTGGCTGGTTTGCGTGAGTTGGCCATCGGTGAAGCCGAGGTCTTTTTCCTCGAGTTGAGTCGTGAGAAGAAGGGCTTTACGGGCCTTTTGGCGGCGGCGGTCGTCGTCGTGACCGATAACCTTGAGTTTGCCGACGAGATCCTCGTAAGACTTGCGGGGAAGAATCGAGAGGTTCTCTTTGTTGGGAACCTTCTTCCCACCTTCTTCTTCGATGAACTGGAGCGCAGAACGTTTGCCTTTCATGCGATTAATCTCGGGCCAGGTCAGAACCAGAGCATGGAGGGCGTTGGTGTTGCGAGTGGCGTAGGGAATGATGTGCTCTCGCTCCAGTTTGTTGAGTGCGTATGCGTCGAAAAGGTCTCCGGTAAATGGGCATTGCCAACCCATATCCATGGCGATACGTGCTTTGCGGATGAGACTGCCATTGAGGGGTAGATCCGGGGCGTGTTTCTCGAGGTAGGAGAGGGTTGCTTTGAAGTCCTTGAGTTTGCTGTTGAGTTCGGAAGCGATTTCCTTGGCGGTTTTTCCCGAGAATTCCTTGAGTTCGCGAGCGACTTCGACGATGAGATTGGGGTTTTCAGGAATTTCGAATTCGCTGGTGAGGTCTTCGACGAGGCGGTCGAGGATCAACATGCGGTGGCGGACAAGGTGGTTGTTGGTGAGTTGGTCGAGGGGGCGCTCGCCACGGAGTTGGTTGGCGCGGGACTGGGGATTCTGAAGTTGGTAAAGAATCCCGTCGGCAGGTTTGTTTTCACCGTCGGAAGCGGAGGTTTTACCAGCAGGTTTCGTGGGATCATTGCCCGCGAGAACTTCGGCGACGACTTGGCGGAGCACTGGGCGAGCGTAAGGCGCGCGGCCGCTGGGGAACTCCGGGCTGACGGTGGTGCGGATGAGATATTGGTTGATGTCTGCGAACTTGACTTTCCCGTTCTTGGGTCGGTTTGCCTTTTCAAAGGCCGGTTCCAATTCCTTGACGAGCTTCTCTTCGCTACCGTTGATCTGGATGATTTCGGCTAGAGAGATTCCTTGGTTTTTCTTCCAACGGGCTTTGATTTGCTCCCGGGTTTCATCTGTTAGGTGTGGCCAGATCGGAGCGAGAGTTGAGTTTTTTCCTGATGCCTTGCGAACGGCATCGGCGACGGGATCGAGCACGAGGGCCTTGGCGCTGTCCGGATGTAGGGTGAAGTAGTCGGAGATATTGGTTTTGGCTTTTGGGTAGAGACCGGCGAGGGCTTTTTTGAGGTCGGTGGCGGTTAGTGAGCCTTGTTGTAGGGCGAGATCGAAGAGATGTTGCCGGGCCGCAGGGGAGATCGGTTCACCATTGACCTTGAGATTGGCGAGAATGCGGGCGAAGCGGTATTCGAGGAACTCGGAACATTTGGACGCAGGCACCTTGGAAAACTTCTCAGCGAGGTGACGGGCTTCTTTTTCGGGTTTGTCTTCCTGAATAGCTTGGTCATACGTTTGTGCCCAAGTGATGGGGCAGCGGGAGATGATGCGGTTGTCGAAGCGAGGAACGAGTTGCCCGAAGAGGAGTCCACCGTGGTAGCGGAGAGGGAGCTTGATTCCAACCTTGGAAAGGGACTCGCGTTCAGAATTGCTGAGAGCGTCATGCTTGAGGAGGAAGCGGACTGCTTCCGGATCGATGATACTTTGGTTGCGAAGGAGTTTCTCGACTTCTTTCCTAACGACCTGACGAGGATAGGCGGCGTTGAGCGTCTTGTAGGGGAGAGCGGAAGAAATTCTTACGGCATGATCGGAGGGCTCGAGGCCAAGACAGGCGCAGACGGTTTCGCACATGCTGGTCGTTCCGTGTTCCACCATGAGTGATTTTGCATTGGTTTCCTTTTCGGTATCGTCGTCGTTGGCGTCGCCGCGAGACCAGAGTGAGTTACCATCATAGCCGCGATTGTGGGCATACCAGCGGAGAACCGTCCAGAGTTCGTGTGCAGTGAGTTTGCGGTGGCCTTGCAGGGCGGCTGCGGCGAGGAGGAATGGCGCAGGATGGCCGGGCTTGTCGAGGTCTTCGCGGGAAAGGATGCCCTTTGCGGACAGCCATTGTTTCATGCGCTCGATGCGTTGGCGGGTGGAGCGAATGTGGCGGCGCGTCCGGCGGAGGTCGCGGCGTTTGGAGGCGAGGCAGTCGTCAGTCGGGAAGGTAACGACTCCGGTTCCAAGAATTTCGGGATTGGAAGGCTCATCTTTGGACGCTAGCACGCACCAGCCGATGGAGGCGTAGCCGATATCAAAAGAGATGGTAGTAAGGGACCTGCTCATGTTTTGCCTGATTTAAAATTTTTTGATTGCGTATGGGAAGAAAATTGTTAGTCTATCCACCTGAATCAAGACAAAGTTTGAAGCACAAGCCGCGCTCCCTGCATTGCACACCGGTTTGAAAGTGCTTTTTAAAAGGGCAGCTTCCCGACGGGGAAGCTGCCTTTTTCGTGACCTTCCTTTCCGCCCCTGTCTGGCATCTGTTCTTAAATAACGGTATGAGGCGGACTCCGAAATTAGAGCCAGGAGCTATAAGCGATGATTGTGGTGGTCGGGCGCGGGTCTTGAATCCAACCGAACCCACGCAAAATGAACCTAGAATCCTGACTTGAGCCCGAGCATGGATCATTGCCCCCCCCATGGTTGCTGGTTGATCCCACTCAGGCCACCCCATCGGCCGTTGCATGACCCACCTTGCGTCTCCTATCTTCTCTTCAAATACGGATTCTAGGTTGAAG
>CALMKO010000109.1 GCA_937867415.1 uncultured Verrucomicrobiota bacterium | reverse complement strand
CCCCCACCTTCCGCTCCGACCCCAGCGTGCCGTTCCACGAACCTGACAGCCCGCGCCCACCCGCCGCCACCTTGCCCGCACCCACTCCGCCTTCCGACGGCATCTACCAAGGCGAAAATGCCGACTTCTTCGACCGTAATCTCGGCGGCTCCCTCGATCATAAACTCGCCCTCTCTGGTGGCGCCTTCCTATCCGGCAACGGAAAGACCCACTCCATCGAGTGGACCGAAGTGCAAGCGTCCGGCCCCCAGTCCCTCACGCTCCGTTACCGGACAAAAGGCACCAAAGCCATCCTTCGCATCAACGGCAAAGACCTCCCGGAATCCATCGCCCTGCCCGACACCGCGGGCCAGTTCGCCACACTCACCCTTCCCGACGTCCCATTCACCGCAGGCTCAAACCGCCTCAAAATCCTCTCCGCCCCCGACAGCGAAAACTCGATCGACCTCGACGCCATCGCCATCGGCAGCCCAAAGGCCTTCGAAACCCTCGCCGCGCCCGCTCCGTGACTCAGCATCCCACCGGCCTCCTTTTCTCCCAAATCGGCTACGACTCCGCGTCATCAAAACGCGCTCTCGTCCGCGGCCCCGCCGACCTGTTGGATCACACCGCCACCTTTACCCTCCGCTCCGGCCAGCAAATCCTCCTCCAGGAAAAACTAACACCCTGGGGCGAACTCTGGGGCAGCCATTGGTGGATCGCCGATTTCACCTCCATCACCCAGCCCGGCACCTATACCCTCGAAATTTCCAACTCGCCCACCCTCCACGGCAAAATCGAAATCGCCCCCGACCTTCTCTTTTCCCGCACCTGGAACCACGTCTCCATCGAGCAAGCCGAGCGCCGCGAGCGCCTCTCCGAAAAACACGAAGGCAAGCCTCTCGGCTGGTATGACGCCGGAGTCCACTGGCAGGAAGCCAACGCCCACACAGCCTACCTGCTAGGCCTCGCCGACCTCCTTTCCCTTCGCTGTCACTCACTAACAGATTCCGACCGGAACCGTCTCGTCGCCCAACTCCTCACCGGCAGCGACTACCTCGCCCTCCTCCAGGACATGGCCCCGGAACCGGGCGCACTCGTCCACCAAAGCTTCAAAATCGCCCACCTCGTCCTCCCCACGGATGCCGCCAAGGCCGCCGCCGCCTGGGCGCGCGTCGCCACCGTCCTGCCGCCCGCCCACGCCGAAAAAGCCGCCGCCTACCGCTTCCGTGCCCGCCGCGCACTCGATTGGTTTCTGGAAAAGCCCCGCCACCTCGGCCAACCCTTCTGCGGCGTCCCCCATGGCATGCCCGACGACTTCCCGCGTCCTAACGAATTCACCACTCCCGACCTCGCCCAGTGCGTCCAGGCCGCGCTCGACCTCGACGACTCACGGGCATTCACCCTCGCCGAGATCTGGCTCGGCCGCCAAATCCCCGCCACCGAATCCGCACAGAATGACGGCCTCCACGGCCACTTCACTCTCTTCGCCAGCGGCAGCCTCACGGAAAAAACCTGGACCCACGGCTTCGATCCCGCCGGTTACGGGTTCAACTGCGGCCAAACCACCGGCCACCACCTCCTCCCACTCATCCACTTGCTCGCCCGCCACCCGCAGCACGCGCAGGCACCCCGCTGGCGCGCCGCCCTCGAAGCCTACGCCTACGGCTACTTTCTACCCGCCTGCCGTTCCAACCCCTTCCTCATCGCACCCCTCGGCCACTACCCCGGCCAGGGCCTCATCTGGTTCGCCGGCCTCTGGCAT
The DNA here is from genome assembly GCA_937867415.1 of uncultured Verrucomicrobiota bacterium. GTDB lineage: Bacteria > Verrucomicrobiota > Verrucomicrobiia > Verrucomicrobiales > Akkermansiaceae > Luteolibacter. Next base: position 2,711 of record CALMKO010000109.1, on the reverse strand, counting down.
GGCGGCACCGCTCTCTACGGCCACGCCGCCACCCTCGCCACCGAGTTCGCCCGCCTCTTCGAGGACGACACCTTCCTGCCCATTGCCACCGGCAACCTCCAATGGATCGCCGGCCTCAACGCCGGCCTCACCCGCGAATCCATCACCCCCGCCAGCCACATGTGGAGCATGGAAATCCCCCACGGTGTCGCTCTTCCCGCCAGCCTCATCAATGGCATCGGCCAGCGCAGCGCCGGCTCATGGCTCAACATCCGCGGAGCCATCTGCAACGGCTTCTCCACTGGCGATCAGTTCATCTGGGACACTCCTGCCACCCGCCAAAACGACGGCCCCCACACCTTCACCGACGAAGACTGGATCACCCACGCCGGAGCCTGGCTCTCCGCCACCGCCCGCCTCGCCCCCTGTCAATAGCGTCATCCCACCCAGAACCGCTCTCCCTCCACTCGTTTCCTATGAGCCTCCTCCGCGTCCTGCTCCGTTCACTAGTCATTGGTTATTGGTCATTGGTCATTTCCAGCCTCCTCCCTGCCGCCGAATACCAAGCATCCCCCGACACCCTCCAAAGACTGGCCGAGCGCGCACGACAAACTCAATCCAGCGCCGTGGTCGTGCTGAAACACGGCCAACCGCTGCTCGAATGGTATGCCTCGGAAAGGCCGGAAAAGATCGAGGCGATGTCGGTCACCAAATCCGTCGTGTTTCTGGCCATCGCACGACTAATCACGGACGGACGCATCAGCGGATTCGATGCACCAGTTTACGAGTTCTATCCCGAGTGGAAGCAGGGACGAAAAGCCTCGATTACGTTGCGGCACCTGATGAACCACACATCGGGGCTGCAAAACGTGCCGGACACCACCGGCGAGATTTACCCCGCGCCAGATTTCGTGAAGTTGGCCTTGGCCGCTGAACTAACGAGCGACCCCGGAGCCGTTTTTTCCTACAACAACAAGGCGGTTAACCTGCTGGCTGGAATCGTTCAGATCGCCTCGGGGCAACGCCTTGATCTCTATCTCAAGGATCAAGTCTTCGCACCGCTGGGGATCACGGACTTCTCCTGGAGTTTGGACAAAGCGGGCAACCCTCACGCGATGTCCGGCTTGCAGATCCTGCCACGCGATTTGGCTAAACTGGGCCAACTCATGCTGGCGCGCGGCACTTGGGATGGACGTGCGTTGATCAAACCTGAGCTCATCGCCGAGGCCACAAGTGCAGCCCAAAGCTTAAACCCAGTTTACGGACTGCTGTGGTGGCTGAAAAGAGATAAGGTCAGGATTGTTTTCGATTCTGAGTCGCTGGCGCGTTTCCGGAAGCTTGAACTACCGCCGGATTTTTCGGTTCGCGCCGAAAAGCTGATCGGCACTTATGAAAGTGCCGAGTCGCTGACGAATGCGTTTCGCTCAGCCTTTTCAGAGAGTGATCGGGACCAGATTCGCAAAAAGACGCCCAGTCTCGACGGCTTGGTTCGTATCGAGGCTTCAATTACAGTCACGCGCTACGAAGCCAATGGCTACCTTGGCCAATATCTAGTTGTCTGTCCCGACACAAACATCGTTGCGGTCAGAATGATAAAGGCTTCCTCCGCCCGGAAAGATGGCAGCACCGAATTCACCGACTTTGGCGACCTTGTCGGAGCACTGAGATGAACCATCATCCCGCATCGCTGTTCAATCGTTCAGACTGCTTGTTCTTTCCCGCCCAGGCCTGGCTCACCGCCCTCCGCACCGGCCACCTCGCCCTTCTGGTTCAATAACATCCGCCTTCTGCCACTGCTCATTCGTCATTCCGAGCCTCCGGCTCGGCCCTCCACCATGATCACCCCCCTCTCCATCGCCGCCCTCGCCTCCATCCTCGACCAGCCAGGCCACGCGCCCTGCCCGGGTGTGGAAATCGAAATCCACCGCACCATCGGTGCCGCACCCGTCCGCCCCGGCGAAAAACCGCATGAACTCCACGTCACCATCTACCGCCCCACCCAGCGTCCTGCCGCCCCCACTCCCGCCCTCGTAGCCTTCCACGGCGGCGGATTCCAATTCGGCACGCCCGAGGGCTGCGGCGTATTCGCCAAAACCCTCGCCCTCACCCTTGGCATCACCACCATCGCCCCCTCCTACCGTCTCGCTACCGAGGAAAAATCCACCTTTCCCGGCCTGCTCGACGATGCACTCCACTCCTGGCGCTGGGTTCAGGAAAACTCCGCCGAGCTCCACATCGATCCCGCCCGCGTCGCCGTCTCCGGTGAATCCGCTGGCACCTTGCTCGCCATGCACCTCGCCGTCGCCAGCCCCTTCATTTCCTACAAGCCGAACGAAAACAAACCCGCCGCTTTCGTCTGCCTCTGGGGCCCCATCGACTTCGTCGCCCGCTGGTTCGACCTCAACGAAAGCCACGGCCCGGAAAAGGCGTTGTTAGGTGCCCACTACCTCGAAAACCCCGCCATCTATCACCAGGCCAGCCCGCTCGCCCACGCCCGCGGAAAACTCCCACCCGCCCTCTTCATCTACGGCCGCCAGGACAGCCTCGTCAGCCCCCGCCAAGGGCGCCTCGGCCTCGCCGCATGGCAGGCCGCCGCTTGCCATGGCGAACTCCAGGTCATCCAGAACATCGGCCACGAAACCGTCGGCGATACCCGCGCCGCCACCATCTCCATGCTCCGCAAAGCCACGGTTTTCCTCTCCGCCCGCCTTCCCACCCCCCAACTCCAAACC
>CALMKO010000108.1 GCA_937867415.1 uncultured Verrucomicrobiota bacterium | reverse complement strand
AGCGAAGCGACGTGCCCGCAGGGTGCGACCGGAGGGGAGCATCAAAACGTCTTTGATGAACTCAAGAACCAATGGGGATTTTCCGGGTTCTGTTCACAAAAAGCGGCGGTGAGCCAGAGGTCTGCGCGCCTGTTGTTGCTGGTTTACCATTTGTGGAGCCTGTTTGTGAGAGTGGTTAAAAACCAAGGCGGCCACACCGAGGCGATCAGGAGTCGTTACGAACTGCTGCTCATTCCAGCCAAGCTGGTGCTCAGCGGGCGACGGAAAATCGTCAAACTGGCGGTTGGCGGCAAGTTCGCCAACTTTCTCAAGCAGGCTTATCGCAGGCTTGAGAAGTGGTTGAGCCGATCTGCGCCGCAGTTGAATCTAACCAATGGAAAATCACCTCCATGGTTGTTCTTCGACCCCACCCATGCCACCCCATCGATCGTCACATGACCCACACTTGTGCATCCCCATCCTCTTTCCAACTGCGGATTCTAGGATCAAGCCGCAGCCTACACCGCCGCAGCCGGAAAACTCGCCACCGCCTACAACACTTCGTTATGGAACGACGCTGCTCAGGCCTACAGCGCGGGCCTGCTCGGTGATGAAAAATTTCCACCGTCGGTGCACACCCAACTGATGGCACTCTACAGCGGCATCGTGCCGCCGGAACGCCTTGCCGCGACGCGGGCCTGGTTTGTCGCGCATTTCCGCAATCCCGGCGCGAGTCTCGTGGTCGGGCTGAAGAAGAACTACCGAGAACTGCTCGACCAACGCGCCGGACTCGGCATGCCCATCATGTTTTATTGGGCGTTCACCGAAATCTATAAAATGGATACGGCGGAAGCCGCTCACCTCGCGCTCTCACAAACCCGCGAGCGATGGGCCAACATGGTCCGTTTCCTTCAGGACGTAGGAACTCTCAGTGAGTCGTTTGTCAATGACCAGGGCGGTGGCATGAGTGAGTCATGCCATAACTATGGATCGATCCCGGCCTATTTCCTCAGCTCCTATCTGCTCGGAGTTCGCATCGAGGAGTCGCTCGCTCACAAACGCATCGTCATCAACCCGCGCCCGGCGGATCTCGCCAAGGCGTCCGGCTCGGTGGTCACGCCCTTCGGCCCGGTGCCAGTGGCGTGGCAAATCCATGAGGGCGAATGGAAACTGCGGTTCACCGTGCCAGATGGCATTTCAGCGGAAATTCGCCTGCCGGATGTGGATGCGGCCACGTTGAATTGGAATGACGGCGTCCAAGGAAATCCACTCGTCGCAGGTCGCAATACGGTGATCATGCTTGGCTCAGGGACCCATGAACTCCGCGTGAAAACCAAACACCGTCCGAGCACTGCACCCAAATGATCCATTGCCCGGTGTGATCTGAGGGGCGGAATGACGCCGGAGCAGAAATTTCGGTTTTTCCCATCCGTGGTCTCGGCGTCATTTGACGAAGGAATGGAATGAGCCAGTTCTCCCATGTCCGCTGTCGCTCCCATTGTGGTTAAAAAATGATACGCATGATATGCTGAATTGAGGTATCAAAAAATCTAACGGCACGATCGCCCCGCCGATCATCACCGCAAAGCTTGATCTGGCGGACTTTCACGTGAATCATGCCGCACATGAGATTGATTCGGTGGATTCTGGTCCTCGCGGGGGGGCTTTGTCATGTCGCTCACGGCGAGGCTGCTCCGGCACCCGCGCCGATCTCCCGTCTGGCGGACATCCGCCTCATGACATCTGCCGATGCGGCCAAGTCTCATCCGGTATCGGTGACCGGAGTGGTGACCTGGTGCTCTCCAGGGCGGCTTTCCGGAGGATTGATGATCGATCAGGACGGCGCTGGCATTTTTGTCTCGGCTGACATGGATTTGCCGGATGGCAGGAAAAGCCCTGGACCGGAGGCGGTTCGCTCGCTGGCGGTCGGAGATCAAGTGGAGGTGCTAGGCGTGACGCAAGCAGGCAGATACGCGCCGCTACTTCTCGCTGCGAAGATCCGCCAAGTGGGTAAGGTGGCGGTTCCAAAGGGAAAGGAACTGGGACTGGGGCATCTTCTCGCGGGAACGTATGATGCCCAGCGAGTGGCGCTCAAGGGCGTGATCACCGGTTGCCGGCCATCGAACTATGGGGATGGCAGTTGGGTGATGGTGCTGGCCGGGGCAAGCGGCAAGGCGCGGGCGGTGGTTCCCGCCCTGCCGGGTATCCGCCCAGAGGACATGGAGGACGCGGGAGCCCTCATCAGCGGCGTGGTTTTCACCCGCTGCAACAGCCGCCAGGAGTTCGTGGGCATCAGCATCGAGACAAATCGGGTGGAGGATGTGGAAATCTATCGGCCGGGCGGGAGAGATCCTTTCATCGTCCAAATGCTAGAAGCAGGTCGCCTCAAAGCCTATGTCCCCGGCGGCTATTCGCAACACCGCCGCCGGGTCATGGGGGTCGTGACGCTTGCCAAACCCGGCCTGCTTTACCTGCAGGGGCCTACCGGAGGATCGCGGGTATCCACCCGTTCGCCCCTTGTCTCCCATGCGCTTGGCGAAGTGGTGGACGCTGCCGGCTTTGTGGAAGCCTATCAAGGGACCTCGGAACTCGCCAGCTCGCTCACCCGTAAAACCGGAGACGCCGAACCACTGAAGCCCATCCATTTATCACTCGCCGATCATCGAGACCCCGGTGAACTGGACGGAATGTTGGTGCAAATGCGCGGCGTGGTATTGGAGTCCCACCGATCGCCCAATGGAATCGAAACCCTTCTATCAGAAAACGGTGCTTCGTTTCGCGCGATTCTCACCGACCCGCCGCCGGGATCGCAAAAACTGATACCCGGCTCGGAGGTCTTGCTTACGGGAGTGGCTGAGATGGCTTACGAATTGGGTCCCTATTTCCCGGACAGGAATACGGTTTCCAGCATCCGATTGTTGCTGCGCACGCCCGGGGACGTCCTGGTCCAGCGGGTGCCCCCCTGGTGGAACGCTCGCCGCTTGTTGATCGCCCTCGGGCTTTCGGTCGCTACCGCATCGCTGTTAGGCGGCGCGGCCTTGCTCTTGATGCGGCGGGTGCGCGCACAGTCCCACCAACTCGCGGCCGAGGCGTTGGCACACCGTCAAGTGACCGCCGCCCACGGCGCGATGATGGAGGAGCGCTCGCGCCTCGCCGGAGAAATGCACGATGGTCTCCAGCCCATGCTCTCCGGGCTTGCGTTCTATCTGGATGCGGCGGATTCCAAGTTAAAAGACTCCCTAACAAATGATGCGGGCGAGGCCTTGGAAAGGTCCCGCACGCTGCTCAGCCGCATCCGTGAGGAGTTCCGCCAATGCATCTGGTGCCTCTATGAACTCGGCCGCCAAACGGGCGATCTCGACAATGAGCTACGCCGCCTCTCCCGGATCCAGCGCCAGTGGAGCCGTGCCGAGGTGAGCACGGAAATCACCGGCGAACCCTTCCCCTTGCCAGCCAGCATCTCGCGCGGCCTGCTACTCGCCTGTCAGGAGGCGGTGGAGAACGCCTCCCGCCACGGCAAGGCGGCACGCATCGAGATCCACGCAGATTTCTCCGACCATGGGGTGGAAATTGTAGTCAAGGACGATGGCTGCGGATTTGACGTTTCCACCGCCGCAAGCGCGCCAGGAACCCACTTCGGACTCTCCGGTATGAATCAACGGATTGAAAGATTGGGTGGAGTGCTGGACGTTGCAAGTTTGCCGAATGCAGGCACACGCCTGAAAATGACCCTCAGCCGCGAGTGCATCGCCCGGGTCGAGGCCAACCCGCTTTTGATCTCATCAACTCCCGAAACCGCCCAAACTCCTTCATGACCGTATCCTCTACTCACCCAGTCACTCCCGCGGTTGCCCTCATGCTTATCGAGGATCACGCGGTCACACGCGACGGCCTGCGCATGATGCTCGAAGCAGTCGGGTTCAACGTGGTCGGCGAGGCGGGGGATGCCGCCGCCGCCTCGATCCGTTTCACCGAATGCAATCCTGACATCACGCTCTTGGACATCCGCCTCGGCAGCGGACCGGATGGCATCCATGTCGCTGCCGCCCTGCGCCGAATCGACCCAACATGCAAAATCATCATGTTCGCGTCCGATGCCCTAGAGGCGGATCTCCACCGCGCCCGTAAGGCCGGTGCCTGCGGATTCCTCGTGAAAACCCAGCCGCGCGAAACCATCATCCAGGCCATCCTCGACGCCCATCACACCGGCGTCTGTAACCCCTACGACCGCGACACAGCCGCCCCTCTTGAGCCACTATCCGAGCGCGAAATCCAAGTGCTCGACGAACTCCGCCGCGGCCTGACCAGCGCGGAAATCGGCCGCGTGCTCGATCTCAGCGAACACACGATCAAGACCCACTTGAAGAATATCTTCACCAAGCTCCACGCCGCCGACCGCACCGAAGCCGTGGCCGCCGGATTCCAACTCGGATACCTGCGCGTGACCTGATCCCTCGTTCGAGCGATTGCCGCTTTGAAGTTGGCAACCCACCGTAGCTGCCCGATGAATGTTAAAAAATCCTTTCTCCACCTGGTTCCACTCATTCTAACAGCTCTCGCTTCCATCCATGCGGAAGAGGAGAAATCCAACGCCCAATCCGTGGCCGCAGAGCATTCAGGAATCGGTCTGGTGAATGTCAAAGACCCGGCCGCCGTCCACACCTCGCACCCGGATGCCCAATGGTATCCCGAGGCGGGTCTCGGGCTTTTCCTCCACTGGAGCATTTCCTCCGTTCAATCGATGAATATCTCCTGGCCGATGATTCCCGGAAAAAACCTCCGCAGCAAACACATCACCGATCCGGCCGAACGGGACCGCATGATCCGGGAAAAAGACTTCGATCTCAACGGAAAACCCTGGCCCATCACCCCTAACCAATACTGGGCGATGGCTGCGGACTTTAATCCACGCAACTACGATCCGGAAAAATGGTGCGCCGCCGCCAAGGCCGCAGGGATGACCTATATTGTTCTAACGGCCCGCCATCACGACGGCTTCGCACTATGGCCGAGCGCCTTCGGTGACTTCAACACCAAGAACTTCATGGGGGGGCGCGATTTGGTGAAACCATTCGTCGATGCCTGCCACAAACATGGATTGAAAGTAGGCCTGTATTATTCTCCGCCGGATTGGTATTTCGAACGCGACTTCAAGGACTTCTTCAGCTACGCGCGCCAAAAAACGCCGGAGTTTCCCGCGCTTGATGCGGACCTCAAGCCGCGCACGGAAACCAAATCTCCACAGGAAATCGCTGCCCACCACCAAGCTTACGATGCCATGGTGAAGGGCCAGGTGGAGGAATTGCTGACCCGCTACGGCAAGATCGATTTGCTATGGTTCGACGGCTGCCAACCCACTCCGAACGGCGCGCGCAGCATCACCGCAGAGCGCATCCGCGAGTTGCAGCCGGGAATCGTCATCAACCCGCGCCTCCACGGCAAAGGCGATTTCATTACCTACGAGCGCGAGCTGAAAACCAACAAGGTCGCCACCACTTGGGCTGAGTTTTGCAATACCTGGGCGCTGCTCTGGACTTATGACACACGTCCCTTCCGCTCGAATGCCTTCGTTCTCGGCCAACTCGCCACATGCCGCTCGCTCGGCATCAACTACCTGCTCGGCATCGGCCCGGATGCGCAGGGCGAATTCCACCCGAAGGCCTATGAAAACATGGCGGTCGTCGCAGAGTGGATGAATAAACACCGCCCCGCCGTCCACGCCGCCAAACCGCTGCCGAAAGGCGAAAGCGCCAGCGTCCCCGCTACCGCTCTCGGCGATGCCCGCTTCCTCTTCGCCATCCCACATTTCAAAGGAACCAACGGCAAGGAAGGCATGTTCGACCACGAAATGGAGCCCGTCGGCGAACTCATCCTCACCCTCAAAGGACAGCCCGCCAAACCTTCGTCCGTCACCCTGTTAGGGGATGGTCTTGCCCTCGATCATCAGTTTTCCGACGGCGTCCTCACCATCACCCTCCCCGCCGCCCGCCGCACGAAACTGGTGGACGCTGTCTCTTATACACATCTCCGAGCCCACGAGA
>CALMKO010000107.1 GCA_937867415.1 uncultured Verrucomicrobiota bacterium | reverse complement strand
CCTGGGCTTGCGCATGCGGTCGTATCCGGGACGCGGTTGATTCCTAGCAATTTTGACCATTTCCGGATAGAGAGCTTCTTGTCGCTGGGATCGATCATGGCCTTTCGCTCAGATCGATTCCCAGCTGGTCGCACTTTTTTCGAGGAACTCTTTCTCGATGAGGAGTTGGCCGATCTTGCGCTCGAAGATCGATGGCATGTGGTCTTCAAGGTCCTTCTTCCAAGTGCTGACCTGGGAAGGGGCGATGTCGTTCTCTTGGGCGATCTGTTGGATCGTCTTCTCTCCCTAGAGCGCCTCGGCGGCGACACGGGCTTTGGACTCGGCGGTTAGGTGTGTCTTCTCTTTCGTTTCAACGGTAAGGATTGTGGGGTAATCCGCCCCTATCAGACCCGCTAAAGTTTCAACAGAATGCTGGCTCGGTTTTCCGGAACCACCTCAGCCGAGGATCATCTCCTCCAGCCGCTTTTCCGACACCTTCCCGTGCAAAGGCAGGTCCGGGGCGAAAAGGGAGACGCGATACTCCTCCAAGGCCCAGCCGTGCGTCCAGTGGTTTGCGTCATCTGGCTGACGGCTCCAGCGCTCATACCACGGCTGCCAGAGGCGATGGAGGCGTTCCATTTTTTCCAAATCCTTGATGATCGGCAAGGAGGAGACCCGCCCTAAGCGGGAGCGGATGGCCCGCAGCCGCCGCGGGTAGTCGCGCAGAACGGTGAAGCCGCCGCGCCAGGCGAAGTCTTTGCGGAAAAGCCATGCGAGCTCTTGCTCAAGGTCCGCTGCGATCTCGCCACGGTTGCGGTCGCCACGGTGGGTCGTAAGCCATTGTTGGATCTCGGGCAAGAGGGTGAAGATCTCATCGAGTGTATTTCCGATCACCGCCGCCGCCTCGAACCAATTCCCGCGCGCCTGCCCGGCGAGGGCCCGGAAGTCTTCGGGCGAACGAGGGAAAACCTTGCCCGCCGCACCTTCTGCCGCGAGCAGGATCAACTTCTCCAACGATGTCCCACCCACGCCCAAGCGCGGCATCTCAACCTTGGCCATCAACCCTAACGGAAATTTTTTCTGCAAGTAAGCGACTTGATCGGGGTGGGCGAGCCAAAGCAAACGGGCTCCCCCGGCGCGGTGGGACTCCGCCGCTTCCGCCGCGCAGGTGAAGGCACGCACGCCGACGGATTTCCCCTCATCCACCAAGGCGGGATATGCGGGACCACCTGGAGTCTCGACACAGGTCGGCAGGCTCTCCCCGTCCCAGGCGCTGATCCCGCTGCGCTCGACATCGGCATTCGCGGCGGCCTCGAAGCGGACCCGCATCCGGTCCGCCAACTGAAGCTTGAGCACCGCGACATCCTCGCCCATCGCGAGCTCTTCCGCATCGTCATCACAGACCCAGATCTTGGTCACCAGCTCGGGTGGCAGCTTGCTCGGGTCATACTCGCCCACCGGCACATAGGCCCCGGTGCGCTCTTTGGCATACTCGGAAAGCGCTTGGAAAATCGGCCGGTCTTTCGGGGCGAAGCTCCACAACGCGGCGAATCCCTCGGCCACCGGGCCGATCGGTTGGCAGGCGCGGCGGAAGTCCTTCGGCAGGGAGCGCAGCAGAATTTCCGCACGCTCGCGCAGGTGGCCATCGACCCCCCAGGCCGGCAGCCAATCAGGGAGCTTCGGGAGTTGATCGACATGCACGCCGAGCGTCACGCCATCGTCCCGCTCGCCTTGTTTGGCGTGATAGTAGAGCGAGTATTCCTGACCCGCATGACGGAGCATGTCCGGGAAACCGTCGAGGCCCAAGCTCTCGAGGTCCTCGTCCACGACATCGGCCAGATCTAACAAAAGCATGGCTTCGTGGTTTTCCAACCACCGGTGAAATGCGGCGGCGGTGTTGATCGGCTCGGGGATGCGGTCTTCGTAAAACCGCAGCACCGCCTCGTCGCTCCACAAGCCACCGGGACGGCGAAGTTTTTGTTCGACGGCCTCGATCTCGGTGCGCATCTCGCTGACGTGGTCCATGAACTTGCAGCGCTTGCGCAGGCCATTCCCGATGATGCCCTCGCGCAGGAAGACGCCGCGCGCGGCCTTGGGGTCCACCCGTCCATAGTGGATACGGCGGCCGGCAACCACCGGCAGGCCACCGCAGATGACCGTTTCCTTGCCATAGACGGCCCCTTGATTTTCATCCCAGTGGGCCTCGCCGTATTTGCTTTTGCACAGATGAGGAGCGACCGTCTCGACCCACGCGGGATCGATTCTCGCCACGCGCCTTGCCCATAGCCGCGAGGTTTCCACCAGTTCCATGGCCATCACCCACTCGAAGCGCTTGGGCAGGGAAAACAGGCCGGAGCCGGGAAAAACCGCGAAAAAACCGCCGTTGGCGCTGCGGTAGGATTTGCTCTCCCGGTCCCACAACCCGAACTGGCGGGGCACACCTGATAGAAGCGCCTTGTGGATGGTGGCGTAGGCCGCCGCACCTGATAGATCATCGCCGATTTTTCCGAGTTTGAGTTTCCACTCGCGCTCAAGCAGATCAGCAAGCTCGTCACGGACGTTCGCCCACTCCATGACGCGGCGGGCATTGAGAAATGCGGGGCCGCAGTATTTTCTCAGCGCATTGCGCTGCCACCGGCCCTTGCCATCGCGAAAGCGGGCGAGGTCCTGCCACAGGCGGAGCAGGGAAATGAAGTCGCTCTCGCCATCTTTCCAGCGGGCATGGGCGGCGTCCGCCTCACGGGTCTTTTCCGCAGGGCGCTCGCGGGGATCGCTGGATTCCAGGGCGGCGACGATCGGCAACACTTCCGCGAGACAGTGCTCCTTGCGGGCCTCGATCAACATCCGCCCGAGCCGCGGGTCCACGGGTAGCCGGGCGATCTGGCGGCCGTAGTCGGTGAGGCGCTTCTCCCTGTCGAGCGCGCCGACCTCGCGAAGCGTGCGGTATCCTTCCGCGATGGCCTTGGGCGATGGCGGGTCGAGAAATGGGAATTCATCGATCTCCGGCAGGCTGAGGGATTTCATGCGGAGGATGACTCCTGCTAGAGAGCTGCGGCGGATTTCCGGGTCGGTGAATTCCGGGCGCTCGGTGAGTTCCATTTCCTCGTAGAGCCGCACGCAGACTCCATCGCGGACGCGTCCGCAACGGCCTTTCCGCTGGCGGGCGCTGGCCTGGCTCACCGGCTCGACCTGGAGCCGTTGCACGCCTTTTCCGGGACTCCAGCGGCTCACCCGGGCCACGCCGGAGTCGATCACGCAGGCGATCCGCGGGATGGTGAGCGAGGTTTCCGCGACGTTGGTGGCGAGGATGAGGCGGCGCTTGTTGCCGGGATTAAAAACACGTTGTTGGTCGCCCAGCCCGAGCCGGGCGAAGAGTGGCAGGACTTCAGTGCCACGGTATTGGCGGCCATCTAACACATCGGCGCACTCGCGGATTTCACGCTCACCGGGGAGGAAGATGAGCACGTCTCCCGTCGGCTCGACCTCGGCAAGGTAGTCCACCGCCCGGGCGACGTGCTGGGAGAGATCCTCGTCGTCAAATGGCGGGAGAAAAAACTCGGCGACCGGAAACATCCGCCCGGGGGCTACGATGACGGGCGCGGGCACGCCATTGCTCGCAAAGAATTCCGCAAAGGCCCCGGCATCGAGGGTGGCGGAGGAGATGATGAGCTTGAGGTCGCCGCGGCGCTCTAACAAGCGCTTCACATACCCTAACAGGAAGTCGATGTTCAACGAGCGTTCGTGAGCCTCGTCGAGGATGAGGGCCTCATACTGCATCAGGTCATGGTCGCCTTGGGTCTCGGCGAGCAGGATGCCATCGGTCATGAACTTGATGCGGGTCTCACGCGAGGTGCGGTCCTCAAAGCGGACCTGGTAGCCGACGTAGTCGCCTAACGGAACATTCAGCTCTTCCGCCACCCGCTTGGCAACGCTGGCAGCGGCAAGGCGGCGAGGCTGGGTGCAGCCGATGCGCCCGCCATCGTCACCGAGCGCCTCCGCAACCATTTTCGGCAGCTGGGTGGTTTTTCCCGATCCTGTCTCGCTCACCACCACCACCACCGGATGGGCGCGGATGGCCGCGAGGATCTCTTCCCGGTGCTCGACGACCGGAAGCTCGTTAGGGTAATTCCATTTCATCTAACAATCTAACATGATTCCTGTTTGAGCAGGGCGGCGGCGTAGAACCCGTCGAAGCCGGTGGCGGCGGGTGACACGGGATTCTCCGAGATCAGGGTGAAGCCGCCTTTTTCAAGCAGCTTGTCGATGGCCGCGCGATTTTCCGAGGGCAGGATGGAGCAGGTGGCATAGACGAGGCGGCCGCCGGGCTTGAGCATGGCGGTGTATTGGTCGAGCAGCTCGGCCTGGATGCCGCGCAGGCGGTCGATGGCGGCGGGCTTGAGCCGCCACTTGAGGTCCGGCTGGCGCTTGAGGGTGCCGAGGCCGGAGCAGGGCGCATCGATGAGCAGGCGGTCGGCCACGCCCGCGAAGTCGGTGGTGGTTGCCTTGGTGATTTCCTTGGCTTTCACGCATTTATGGGCGCTGGCCCGCTTGGCGCGGCGCTCGAGTTCGCCGAGTTTTTTCGGGTCGATGTCCATGCCGAAGACGCGCCCCTCGCCCTTCATGAGTGCGGCGAGATGGAGCGATTTCCCGCCCGCGCCTGAGCAGGCGTCGATGATGCGCTCGCCGGGTTGGGGATCGACGAGCGGGGCGATCATTTGGGAGCCGGCGTCCTGGATTTCGACGCGGCCATCGAGGCGGAGCGACTTGGGCAGGGATTTTCCTGGGGCGAGCACGAGGGCATCAGGCAGGCCGGGGACTTCGGTGGCGGTGATGTGGAAGCTTTCAAGCCAGGCGATGACCTCCGGGCGGGTGGCGCGGAGGGTGTTGACGCGGAGGAAGACCGGGGCGCGCTGGTTGAGGGCAGCGAGCTCGGCATCCCAAGCACTGCCGAGCTCGGCGGCTCCCAGCGCGTCGAGCCAGTCTGGAATCGACTCGCGGACAGCGCGCGGCTGGGCGGCGAGCTCGGCTTCGCGGGCTTTGATTTCCTCGGCAGACTTGCCGTTGTAGGTCCACCAGTCGGGGATTTCGTAACCCATCCGGACCCATTGCGCGGCGCAGAGGGCGGTGGTTTCCTCGCTATCGACCAGGAAGCTGAGGGCACGCCGCCAACGGGCGACTTCGAAGACGGTCTCCGCGATGAAGCTGCGGTCGCGTTTCCCCCATTTCGGGTTTTCCTCGAAGGCGGCGGCGAGCTCGTGATCGAGGACCTTGTGCTCCCGGAAAACGGACTTGGCGATGGTGGAGGCGGCCTCGGCGAGGATGCGGTGCATTTTCATGAACGCGCACCGTTCCCTAAAGCGGACGCCGTGGCAAACCAAACGAGGCGGAGAAATCCAACGGGTGGACAAGTCGGTGAACTGAAGTAGGGTCCAGCGTCCTTTTTAAAATGCCAATCTTCATTCTGTCGATCCTCATTGGAATCCCGCTGCTGTCGCTCGCCTGGTGGTGGTGGGCGGATCGGCGACTGCGGAATCTGAAGGCCGGACGTGGCTTGCGGGTCGGCTTGATGATGGCGATCACCTTGCTCCTGGTGGCGTTCTGTTGGGTGATCTTCGCACGGCGGGAGTTGGTGACCGCCGGGGTGCCTGCTCCGCTCTACGCGCTGGTCTTGCTGTGGGGGCTGATTTGTCTGCCGTTTCTGGGCTTGCCGTCGATGCTTGGCTGGTCGCTTTGGAAAATCGGGGAAAAAGTCTGCCGCAGGCCAGCGCCTGGGGTGGATAGCGAAGAACGGCCATGGACTCGCCGGGAATGGCTCAAATCCGCTGTGGTCGCACTTCCGGTGATGACCACCTTCGGCGCGGGAGGCATCAGCTTGCCGCTGATGAATCATTTCCGCATCCGGGAAATGACGCTGGCGCTCGATGATCTCCCCGCCGAGTTGGACGGGCTTCGGATCGCCCATCTCACGGATACCCATGTGGGGAAATTCACCAAGGGCAGGGTGCTCGATGACTTGGTCGCCGCGACGAACCGCTTGAAGGCGGATCTGGTGTTTTTCACCGGGGACCT
>CALMKO010000106.1 GCA_937867415.1 uncultured Verrucomicrobiota bacterium | reverse complement strand
CGATTCCCAGTGCGAGCAAGCGTCGCCGCCGCGTCCGGGGGCTTCCTTGCTGATGGCCAATGGCGTCGCAGGGTCCAGGGCGGCAGGCTCAAGTAGAGGCTTTTGAGGAGTTGCGGGGATCCAATTTTGAACGTCGTATTTTATCAGCCATTAGGACCCTGCAGACGGATATCTGCATTGGAGGCCTCACCGCTCGCTACTCGTTGTTGCAGGCTGCTCCGCCAGCTTGCGGAAAGCGCCTGACATTGTGCGAGAGCGTTGGCGGCGATGAGATCTTTTCTTCGATGATGCATCACTTCATTCGCTGAGGCAACCGTCCACTCCGGATGAACCCGCTGGACAAGTTTGAATACGTCTCCCGCCTGAGTGAAGCCATTACCGAGCACGCGGAAATACCACCCGCTTTTACCCGTCCGATCCACCCGCGCGGCTAGGTCCTTGATGCGCCAGCGGCGTGCAAGCTTCCAGCAGGGCTGGCGGGGTTGTGAAATCTGCACACTCACCTCACCGCAAGAAAAAACATCGCCGATGCAGACGTCCGTCTCCATCATGCCAAGCGTGGTGAAGTTCTCTCCGAAGGCTGCATGGGATAGGGCAATGCCGAGCTCGTGCTCCCAGCTTTCGTAGTGCTCAGCGGGATACACGCAGATTGCCTTGTCAGCACCACCGTGGTGGACGGGGTCGGCTTGTCCGTCACCTTCTAGGCCGGACGGTGTTACAGCCACTGGCCCCGTCACCGGATCCTTGAAAAAAGCCGTGTTCCAAGTACGGGACATGGGATCGGCTGCGTGATCACTCCCATAAGTCTTAGGCTGTGCAATTTGAATGCCAATAACTTGGATCGCGCTCATGGAGTCGCAGGGCGTTGATGCGCTTCATCTAAGTCACGGATGCTTTCGATGAGGTCGCTCAGTTTCTTCCCCGTCGGAGTCAGAGCGTATTCGGTTCGTGGCACATTTTCCTCAATCTCAGTGCGAGTAATCAATTCAAAGTCTACTAGCTTGCGCAGCCGCTCGTTGAGTACCTTCGTCGAGATACCTGGAACAAAGCGTTCGAGCTGACCCGGACGGGTGACCCCGCGGCTGATGGCGGCCAGCACGGCGGCGGACCATTTGCAGCCAACTACATCCTCAAGCCTGCGGTAGGCGGTGCGGTCGGCCAAGGGCAGGTGCTTCAGTTTGTCGGATTTTGATTTCACGGGTATCCGCTACTCTGTTCTCCGCGCGGTGTAAAGCAGGAACATTTCGGTGCCCGGGTCCGGAAAAGTGCCCTCTATCCCGTTGCACCGCACCAGTGTTCTATACGCCCGGAAGTAGGTCGCATCTAGCGCCGACTCCGACTAAACACTAAACCAACTATTAACCATATCATGAAATCGAAAGCTGTATTCTACCACGCCGGATGCCCTGTTTGCATTGCTGCGGAACAAAACATCGCAATTGCTCTTGATCCAGAGCGCTTCGATGTCGAGATCGTCCATCTTGGTGATGCTAAACATCGCGTCGCCGGAGCCGAGGCTGAGGGTGTGAGATCCGTGCCCGCCCTCGTTATCGACGGCGTCGCCTACCACATTAACTTTGGTGCTGACATCACAGCCCTGCGCTGAACCGATAAAATTCTTATCAGAAAAACTATGAAATATCAACTCCTCATGCCGCTTGCGGCTTTGCTATCTGTGGCACCCTCAGCGCAGGCTTGCGATAAATGTGTTGCCTACAACAAAGACTCCGATTTCAAGGTGAAGAAAGCAGTCGGCCGCTACGACGCCGCTCTTGACACTCTCGTTTTGGAGATCACTGTTAACGGGCTTGCGGGTCGTACCCAGCCGAAGCCAGCGGGCAAACTCGATGGTGCTCCCGTTCTAGGCTACGTATTCCCGACGACGCTGAAATCGACTGACGTCGGTTTCAGCGCAACGGAGGGAATCGTGGCCCTTGCCCTCACCTCCCATCCCGACTTTGACGACTCGCCAATTTGGGACGAGAACGGCGATGGTGTTTACGACAACGACGGCTTGGTCTGGCATCCGCATTGGGTTGTATTGACGAAGGACGAACGTGTGCCTGGCGGTTTCGCTGTGAAGGAATTCAAGAAGGGGGACCCAGCAGTGAAACTACCGCCGACAGCACCAAGCATGCCCATGTTCATGGACTCTCCCGGATATCCAGTGCTAAGGCGTGATAATACGATCCGCGTAATGGTTCCCGCGTCGCGGATAAATCATCGCACGGACTTCAAGTTCGACGCTGTCGCATGTTACATGCAAGTCAACACCACCGACATGATGATGCCAATGCTCGGTGTGATGCGGGTTTACAGCGTCGCATCCGGCGATCTGTCGCTGCCTTACGCCATCGCTCGATGATGCAACCCGGTGCTGTGCGACTCGTGTGTCGCACAGCACTGTTTTTCACCAAGCTTTATTAAAGTCCGTTTCGCGCTTGGGCTGGACAGATTCGGTTTGTTGCTAGGAATTTGCTTTTGGCGGGAAGGCCATAGCCGTTGGGCCAGATCGGAAGGTGGATAAAAGGGGGGTGATCCAGCGCCTAGCCCAAGTCCACGACACCCTCGTCAAACATGCCATCAACGGCCGCTCCGGCCCCGCCGGCGACGAGATACCCTCCCGCAGTGGCAACGACGTAATCACCGACTTCGAGGCATCCTCCGCCGTCTCCTACATCCTCCACCTCCTCGCCCAAGCTCCGGCCGAGACTCCCGTCTCCGTCCAATCTCGCGTATCCAAAAAAGTTATGACACCTCACCAAAAAGAACTTGTCCAGGCCACCTGGACTCAAGTCGTTCCCATCGCCGACGTCGCCGCCGACCTCTTTTATGCAAGGCTATTCGAACTCGACCCCGCCCTCCGTCCGCTATTCCCCGAGGATATGGCCGAGCAAAAGAAAAAGCTCATGGTCATGATCGGCGTCGCCGTGCGCGGCCTCTACGACCTCGACAAACTCGTCCCCGCCCTCCAGGGCCTCGGCCGCGGCCACGTCGCCTATGGCGTAAAGGACGAGCACTACGCCACTGTCGGCGCCGCCCTGCTCTGGACCCTGGGCCAGGGCCTCGGCGGGGCCTTCACCGAAGAGGTTAAGGAAGCCTGGACCGTCGTTTACACGCTCATTGCCGACACCATGAAAGGAGCAGCCTCGTCGGCTACGACTGGAAGTGATTTGCCCGCCCGCCGTTCTCATGCTCGATGAATAAACGATGAAAATCCACTGGTTCCAACACGTCCCGTTCGAGGGCCTCGGTGCGATCGAAGGCTGGTTGCTGGCGCGAGGCCACACGTTGACTCGCACGCGCTTTTACGCGGGCGAACATGCGCCCGCCACGGTCGACGGGTTCGACTGGTTGATCGTCATGGGCGGTCCGATGAACATCTACCAATACCGCGACCATCCTTGGTTGCGCGCCGAGAAGCGGGTGATCCACGACGCGGTGGCCGCCAACAAACGCGTGCTCGGCGTGTGCCTCGGTGCGCAACTCATCGCCGACGCGCTGGGCGGAAGAGTTTACCAAAACGATGCGCAGAAAATCGGTTGGCTTCCCGTCACCTCGGTGCCCGAAGGCGCAGGTTCTCCGTTCGTTTTTCCTCGCGAGTCCACGGTGTTCCACTGGCACGGAGACACGTTTTCCCTGCCGCCCGGCGGCGTGTGGCTTGCGCGCAGCAAGGCCTGCGAGCACCAAGCGTTTGCGGTCGGGGCGCACGTGCTGGGCTTGCAGTTTCACCTGGAGATGACGCCGGGCGACGTGAAACGAATCGCGACGGAGTGCGCCGACGAACTCACGCCCGCCGCCTATGTGCAAAGCGCCGAAGAAATCGTTGAGCGAGCGGAGAAGGATGATCGCGTTGCTGGATCGCGTGCTGGGCGTGATGGAGCGCGGGTGACGTTCGGCATGGGCGGCGTAGATCATTGTAACCGTCAACGGACCGGGTAGTCCGTTCTCTGTTATGACCGCCGGGTTTGTCACGCCGATGAAAGTTCTCGGGACCGAAACGGTTCCGCCGGGCCGCTGGCGTTGCCAGATCAAGTTCGATGGCTACCGTGCGGTGGCCCTATTGAAAGCAGACAAGGTCGAGCTCTGGTCGCGCAACCATCAGCCGCTCAACGCTGATTATCCCGAGATCGACGCGCAGCTTGCCCGGTTGAGATGCAACGACGCCGTGCTCGACGGTGAGATTGTTGCGTTGGACGAATCGGGGCGTTCCCGGTTTCAATTGCTGAATGGGCGCGATCTCGGCGAACGGCAGCGGCTTTTGGCGCAGCTCGTGGGGTACTACCAAGGTGGTAAACTGATTTATGCGGGCAAAGTGTAAGCCAAGTAAACGCCACCCCTGACTTGAACTGGCGGAGTGCGGGGCGGGAGCCTCAGGTTTTGCGGATGTCCCCTTCATCCATCCCCGCCCCGTGGCGCGTCGCCGACGTGACCTTCGTCGAGATCGAGGTCCGCCACACCTCCGACCGCCAGGTGCGCGTCCACCTCGCCATAGAGACCCACGACATGCGCAAGTTCTTCAACGGCCTCGCCGCCATCGCCTCGTCCATCGCCGCGGTTTCTCTCCTGATTTCAAAGAAACGTCCCGCGATGAGCCTTGAACGGCAGCGAATCACGCGTCTGCGCGAGGAGGGAAAACTCAGTCCTGAGGAGGCGGCGGCTCTCCTTTCTGCGATGGGTGGGGCGGCGCTTGATCCGGTTCCGCTGAAGGCGGACTCCCATTTAC
>CALMKO010000105.1 GCA_937867415.1 uncultured Verrucomicrobiota bacterium | reverse complement strand
CCACCCCGAAAACGGACGCAAGAGAATTCTGATTATTTCTGTCTCTCGTAATTTTATCTCGTAATTTTTAATGTTCTCCACAAGGTTGGTGTCGATCTCGAGCACTCCCTGGCTGAGGCAGTGGCAGATTTTCTCCCACTGGTTGAGGGTGTAGCCGAGGGCTTGGCCGACGTTGCTGGCGGGACGCGCAATCTTGTATTGCGCGAGGATGAAGCGGTGGAGTTCATCGGCGATGGGCAGGCTGCGGGCGCGCCGGATCAGTTCGCGGCAGGCGGGCGGGGCTCCAGTCAGGCGGGTCTGTTTTTCGATCTGGTAGATGCGCTGGATGAAGTGCAGCACGGGCAGCGTGACTTCGGGTGAGGCGGGGCCGAGGTCGGTGAACTTCCGCCGCACATGGGCGAGGCAGCCGCCGTGGCTCAGGCCGAACTTGGAGGCTACGGCGTCGTAAACGCCGTAGCCGTCGGTGTGGATGGTGCCTTCATAGGCGATGGTGTTGGTAACTTCGTCGTAGCCGAGCATTTCCAACAGGCAGACGGTTCCGCGTCCGGCATGCCAGTCGAAATAACAGGTGCCGGCGACGGGGTCGCGATACGCCCACAGGCGGCCTTCCCTGACGGAGCCGTGGCCAGGGTCTTGATAGTCGATGGGGGGTTCGTCGATCTCAAGCGCGCCGGCTTGGAGCAACTCGGCTTTGATGGCCTGGTTGATGGGTTCGAGGTGGCGGGCAGTGGCGTGGGTCCAAGCGTTGAGTGTCTGCCGCCCGATGTCTGCTCCGTGTCGTCGTCGGAAGCGCTGGGATTGGCGGTAGTGGGGAAGGTGGTCCTGGTATTTGTCGGCGATGATCTGGGCGGCGAGGGCGGGAGCTAACAGGGTGCCGGGAATGGAGGGAAGCGGGGCGGGCGCGATGACGGGCGCTTGGGCCTTGTCGGTCTTGCTGACAAATTTTTTGCGAATGATGCGCCGCCAGAACATCTCGCCTTTGGTGACGTCTAACTCGTCGTGGTTCTCCTCACCGATTTCCTGCCAGGCGTCGGGGTTGGCGAGGACTTCGTCGGGGATGATGATACCATCGACGAGGATTTTGAGGTTTTTGGGAAAGCGGTCGGCCTTGGTGCGGCGGGTTCCCGGAGGCTTGGACTTCTTCTTCTCCGCTGCGAATTCTTCGTTGTCCGGGTCAGCAGCAGAGGCGGACTTTCCGAGCAGGAGTTCGTCTAACTTGAACTGGAGCTGGTTGGGGTCGAGCTTCTCGGAGCTGGAGCCGAAGAGCCGCTGTTGGAGACCGGCGATGGTCTTGTTCTTGCGGGCGAGTTCGGCTTTGAGGTGGGTGTTTTCGGCTTCCAGACGGGAGCACTTTTTCTCAAGCTCGCCGAGGCGATTGAGAAGCTGCTGGATGTCTGGCGGAGTGTCGTTTTCCACTAGGAAAGCAGTAGCAATCCACATGCCTAACTAACGTTAATCTATATATTTTTAACATGTTTTATCATGTTATTCCGGGCGCTCATACCAAGGCTTGAATGAGGCTCCGCGGAGGTCGACACCGTCGATGAGAAGTTGCAGGGCTTCGGGGGCAAGCTTAATACGCCGCTGACCCGTTTCACTGGGGGCGGGCCAGCTGAAGCGGCCGGTTTCAAGTCTTTTCGCCGCGACCCAGGTGCCAGTTCCGTCGAAGTAGAGGAGCTTGATGCGATTGCGGCGCTTGTTGGTGAAGACGAAAAGGACGTCGCGAGCGGGGGCGGCCTGGAGTTGGTCGGAGGCGAGCGTGTTGAGGCCGTTGAAGGACTTGCGCATGTCGCAGGGGTCGAGCGCGAGAAAGACCTTGAGGGCGGCGCTGGTGAGATTCAGCACGGGCGGCCTCCTTTCGCGGCGAGGTGCTTGCGGAAGACGCAGACAAACTCAGCGGCGAGCGGGACGGCGGCTTGATCTTCGAGCAAAAGCGAGAGGCCCTCGCTGAACTCAACGACGAGGCGGGGCCGGATCTGGCGCGGGAAATCGATTTCGACGAAGCGGACGTCGACGCAGGTGAGCCGACGGGATGGAGTAGAGCGTGGTTTGGACATCCCGGAGAGGATGCACTGTCAGCGGAAGATGGGTAGTGGGTCGATTTTAGGACGCTTGCAACTTGAAAGTCTCTGGGGCTATTAAAGTCGTATGCATCGCCCCACCCCTTCGCACCGCCCTCAGGGTGGTCGTCAGCCTGATTTCCCGATCATCTGCGTCTTTTTGACAACCAGTAGCCTCCAATACCTAGAATAAAAATAAGAACCGCAAAAATCCAAAACAAAACAACTTTGGTGGCCCAGTTTTCGGTTAATCGTTCTTTTGAAAGCGTTGCGAAACTTTTTTCTTCCCCAGTGCCTGAATGCTTGATTTTTGGTGCATTGGGTTCGCTTAAACCAACCTCCTCCGTGCTTCGAATTCGTAATTTTTGTTCAACAGAGTGATCAACAGGCAACCATTTTCCGCCTGAACCCGTATATTCTTCTAACGTAAATCCAGCCGCTTCAAAAAGTTGCCCGAGAACCAATTCAGAGTATCGGCGAGTTTCGATTTCTCCTGAAGGCATAACAACAAATAGCCAACGTCCCGCCCGTAGGGAAACGTCGGGGTGGTCAGCATTATCTCCCTCTAATCCCGGATGAATTGCCATTGCAATTATCTTCTCTTTCCTGTTTCCTATCACAATGTCGCGATTCGATTCAGGAAAACGATACCTTGATTCTAAATCAATATAATTTCGGGCATAACCAAGAATGGGCTCTGCTAGCAGTCCATCTCTAATCATTTCACCCCAAGACTTTGGCAATTTGTTAGATTGTTGGGAATACTGCTTTATGATTGAATTTATTTTACCTATTGTACTGACCTCGTTGCTCTTTAAACTCGAAGCAAATAATTCGGCCACCAAACAAAAGCTCAGTGCGCAATATGCTAAAACAAGCGTTTCCCGTTTGATGTGTTTCAATAACTTGTCCATTTGAACGTCTTTCTGAATCTAAGAATACTAGGAGCCCAAAAAGTTTCTCCGTTTTGATATCCAGAGGGTCCCATTAGACCATCTTCGACATGATGACCATTACCATCGCGATAACGTGGATGATGTCCGATTTCGTGTGCTGCCGTCAGGATAATCCGTTTTCGAACTTCATTATTGAGAGCTACTTTGTCCGTATTCAACATTCGTAGAAGTTCGTCATTACTCTCACGAACTGTTTCAAGAAATACCACTGAAAAAGAAGCGCCTATACCCGGTGTTGCACCTTCCGATTCACTTTCAGTATGTGGATCGTTATCAGCAATTAATTCGCCTTGATAGGCTGAAATTACGTTTACAGCCCACAGACATTCGGAATCAGGAACGTCAATATTGTCATCATATATTCCATCAAATAAAGGTCCGATTGGATGATTTCTGTAAAATACTAATTCGTTTCTGTCATTATACAAACTAGCATCAGTAATTTCTATAAAAGCAATTTTAAAGACGTCTTTCATCACCTCATGTCCATCTACTTTTTCAGATGCAAGAGTAAGATTTGGTAATGGATCTTTAAGCAGCCCATAATCATCATCATCATAAAGCCTGAATTCTGATCCAATTAGATTCGAACCAAGGCTTGCCGAAACATTGACAAAGAAATCATGATAGTAGGTTCCATATTCTGGATTAGTATGTGTTAAAAGAAATGTATCAGTAACTGGATGCTTGATGCTTTGGACGATAATATGCCCATTTTCTAGAGATTGGAAACTACTTAAGTCGTTAATATCAAAAATTTGTAACTTGGTGTTCGTCTGAGTCACTTGAGTCACGCCTGTGATTGTAGGAACCGAATTAAATGGACTGAGATGATTCATTTTATAGAGATAGTTGTCTTCCGGAATCCTGACCATGGAATCGTTTTCAACCCAAAGCCTTCTCCACACCGTAAGCAAAGGAGAAGCTGGAGCCTCCCCGGTTTGTGACGATTCAGGTCCAAGGTATCTCACGGTGGCTAGACTTGTCGTCTGAACTCCTGAGTACATCGACTCATTGTTCACCGAAGCGACGGCCCGATAATTGTTACCGGGTTGCATTCCTACCCGGAAGATAAACTTTGCCTGTCCCGCTGCGCCGGCAGGTTGGTTGAAGGAATTCGATCCCCACGTAAAGCCTGTCCAGAATTGACCAGTCTTTGGAGTACTAAGGTAGTCGGGTAGATTGTCGTCGCCCGCCTTGTCATTAGTATCAATCACTGCAGTAGTGGTTCCATCTGCACGATCAAAGGTTTCTGCGGTGCTATCATCGACATCAAATGCCTTCACATAAACTGGCAGCCCAGGAAGTGCTCCACTGACTACGAGTTGCACGGCGTGACGGATCTGAGTGGCTGATGGATCTTTGAAATCGGGGAAGATTCGTTTGCCTCCAATAGGGTTACTCCAAGGATCAACGTGATCGTCGATGTTGGCATAGCCGTCCACCGCTACCCATTCAAGTTTTGGGTTTACGACGGCGACACGTTTATTTTCGTAGTTTTGTTTGAACTCGGCTTCGGTGGTGGCTACGTCGCTGGCGTTGACTGCTAGGATTGAGTTACCGATGGTTTTAGTCTTGGGGTCGTAGGCGTCGATGAGGATGCCGGTGTCGCTACCTTGGGGCTGGACTTTGAAGGTGTAGTCGTAGTCGGGGCCTTCAGCCGAAACGCCTGAGCTGGATGGCCGAGACGCAAGGTTGGAGGATTGCCAGTCGATTTGGAAGGTGTAAGTTTCTCCCTTTTTGAAGAGGTCGGGGGTTTCTTCTTGGTATTGGCCATAGCCGCCTGAGCGGACGGTGTGGATTCGTATTTCTTGGCCGGTTTGGGGATCGAGACGATAGCAGTGGAGCACGTAGTCTTCACTGTGGCTGCCACTCTCATCTCCGATACCTAGAAGGATGCTGAGTTTTTGGTCGGGAGGGGTGGGGTTGCCGCCGTCACTTGCATCGTTTGGGTTGGAGCCTTGGCCGACTTCGTTGCCGTCGTTTACGGGGTCGTTGTCGGTGTTAGGGAGCGTTGGATTGGTGTTGTAGCGGTATTCGTCGAGGAGGCCTAGACCGTCCTGGTCGGTATCGTCGTTGGCGTTGTTGGGAATGAGGGGATTGAGCTGATAGGTGAATTCCCAGCCGTCGGGGAGGAGGTCACCGTCGCTGTCGGGGTTACTGATTTTAGTGCCAAGGTCTTGTTCGGTGATGTCGTTCAAGCCGTCGGTATCAGTGTCTGTGCTAGTGGGTTGCCAGCGGAACGGGGATGAGGAATATGAGTATTCGGTTGCGGAGGCTTGACCATTGCTGTCGGTGTCCCGCCATAGGGCGGTAGAGGTTTCGGTGGTGTCCCAGAGTCCATCTTGATCGATGTCTTGGCGATAGTATCCTTGAATCTCGGTGTCATTAAGAAGTCGAGATTGGACACGGACTCTATCGATGAATGCATCTACAAAAGAGCTGGGTCCGTGTCCTGGATAGAGGGAGCCGAATGTGAAGGTGGTGGCTTGGTTGGCGGCAGGTGTGCCACTATCATGGGCTATGGTGTATTCGAGTAATGGTTGCTGGATAATTAAAGCGCCGTCGAAATATACTTTTTGGCCAAACGAGGTAGCGGATCGGGTGACTGCGAAATGATGCCATTTTGCATCATCACTGGTGCCTGCAGGCCTTTGGAAATAGTGGCCATTGAATTCGGTGAGTGCATTTCCATTCGGAAAAGTCGTTTGCTTATATCCTCCTACAAACCATTCCTCACCACCCGTTGGAATTTTTCTGACGAAAAGTCCTGTTCCTTGGCCTAGAGGAGCCAATTGGGGCGACGGGCCGGAACCTCCTCGGTCGTAGATTGCATAAATGGATTTGAAGATGGTGGTAGATGCGTTTTTGATGCTGTCTTTTCCAAGTTTGAACCAGCCGGTCACGGTATAAGTCGGACTATTGTTGATGGTTCTGGAGGGGACGGTGATCGTTCCCGGGCCAATTCGCCCAGCTAGCGAAGGAAGTCCAAGTGCTCGGGGGCCGGTGCTTCCATTCGCATGACGGCCGTTGCCGGATTTATCGGGAAACACCACCGGAAAGGCTGGTGCATTTTGTGATTCAAAGTCCCAAAACCCGAGCAAGTCCGTGGTGCTGCCTACAGGTGGATTCGCTCCATCTGGGTTGGCGAGAGTGGCACTCGTGAGTGGGGCCGGGTCGATGTTGTCGGAGAGGCCGTCAAGGTCGGTATCGGTAGAGAAGGGGTCCGTTTGTAACTGGGCTTCTTCGTGGTTGGTGAGGGTGTCTCCATCGGAGTCGGCATCGTTGATGGCGACTCGATAAAACATGGTAGGAGGTGAGCTGCCGTCTGGCTGGGCGATGGGAAAGGCGTTGCCCATCGGGTCAGTAGTGCCGATTCTCGGGGTGTCGTTGTCGATGGCGAGCCAACTTCCTTGGCTGAGATCGACTGAGGCGAAGAGGGTGTATTGTTTTCCTGCGAGGGTTGGCCAGGTGATGGAGACGGCGGCGGGGGTGAATAGTTCGGGTTCGCCGTTGGTGCCTGTGATATAGACGGCGGGGCTTTGGATGATTTCTGGGCGGAGGATGCCGGTGGGGGTGTTGGCATTGAATGGATCGGTGCCGGATATGGCTTCGGTGGCGTTTGTCCAATCGTCTCCGTCTGGATCTGCCAGGGGGGCGAAGTTGGTGAAGAGGGTGCCTGAGTTATAGGTTTTTTCCCACAGGTCTGAGACGCCATTCGAGTTGATGTCGATGATGGCTTGGGCTGGGCCGGATAGAAGAATGAAGAGGAAGAGGGCGCGAGACGCTCCGGGCACAGTCTGGGGCAGGATGCTCCAGCTACGGCGGATGGAAGAGGTCATTTGGCACCTCCTGACTGGGGAGCGGGTGCTTCGATGCGCCAGTAGTTGATGACGATGTCCTTGGGCTGGGGTGGGTTGGCTTTGAGCTCGGCTTCTTTTTCAAGTCGGGCGCGTTCGCGGCCTTGGTAGGCGGTGAGGAGGCGTTCGTATTCGTTGTTGTAAAGGTCGTGGAGGGATTGGATGCCGGTTAGGGTTTGGGGAGAGGGATTTCCTGAGACAATTTGGAACGTGGCTCTGCCGGGTGGGAGGTCGGGGAGTTTGGGTCCTTTCGGGCCGAGTTCATTTTCAAGATCGTAGCGGGTTTCATGTTCTGAGGCGCTCCACATCATGAAAAGGCTGCGGGTGATTTCGTCGGATCCGACGTAGGAGGAAAATCCCGAGAGAAGCCCGAAGTCGGCAGAGGACCAGAAGACGGTGGGTTCTCCTTGGCCCTGTGGCCAGGTGTTGACCAGAGTGACAGGGGCAGCGTCTTTGAGCTTAAAAATGGTGGCTCCTACGAGGAGGAATTCATCGGCTGGAGTGTCTTCCCGGAAATCGGCGACACGAGCTTGGATGGCAGGATCGGTGATATCAATTGGCGGAGCAATGACGGATGGGGGGAGCGCGA
Source organism: uncultured Verrucomicrobiota bacterium (assembly GCA_937867415.1). Classification (GTDB taxonomy): domain Bacteria; phylum Verrucomicrobiota; class Verrucomicrobiia; order Verrucomicrobiales; family Akkermansiaceae; genus Luteolibacter. The sequence continues at coordinate 862 of CALMKO010000105.1, read as the reverse complement.
TGGGGGCAATTTTCTGGAAGGTGATCTGGCGTCCGCCTTGCTGGATGGATTTGGAAGCGAGAACGTTTTCGGCAGGGACGATGAATTTGGGGAGAGGTGGCTCAGGAGGCGGTGGGGTGCCGTCCGGGATTTCACCGAGGATGCGGGCGGTGATGGGTTTCTCGGTTTGGGAGAAAACAACAGCGTGGCCGTTCACCAGTGCGAGTAAGGTAAGTAAGACCAGTTTCATAAGGAGGTTTGTTGATTGTCCTTTCCTGGTGGACGGGGAGGTAAGAAAGTCGCTTACAGACGACTGCAACGGCCTTTGGCTTTCCCCGTGGAGTCAGCTTGTACATGCGCCGCTGCCTCCCCGGCCTTTCGGTCGGTTTGGCAGCATCGTTGCGGTCGATGTCGACCGCTGTAAGCGAGATTTCTAACTTCCCCACTTGTCAAGATAAACGTTGACATCTCAAGTCATTGGCTGAGGGGTGACAAGCAAATTTTCAAATTATAAAAAACTGAACCAATCGTGGAGCATGGCAAACCCGAGATCCAGCGCGAGCTTCACGGGCTCACCCCGGAAAACGCGGTGGCCAAGGTGCTCAAGCACTTCGGCCGTTAGAAATCATTCCTCATTCCTTGAGGCGGATGAGCAGTTTGCCGGTCTCGACCTTGAATTCCTCGACTCCGGGAACCTTGCCGGTCTGCCCGCCGCCGAGCACCTGACCTAACAGGTCTTTTCCTTTGAGGCCGGCGAGCCAGTCGTTAGGCAGGGAAATACCCCAGACGGTGACGTCGTCGAGGATGAAACTTGCCTGCCCGGGCACATCGCTGACGAGGAAGCGCGCCTTGGCATTGAGCCTTCTACCGCCGAGGACGGGCA
>CALMKO010000104.1 GCA_937867415.1 uncultured Verrucomicrobiota bacterium | reverse complement strand
TCGATGTCAACCGTGAACGACTGAAGGAGTGGTTGCCATGGCTTGATCATTGCACTGGGGTGGAGCATACACGGAACAATATCGAGGCTTCACTCAAGCAGGCGGAGGCGGGAACGGGTTTGGCATTATGCCTCTGGCATGACGGGAGGATCGCTGGGGTGGGCGGTTACAACACGATTGATTGCGCCAACTTGACTGGTCGCATTGGTTATTGGTTGGGCGCTGAGTTTGAGGGGCGGGGGCTGATGACCGCTGCCAACCGCGCACTCGTCGCGTATGGATTTTCAGAGTTAAAACTGCGCCGGCAGACGATTTACGCTGCAACGGGAAACGCACGAAGCCGCGCGGTGGCGGAACGGTTGGGTTTCCGTCTCGAAGGTCTGTTGCATGAGGCCGAGCAACTCTACGGGAGAAGCGTGGACCACGCGATTTACGCACAAACGGCGTCAGAGTGGAGCCCGGCAAACCAAGCCACAGACCGGCCTCAACTCGGAATTCACTCCGTAACTTAACCGCCCATGTTCGGGATCCACGACTTCGGCCTTTTTCTACTCACCGGCATTCTGCTGAACCTCACGCCGGGACCGGACACTCTTTACATCGTTGGGCGGAGCGTGGCCCAAGGCCGTGCTGCGGGCGTGGCGTCGGTGTTTGGTATCTCCACCGGTTCGATGGTCCACACGCTTGCCGCTGCTTTTGGCTTATCCGCGCTCCTTGCTGCTTCGGCCTCTGCATTTCTGTTGATCAAAATCGCTGGAGCGGCCTACCTGGCCTATCTTGGTGCCAGGATGTTGTTGTCGCGTGGCGGACCTGCGACGACACCTGCCAGTGATGCATCTTCGGGTTTCTGGCCCGCGTATCGACAGGGACTGTTGACCAATATTTTGAACCCGAAAGTGGCCCTTTTCTTCCTCGCCTTGATGCCTCAGTTCATTGCGCCGGAGAGCATTGCCAAAACCGCCGCGTTCATCACACTGGGTCTATGCTTCATCACCACCGGCACCCTATGGTGCCTCGGGCTCGCTTGGTTCGCGTCCTCCCTTGGCGAGAGCTTCCGCCGCACCACGAGGATTGAAAAACTCCTGAACCACACAGTCGGTGCATTGTTTGTTTTTTTGGGAGTCCGTCTGGCGACGAGCAAGTGACAACAACAACGAGGAACCCCAATGACAAAAGAGACAAAGACCTCCATGCCGAGCACGCCGCCATTGGCCGGCCCACGACTTGCTCTCGCTCAACTCCGCGTCCGGGATGCTATTGAAGCCGACCTCCCGGCCATCGTGGACATATACAACCATTCCATTCCCGGAGCGTGGTCGACTGCCGACACAAAACCCGTTACCGTCGCCGAGCGTGTGGACTGGTTCCGAAAGCACGACCCACTGAAGCGTCCGCTCTGGGTCGCTGAGCTGGATGGACAGATCGTTGCTTGGATTGGCCTCACCTCCTTCTATGCGGGCCGTCCGGCCTACGATGCGACGGCGGAGGTCAGTCTTTACATCGGGACCGAATTTCAGCGACAAGGTATCGGCAGCCAACTCAAGCGCCGCATGATCGAGCACTGCCCGAAATTGGGCGTCACCACGCTCGTGAGCATGCACTTTGACCACAACGAGGCGACCCGCCGCATCAACCGGCGGCTTGGATTTGAGGAGGCTGGCCATCTCCGCGAGATCGCGGTCGTCAACGGCCAGCCGCGAGGGCTCGTCATCTCTCTTCTCCGTATCCCAGCAGACGCCATCTACTCATGAATACCACACCACCCCTCCGCACTCCGCTGACCATCGCCTATTCGCGCTTCGCTCGTCTCGCGTGGCTCTCATTGTTAGTGTTCGGACCGACCTTGCCATCGCAAGGCGAGGCGACAGCATCACAAAACATCATCGCCAAGCTCGTTAACGAGGAGCGGGCGATCCCGATTTCTGCAGGGTCGGAACCCTATCAACTTTCTGAGACGCTCGACATCTTCAATCGGAATGCCACTCTCGAACTTCTTAGCCCGAGAGAACACCGAATTGAGGTCTGCTTCGAAACCTCCGCCAGTTTCACTGGAGAGGGCCCTCATATTGAGCTGACTGACTGGGTCCATGGCTACACGAAGTGGACGTCGTTATCCGCGGCGCCGGATGGCAAGTTCATCATCAGTGGTTATCCTCAACCCGTCGACTTGCCATTTCCCGAAGTCTCCAGAAAGGATGTAGCTACAGCCATCCGCGAGCATTTGAGAAAATTCAATTTCTCTCCCGAGGAGACCCAGCATTGGGTTGATAAGGCAAAGCACTGGAATCCCAAGCGCCCGTCCGTGATGGCCACGCACCTTTTGCTGCGAATCTCGTTCCGTGAGGATCAAGAGTGGCGCGTGCAGAGAATTGTGCGGGTCCCACTGCCGACCGGATGCTGAGTAAAGATGAATGAACTCTCCAAGATGAACCGCATCCCAGCCGACGCGCTTTCAAACTCCGCTGATGAGTGAACGAACCTGATTACTCGCCATGTCCACCCACACCGCAGTCATTCACTGGAACCGCCCTTCGCTGGAGTTTTGCTCCGGCCGCTACTCCCGCGAGCACACTTGGCGCTTCGACGGCGGCATCGAGGTGGCGGCCTCGCCGTCGCCGCATGTGGTGCCTGCGCCTTGGTCTAACCCCGCCAACGTGGATCCTGAGGAAGCCTTTGTCGCCAGCGTGGCGAGTTGCCACATGCTCACGTTTCTTTTCATCGCCGCAAAAGCGGGCTTCGCGGTGCGCAGCTACGAAGACACGGCGGAGGGAGTGATGACCCAAAACGCCACCGGCCGACTCTGGGTCAGCGAGGTGACCCTGCGCCCCAAAATCGACTGGCAAGGCGAGCGCGTGCCGTCGGCAGCGGAACTGGAGCACCTGCACGAAGCTGCGCACGCGGATTGCTTCATCGCCAACTCAGTGCGCACGGAAATCCGCGTGGAGGCGCAGCCGTGAGTGACATTCGCACTGGGGTAAAGCGACCGAACCCACTTGCTCCACCGCCGGGTTGCCGCGCTGGCTTGGTAGTAGCAAAACATCGCCGGATGCATTCTGTGAGGCTACTATTTCCCAATCACGAGAATCCCATGATAAAAAACATCTTGATTGCTCTGCTTCTGGTTATTGTGCTGATTCTCCAGGTGCAGAATGTTCGTCTGCAGCGCGGCAGCAAGGAACTGTTTGATCAGCTAACGTTGAATTTCGAGGAGAATGTAGAACCTAAAGCTCATTCCAATCAATATGACCTGCATCTCTTCGAACACTTTCCTTTCGAATATTATCATGCTCAAATCATTGTTGCATGGATACCTGAGCATGGAAGAGGAGTCATTCTCTTGCCTCAAGTCTCTGACACGAGCGAGCGTGGTCGGAACTACTGGGCGTGGGCGATCAGAGGCGATGGCGCTAACTGGGCGGTTCGAGCGAAAAGCAATCACCTGGTCGCGGAGCGAATAGGGCGCCTGGTTGATGGAAGAATCTCGTTCAATCTGGACAATAACCCTCACTTGATCAATAGATTCATTGTCACCCACGAAACCACGGACAACCCGGTTTTTCCTTCGGATAAAGATGCCTCTTTTTCGATTAGTGCAAAGTGAGCAAAGCCGCTTCTTTTGTCCCAAGACGGTGCTGAAAAGAGGGCCAGATCGCCGATGTTGTCCGTGGGCGAGCGAGCGAGATGTTCCGAATGTTGCACGCCGAACTTTGATAACAGGCGGCAGATCGGGAGGCCAGCTTGTTTATATTGGCGGTGAACACGCGCGGACTAGAGCTTGAGAACGGCGTTTGCGGGTCAGGGCGCAGTGAGGGGCCGGCCATGTAGTCAGTCGTATTTGACGATCTAGCGTGGACGGCCTTTGTTCACAGGGATGAATTCCCGCGGCTGGATGGGTAGAGCCGGATATCCATTCGAGGCGCGGCGCGTGCGCATGCGGGACGGGGAGATAAGCTGCGTCGCTGTAATCGCGGGGGAGACGGTGGTGCTGAGTGGCGCCGGGTGATCCGCGCGTTGGGGCAGTTAGGGTGCAGTTGCCCAATTCCATCACCACGTCCCGGCTTGTGCTGGTCGCGTAGGGTGACAATATCTGAAAGTCGGTTTCACCGCCCAGACGCGAGCTTTTGGCATGGAACATGCTTATCTGGAAGTGTGGGTGCATCGGATCCTAACAGCTACCTACTGCCACACCTTAACCATCTCCACAGTTAAAAGAAACCATGGTAAAGCGTAGTTCCTCGCCGTCTTACTCGGGCCGCTGCTTGTGCGGAGGTATTGAATTCACTTTTGCCGCCGCAGCGGATTGGCCGCATTATTGTTGTTGCGACGATTGCCAGAAGTGGAGCGGTGCGCCCGCTGTCGCGTGGGTGGATTTTCCCCAGTCTTCGTTCCAGCTTTTTGACCCTCAGGATCTGTTGCGCAGGTTCAAATCGTCGCCGAGATCGCAGCGGTCTTTCTGCTCCCGGTGCGGCAGTTCCTTGTTCGCAATCGATGATGATGGGAAAAACATGTCGGTTACGATAACGACGCTTGATCGGCCCAATTTGCATTGTCCCGAATCGGTGAGTTACATTTCGTTCTCTCCGAAGTGGTTTCCCCCAAAAAAAATCCTGCCTGAGTCATCAGGTTTGAAATGAGCGATGTCGCATTGTTCGCCTGCGTCCTGCTTCTGTGCATGCACGAGGCCGACGCCATCCACCGACACGAGTGGGAGATTTTTCCGCTTCTGCGCCGGTTGGACTCCGACAAGGCGGCCCCGTGGTTTCTCGTGCTCCACCTGCCGTTCTTCGCCATGTTGTTGTATGCGATCACCGACGCAGCCTCGCGCGGCCTCCAGGTTGGCGTGGCGATTTTTTCGGTTGTCCATGTGGCGCTGCACTTTTTCTGGCCCCGAACTCCGAACTCCGAACTACCGGTTCGATAATCCAACATCCCGCATCTGGATTTGGGGATCGGGCCTCGCGGGTGGGTTCTACGTTATCCGCCTGTTCACCTAATCCGCCTGTTTAACTACAAAACACTTCTCATGAAAACACTCCCATTCCAAGCAATCTTAGCTCCGAAGCATCGGGCGTGATTTTGCACGTCGTCGACGCCTTTACCGACCGCCCTTTCGCGGGCAACCCGGCGGCGATATGCCTGCTGCCCGGGCCGGCCGACCCGACATGGATGCAAGGACTGGCGCGCGAGATGAACCTCTCGGAAACGGCCTATCTGCACCCGATCGAATGCGGGTTTGCCCTGCGCTGGTTCACCCCAGCGGTTGAGGTGAAACTGTGCGGACACGCGACCCTGGCCGCCGCCCATGTGCTCTGGGAAACCGGCGTGCTCAGCACCCAGGAGATCGCTCGCTTCCACACCTTGAGCGGCTGGCTGACGTGCCGAAAAGACGGCGCATGGATCGAGATGGATTTCCCCGCGTTGCCCGGGCGCGCCGCTGAAGCACCAGAGGACTTGATCGCGGGCCTGGGAGCGTCGCCGACGCTTGTCGAGAACACCGGATGCCGATGGGTGGCGGAGTTCGCGACCGCCGACGAGGTGCGCGCGCTGACGCCGGATTTCGCCCGACTCAAGCGCTTGAAGCCCGGTCGTGTGGTCGCGACCGCGCTCTCCGGTGACGCACGCTACGACTTCATCTCTCGTTTCTTCGCGCCCGACGCGGGTGTGAACGAAGACCCGGTGACCGGCTCCGGGCATTGCGCGCTGGGGCCGTATTGGCGTGCGCGGCTGGGGCGCGACGAGTTCACCGCGTATCAGGCGAGCGAGCGCGGCGGGGTGGTGCGGGTGACCGTGAGCGGGGACCGCGTGCTACTCGGTGGCCAAGCCGTGACGGTGAGCCGGGTAGAGCTGACGCCTGCCGCAGCAGATACGGTGCGGTGAAAACATAACGCGGCTCTTTTGTCCCAGCCTTCACCCAGCGGCGGTGTCCGTTATGAAAACCTATGGACGACGATCTCGAAAAACTATTGCGCGAAGCGCTGATCGATGAAGTTAAACGCCTGCGCGCAGGTATCCGCGCGCATCGTGATGCGCAGGGGCACGACCTGTGTTGGTATCACCCGGCCCTGTGGTCTCTCCTGCCGGAGAAGACCGACCCCGTGCCCCGCGTGCCCGAGTGGCCGCGGTTTATGGAAGGTATCCACTACCGAAAGTCCCTCGACGAACAGGCTCCACACGCCCGCCGCGCGGACGAGCCCTTCGAGCCCTGACATCCCGAGCGTCGCCCCGGGATTTGGATTAGAGCGTGGGGCGCCAGTCGAACTCGCGGGCAAGTGCGAAGGAAGCATCACATCCCGAAAGCCCGCTCACCGTCTCACGGCGGTATGTGTCTGTTTTGGAAGGCTGGAAACTTCCGGAAACAGCTCAGGGTCTTCCAGGAGAGAGAGTATGCGACGCAGGCCGGTGAATGTGGATTCAAAACTCGGCTGCGTCATAAGCGGAGCGAGCGTGTCCTCAAAGGAGGCGAGGGTGTCGAGACCTTCGCAGAACGCGGCGGCACCGGCCGGGGTGAGTTTTATGAGACGCCCGCGACCGTCGGCCGGATCGGGCTCGTCGGTCACGAGTCCGGCGGTCAGGAGCGGGGCGAGCGACTGGTGGACGGCTTGTTTGGAGACATCGAGCCGACGCGCTAGCTCAGCGGGACGCACGCCGAAAACGTCCAGAAAAGGCAAGAGCCGCATGACCGAGGGGCGGGCGAGCGGTGCGCCGCCGCGACGGGCGTTGAGGCGGGCCTGCGCAATCTCGTCGAGGCGGCGGGCGCAGGCGATGAGCACATGGCCGAAGTTGTCGGTGCGTGCGCGAGCAAGACGTTCCGGATGGTTCATGCCTGTCTTGGATAGCGAACGGAAGACCGGGAGGCAAGCTTGTCGATATCGGCGGCGAACACGCGCGGATTTGCGATCCAGGCTGGGACTTGGCAAGTCGGGTGGAGCGGAGGGAAATGGACATATCGTCAATCTCACTTGACGATATTGATTGACGCGCTTTCATCTCGGGGATGAAATTTCCCGACTGGTTGGATCGAGCCGAGTATCCGTTCGAGCCGCGGCGTGTGCGCACGCGGTACGGCGAGCTAAGCTGTGTCGATGAAGGCGAGGGCGAGACGGTGGTGCTCGTGCATGGCACGCCGACATGGAGCTTCGAGTGGCGCCGGGTGATCCTCGCTTTGCGAGGGGAGCGGCGGGTGATCGCGCCGGATCACCTGGGCTTCGGATTGTCAGAGCGGCCGGCGGGGGCGGATTATTCTCCCGAGGCTCATGCGCGGAGGTTTGGCGAGTGCATGGAAGCGGTGTTGGCGGAGGGCGAGGCAGTCACGTTGGTGGTGCATGATTTCGGTGGGCCAATCGCGTTGGACTGGGCCTTGAAGAATCCTGAGCGAGTGCGGCGTCTTGTTTTGGTCAACACATGGCTATGGTCGTTTGCGGACGACGCGGGGATGCGGCGGAAGGCGGCCCTCGCTAGCGGGGGGCTGGGGCGCTGGCTGTATCGCAGCTGCAACGCGTCGCTCACGCTGATCATGCCCTCGGCGTATGGGGACCGCCGAAAGCTCACGAAGGCGGTGCATACGCAGTATCGGGCGGTGTTCCCCGACGCAGATTCGCGGGAGCGGGTGTTGTTCGCGCTGGCAAAGGCGCTGCTGGGATCGAGCGCGTATTATGCGTCGCTTTGGGAGAGACGGGCGGAGCTTGCGCGTATGCGACCTGCTATCTTGTGGGGGCTGCGGGACTCGGCCTTTCCGCCGACAACGTTGGATAGGCTAAGCGCAGCGTGGCCGGAGGCGCGCGTGACGACGTTTGCTGGCGCGGGGCATTGGCCGCACGAAGAGGAACCGGAGGCCTTCGTGGCCGCCTTGGAGACTTTGCTCACGCCTGCCCGTTAATCCGCGCATCCGCGTATCCCAGCTCTCCGGAAGCACCGCATCACCCCAGAATCTTGGCGTAGGCCGTTGGTCTCCAGCCAAGCTCGCGTTCCAGCTCGGACATCGATCAACGCCTCCAGCACCCGCCCCGATTCTCGCTGCGGCGCGTCGGCCAGATAGATGCGAGCCAGCGTCTCCGCGTTTGGCTACTCCGGCGGCAGGGGGCGGCGGGGTGGTAGATGCGAAAACCGGGCAGCGGCGTGGGCGTGTGACGGTGCGCGGAGAGCGCGTGCTGCGCGGCGGCCAGTACGTGACGGTGAGCCGAGTCGAGCTGATGCCTGCTGCCATCTGCCGTTTGACCAGTTAAACAAACTCGTTCCGTCTGCGAAAATGAAGCAAAAGAGCAAGATCAGCAAGGCGGCTGGATGGGAAAAACTATAAGCTGCATCCGCACTATGAAAATTGCTTTGAT
>CALMKO010000103.1 GCA_937867415.1 uncultured Verrucomicrobiota bacterium | reverse complement strand
TCACAAAAAGCGCTTTGGATCAAATGGCAAATGCCGGGATTATCACATCTGATACCCATATTGCTTTGGAAGGGAATGAGAATTGGCAAACTTTGGGTTCATTTGGGAAGCTGCCGAACCCACAACAATCAGCTCAAAATGGAGACAATCTGTTTTCGGGATTTGCAGGAAAAGTGAGTCAGGCATCCGGTCTTGAGAAGTTGGAAGGATTCAGCATCGGAGGATTATTTTCCCAAGTCTTCAAGAAACATACCCCAGAAGAGATTGAAGAACACTTTATTGCCGGAACCGCCCAGACGACACCTCCGCTGAAAGAAGTGGTTGCAGATTGGCCTACGCCCTGGGCTTTCGTGCGTCTACTTGGAATGAGTATGCTCGCTGCTGTCGGCTTCTATTACGCTCTTGCCAGGTTCTCTAACCCTAACCTCATTCCGGGTTGGATTTTTGTCGGTTGTTTCGGAATTCCATTCGCGGTCCTTGTCTTCTTTATGGAAGCTAACATCCTAAAAAACGTTTCGTTCTACCGCACTTTATCTCTAATGTTTCTCGGGGGGGGGCTGTCCTTGATTGTGAGTCTATTTCTATTTGAGTACAGTAAATTGGAAACTTGGATGGGTGCCATGTCTGCTGGGCTTGTTGAGGAAACGGGCAAGCTACTGGCTGTTATATTTTTTACAAGAAAGTGGATCAAATATGGATGGACCCTCAACGGCTTGTTGTTTGGGGCCGCGGTGGGAACCGGATTCTCGGCATTTGAAAGTGCCGGGTATGTTTTCGTAACCTTCATTCAAGGATTTCTCACGGATTCGAATGGTATTCAATCGGAAACAACAATGTTCATGCGAGCGTTCCTAGCTCCCTTGACGCACACGATTTGGACAGCCGCTACAGCGGCTGCTCTCTGGCGGGTGAAAGGGGATAAAAAATTCGAATGGTCCATGCTCGCAGACTTTCGCTTTTTAAGGATTTTCCTTATCATTGCAGGCTTACACATGGCATGGAATAGTCCCCTTACAATTCCAGTTATAGGTGAAATGACCGGCGGCATTGGGTTCAAGTTGTTTCTTGGAATTATTGGTTGGATCATCATCCTGTCCCTGATGCAGTCTGGGATTAAGGAAGTCCGCGCAGCTAAGGCCGCAATTGTTGAACCGAATATCTGAATTGTTGAAGGAAAGCCCGTCCACATCGACACGCAATAGCGCCCCAATTCAGGAAATGCCAAACTTGTAATCCAACCCGATCAACATGGGACTCTTCCGAATAATCCTGTGGCTTCTGCCGCCCCTCATGGTTTACGGCCATCTCCTGGCGATCGGGGTGACGTGGAACTATGCGACTCACGCGACCTTCAATCCGATCACCAATTACGTCAGCGACTACGCTTATCGCAGTCCGGCATGGTGGGCGATTGTCGCCTGCATTTACGGGTTCGCATTCGTCCTCGGCTTCATTTCCTGGCACGCGGCGAACCGTCAGCGCACGTTGGTCTCGTGGGTGGTCGCCGCTGCGGCCGCCATCGCGATGTTCAAAATGACGGAAGTGGCGCTCTACCCGGTGAAATCTCCGGAGGTGACCATCACCCGGCTTCAGGAGGAATTGAACAAGGGGCCGTTGGAGAAATCGCGGGATGAGATTTGGCGTGCCTATCTGAAAGTCACCGGGAAGCCCGTGCCGAAGAACACGACGGTTGGGGAGTTTCTCAAAACCCATCAGTCCGACCGCCTGCACCTCGGCGGAATCAAGCCGGCGTGGTTGATGATGATCGTGACGATGATCGGAGCCTTCTTCATCTGGCGCAAAAGCGCCTCCAGCGGGAAGCGCTGGCTGGGCATCCATGGCGTGGCCTTCGGGCTGTTGCTGACTGGGATCCTCGGCTCGCAGTGGTATCCGGAATGGGTCGGCCTGTTCCAACGCGTCTCCTTTGTCGGCACCTACGTGTGGATGTGGCTGATCGTGCTGGTAATTGAACGCGAGAAGACGGGATTGATCGAACGCGAAACATCGGCCTGATTTTTGAGTCGTGCCCTTACATTCGAAGGGGTTCCCGTATAGCCTGGCATTGATATCACCTTACAGCGAGCCATCTCCGACCTTTACAGCCCCGACTTCAATCTGATCGGGCGAATTTGGTGGCACCTCAAACCAAGCACGGACGGAACTCGTTTTTGGGAATGGGTCTAATCAGTATGATATCCCGCAGCTTCCACTTGTCTCCCGATCCCGTCCCAGAGCATGATACGAGAGTTAAGCGCGGTGGCAGCTGCGGAAAGCGCTTGCTGCTCGAGTGTTGGATCACCGGCGCAGAGCAGGGCCACCATCTCACGCCCGAGCGCGCCGTGTTCCTCCCCGTCCAGAGCGATGTGGCGTTGGAGATAGTAGTGGAAAGTGCCGAGTTTTCCTCCTGAATGGTCATCCACTTTCTCGACGATGCCACCAAAGAGTGCCGGGATCAGGTCCTCGCGGCCGTAAGTGAATGAGGCGGCGATTTCGTGGACCTTGCCTCCTTGGATCACGGCAAATGTCTGTTGCACGAAAGTCCGGACGTGGTGCGGGACACTGGCGGCGGTCAGCGAGGACTCAAGGTCCGATCCGCCGCGCAAGTGGGCGATGAAGGATTCGATCGGTCCGGTATCCGCGCCAGCTTCACGCATGGCACGCAGATAGAGGTCGAAGTGGCCAATGGCCTCACCGTCTTCGGTGACGTCACTCTCTTCTCCCAACACGATTTCATTCAGCAGTCTTGCAAGTCGAGGTTCGGGCACAGGCAGCCAGGGGACCTGGACGCAGGTCAACTCGCGTTGAAGCGCCTTGAGAAGAGACATGAAATCCCAGACGGCGAAGACATGATCCTGCATGAAGATTTGAAGCGCACCCAGACTGCCCAGTTTGCTGTAGAGCGGGTGACTGAGCAAGGAGTCCCTGAGAGGAGCCAGGGTGCTGTCTGGAATCCCTGAAGGGGTTACTTGTGGATTTCCAGGAATTGGAGTGTCTGTTTCGTTCATCGGGGCGAGGATGGATGCGTTCGATCGGCAAGAGCGATCCAATTGTATCCAGACGCCCATGAAAAGTTTGCACCTGCGCACCGGCCAGGGTGATGTGGTCCGGGCTGTTGCCGCTCTTGGAAGCCATGGGTCACCGCCGGGGAGTTCCTGCAAGAATGTTTGAAAACACATCGACTGAAAGCAGGTCGAAGATAAGCGCTTCGTTTGCGTGGGGCGGAGACATGATATCAGTGCTGGGTGCCGTTCATTCAGCTGTATTCTGCAATCGGCGAAAACGGAAAACACGGGATCAATTGTTTTGTTCCAACCGCATTTTCGGGACCGGGTTTCAAGAAGAGGCCTTGCCGGTTGCTCGTCGTTGACCCGATCGTCCGGTAGCCGTTTCGGCCGGTAATTCCATAGATTTCGGAGTGGGGTTTCGTCGAAATGCAAGTTTTGCACTAGCTCTGCGCTCATTGTTCGATCTTCGCGTTGTCGGGGGCCGTTCTCCGGTCATAGCCTTTCGCCAGCCGGAAGGGTTCATGCAGTTCCGGCCATGGATTAGGTTTGTGAAAACGATTTATACAGAATTTCTTGAGCAATTAAGGAATGGTGCTTGTAAGGGGGCGTCAGTAAACAATGCCGCGGTCGCTGGGGTTCATAATCCTGGCCACCGCGGCGGAGTTCACCATTTCTTAACCTCAGCTTTCTGGATGATTTCCGATCTGTTTTGCCCGGGGGGGCTGGCAGGTCGGACGGGCTTCGGCCCAAACTATAGATATAGCGGAGTGGCCTGAGCTACCCGGGGGGGAAAGCGTACGGCCGCTTCGCTATATTTTTGTGGTTTGAGGATTTCTGGCGATGTTCGATTGCGATCTATCGTTTTTGGGTAGAGGGAGTTATTTGTTGAACCACCTTCAAAGGTGTCCTGTATGACCAAGGATCAGCGTGTGCATCCGAGCCGTAGTGGCGGCGTTGGTTTGGCCTTGGAATTTCATTCATCAATCCGAGTAGGGGACTTGCGATGGTAATCCCTTCGGTCACGCAAATTTTTTTCTGTAAAAGTGGCTGATGACTTTTTCTGAAGGGGTTTGGTTTTGTGATTTCGGTTTCATTTCTATGAGCTGGGAGTGAGGTAGGTTTTGCCGGTTTCCCATGTCTCGGGCCTCCTGTTTGGGTTGCGGTGTTTTGATTGCAAGCCTCCGGTCATGAATTGGAGATTTGGGATTTCAAATCGGAGAGGGGAGTGGTTGGAATGCCAAGCGGGCATTAAAAGAAAAGCGCGCTTTGGATATCCCCCCGGATCTCGCAAAGCGCGCTTTTTTCTTCAACCACTTGGCTTGGATCTTGTTCGGTGAACTTCCCCCCGGATGTTCGTTCGAAGCAGGTGACCCAGCACTTGGTGGCAGGAGCTCCCGGGAGGCTGACCTCGCTGAGAACAAGATCAACTTACCTGAAAATCAGGAGAACGGAAGGAATTTGAGCACCCGATTTCGGCCAGTTGGTCCCAAAAGCGGCCATCGTTGGGCATTTTTGCGGTTTTGAGGATGAAATACAGGAAATGGATGATTTCCGTGGGTGGTACTTTACCGAACGGGTGCAAGCGGGGCAGTTTGTCAGGCACATGAAGGACGCATTTCAACAGATGGGCATCGTGCCGAGCTTGATGCTGGAAGAGGATGTTTTGAAGGGGATTTTTTGGGAGTCGAGCAAGCGGGCGCATCCTGATGCCGGCGGTGGTGAGGGTGAGTTTACGGCGCTGCGTGAGGCGCTGGCGGTGTTAACCAGTCCGGCGGGGCGTTTGAAATTGTGGATGGAGCTTCGCGGCACGCCTGCGGTCGTCCGTGGGGTGATCGATACGGCATTGATGGATGTATTTTCCGAGGTGGGAAGGGTGACGCAGGGCGCGGAGAGCTTGATTCGGAAACGAGAAGAGGCGAAGTCCGCCCTGGTTCGGGCGCTGTTAGAGGGCGAGACGCAACTGAAGCGTGAGGAGGTGGAGCGGATGGTCTCGAAGGTGGACGAGTTGATACGCCGAGAGTGTGAGGCCTTCGCTGTGTTTGAGACCGGCGAGTCCGTCGACATCGAGGCCGCTTCTGCCACTGTGAGAAATCTAACATTCCTCGAGAAATGGCGTGCGGGACTGCGCGCTTGTTACGCGCGTTTGGTCTAACGGGCGGGGGTTGCTTTGGGAGCAGGCGCTTGGGGGCTGGCAGGCGCGGGGCTGGAAGCCGTAGTGCCGCGCCACGTCGAGCAGGCCGCGATTGTAGCGCACCAGCCCCTCGGCATCCTCGCCGATCACCGCGCTCAGATCCGCGCCTGATAGGTGTACAGTTCGA
>CALMKO010000102.1 GCA_937867415.1 uncultured Verrucomicrobiota bacterium | reverse complement strand
CTATCGGGCGGGCTTCATGATGATTGGAATTCTGTATTGGGTGGCTGGAAAAAATCGATTCAAACGCTGCCGCCCGTGGTCGATTAGCGTCTCGCAACACTAAAACCTATTTTCGGGAATTTGGTCAAGGGGTATATGTAGTTCATCTCACTGAAAGCTTGGGCTCTGGACAGAATACGCTTCTGGAAAGACATGACTCAGGCGAGCAGTATCTTACAAAAATGTTCCTTCGCTTTCGGTGAAAATCACGTATGTTTGAGGATTCGGACGACCCATATGAGGCGATCAGTGTTGCTAATACTGATTCATCAATTGGCCGCATGGAAACCTCATCTCGGGGGGAGATGATCGATGAGAATGGCATGTCTGAAAGAGTCGGCTCATGGATGAAAATCTGCCGATTCGCTCAGACGTTGTGATCATGCACGAAATCGGACAAAAGATAACTACGTGATAGCGTAGAATTAAGAGACCTTTTCAATCCACACCAAGCCTCGGAGCCTGCCTCCCGCCCCCAAACTCCCATTCCCGGAGCGACGGTGCGGACGCCCTAAAACTGAAGTTCAAGGCCTGCGGTGACTTGCACTTGAGACCAGTCCACGTTGCCGCTGTTGACCGAGTAGCGCACGCGTGAGTCGAATTCTAGGCGATCATGCAAGAACCTCCTTTGATAGGAAATGAAGATGCCGAAATTCCGATCGTCCTCCAACTGGGTCACCACCGGTCCCACGCCGTCGTAAGTGCCCACATTCAGACTCAATCCCAGCCCGATGTTCGCGCGGAGCAGCTCGCGGTTCAATGCCGTGGTGATCGACAGGTTGTTGACCACAAAATTTTCCTCACTGGGCGACGGGACTGTGACGTATTGAACGGAATTCGACCAAGCCAAGCGCTCGGTAAGGGCATAGTTTGCGGTCAAGCCCCCCGTAATACCAGAGCGACCACCGCCATCGTCCCGCGAATCATCGATGGTTTCCCAGCCGAGCGATCCGATGATTTGGATTTTTTCACCAACCTTGTATTCGCCTTGGATCGAGAACGCCAAGGCCCTGCTATCGCCCGTGTTATCCGAAGCGGCGCTGGTATAGCGAATCGCCGGGCCTAGCCTGAGCCGCTCGGTCGCAGCCCACAGCGCGCCGACAGCAGTCGTGTAAATCTTGGCCCCTTCCAGCGCCGTTGTCTCGAACGATGAGATGGACGCCGCGCCGCTGGCAAAGAGCGTGGTCCGCGGTGCGACCTGATAAGTCGCTGTGACCACCCCGTTCAGGAAAGATCCATTTACGAATTGATTGAGAATCGGGTCGGTCGCGGCGACTTCCAGATAGCTGCCGAAGGCGGTAATCAGAGTCTTGGAACCTTCAAGGTTCATCGAGATATCTGCGGATTGGTTCACTCCGTTCAGATCAGAATTTTCCAAAAACGTTTGAATCACCGGCCGATAGTTCGCCGCCATTGAGAACGGCGCTCCACCCTCGGGGTCCGTCCGGTAGTTTACCCATGGGGTGAGCGTGGTGATCCATTCACTCGAAGTGTTGTTCTCTTGAAGCAGGAAGTTCGAGTCATAGATGGTTTCCGCCGCGACACCATACGCGGCGCCTCCCTTGATCCCGGGTCCCGGCCCGAACCCCAAATCCAAGCCATTCCCAATGGGCAGAAAGTCCGCAATTCCGATCGCTCCATTGTTCACCGCTTGGCTGGTGAAATTCTGTGCAAGGGCGGTGCAACAAAGCTGCATGAAAACGCCGGCTCCGGCGATCATCCTGGCAACAAATATCCTATCTGTGGTGGTTCGGGGGGGGCGAATCATCGGTGTCGGGG
>CALMKO010000101.1 GCA_937867415.1 uncultured Verrucomicrobiota bacterium | reverse complement strand
CCCATCGCCATTCCTGTCCTACTCAAACTCACCCGGTTTGCGCCTAAACACGGCGAGTGTCTCATCCGGGAGACCAACGACTTTTTAGAATCCGATGATTTCTACAGGTCAGGTTTTCCGGATTTGCTTCCGCTCTGTAACAAATTGTCAATTCCGCAGAATGACGACTCTTACGGCGGAACAAACTAACAAAAATCAATCTGTCTCAAAACTTTGGTCCGTTCGATAAGACTGTTCTTATAAGCTTTGGTGTAAGATTTCATGATCATCCACTTCTTGTAGCGGAGTTGCCACTTTTTAAACTTTCCACTCGATGCAATTTTGTAAAACAACATTCTGAGCAAAGTTCTTGAGCGGAATACGAAGTGAATGCGTGTTTCATCCCAATTTGTAAATTTGGTGCTCTCGAAGCCGAAAGAGTGCGCTGTTGAATGAAAAAGCAACACTTGTGGCAGCCGGTCCCTTTTCAGAGCGGGATCCCATGGTTTTACAGAGCCAACAAAATGAATATTGCAGATCGATTCTTTATCGAAGCCTTGCCCAAGGCTCCACAGAATATTGAATTCTGGCTCCGCTAACGCGATTTGGCCCCGACACAAAAAATTCAAGGCCGTTTGGTCCGCAAACCGCATTTGTTTGCCATCTTTGGCCAAATCATAAAACTTCCCCTCCAAACCAAACAGGCGAAGATTTTTGAGATTCATATAAAGAAATCCTGTGTTGACATAGGGCAGTTCGTGGTCGCCTACATCGATTTCTTTTGCCCAAGGGCAGTCATTCTTCAAAATTTTCAATTTCGGATCCTGGCACCCGATCAACAAGGCCTTAGGCTGCTTTTCGATTGTTTCCTCGAAGAGAGAAAACCGGCGGTTGCAAATGATATCAGCATCCACATAAAAAACCGAGTCCTCCGTCAGCAACGAAGGCAGAAAAATCCGTGCATAGGCCGTAAGCGTCCCATGTAACGGCGTAAGAGGAGGCAGAACATGGCTCGAAAAATCAATAAACTTGAGTTGGACGTCCAAGCAAAGCGCTTTCGCCAGAGATCGAACACGAACTGATATCATTTCTCGCGTGAGTTCCTGAATGCCATCATCAATCACGTAGAATTTGACTTCACGGTCATCCGCACACAAAAGCGCAGAACACATCACGACACCCAGAGCGATGCCATATCGTTCATTCGCCGCGCTTGCGATGATCAGGGGCTGAGGTCTGATGGATTGTGTAGAAATTTCACTCACACCAATGTTTGGAAATCCAATCCGTCTTTTGGGTATATCGAGAAAGTTGTTTGACCCATTTTTTGCCGTTGGTCAGTTGGTGCCACACCCATGATAAATGCTCAACTGGAGTGCGAATCTCCGATTTTTCAGTCCACCGGCCGAGCATCGCATCGGCGGGACCTGGGAGTCCGGGGAAGGTGATGATCTTGGCATTTTTGGGGATGATTGGCGGGCGGAGGTAGCGGAGTGGCCATGCTCCCATGCAGTGGACCCGGAAATGGCGGGTCCATGGCTCAGGCCAGAATTTCACGCCGCCTCGGATGTTGTGGGTGACGTAGTTTTGTTCGTATTGGAATTTCCGCGAAACGGCAGCGGAGTCTGCTTGGAGGTTTTCCAACATGTAGGAATGCCCTCCGATCGGGAATCGGAACACGGAAGTCTGGGCGCTCTTATTCAACCGATTCAGCCAGTTGCGGGCGGTTATGACATCGTTCGGATTGCCATAATCGAAGTAGGCATCAATGTTGGCGACAATCACGGAGTCCAAATCGATGAAAAGGGCAACTCCGGTCATGCCCGCGAGATCCTTGGTCCACAGGGCGACTTTGGGCCATTTTCCGGGAACATCGGCAGGGATTTCGCACCCGAGCGGAGGCATCGGCAAGCAGTTGACCTCGGGCCGGATGCCGGTGAAATCATCTGTAAAACAGGTCAGCTGAAACGCACCACTGAGGTTGCGCGCAACCATGGCATACAAGATGTTCACATCCTTCGCACCGTAGGCGGTGCCCCATTTCATGCAGAAAATGTGTTTCAAAATGATCGGGAATTGGTGGTGACGACGTCGTTAGTAAAGTTTCCTAGGTGGTGGATGTAAAGAGGAACCATGTCATCTACGGGTTCAGGGCGGTGGTGGACAACGGCTCATTTGCAGCCATCCAGTTCATCCATAGACGGTCCACAATCGGTTCAGGTCGCAAGGCGGACTCGATGATTTTACCGTATTCCTTGCTATGGGACGGAAGAAAGATCCGATAAAGCCGGACCTTGTTGCGGACTTTCTCCAAAGACCGGTCATCGACGGTCCGCTTCTGAGGATGGACTCCGCAAATCCGTTCGAACATTTTATCAAATAAAAGGTTGGCCGCATGCCTGTAAGCGCTGGAGGAGGAGGCAAGCCAAGGTTTCTTGGCACCCACGTAATGGAAATTCGTCGCTGGCTCGCACTTATCCAGACCCGCACAGTTTCCAAGTGTGAGCACTTGGTTGTTAGATCCTGAGATTTCCCGCCAATCATTGTGAAATACACAGTTCAACAATGATTGGTCGGCATAGATAAACTGATCGGCAAGAGGAAGCAGCGCTTTGATTTTCTGCTGATTTTCCGGCAGGTTCCAGCGTTCGCAGTTGATACCGATGATGCCGGCGTTGAAGTAGGGTTGTTTATGGGTTCGGGAGGGCAATCTCCTGCGAACAAACGAGTCACGCCCGATCGTTCCAAGCGGATCGCGGGCGGCAACCAGGATCGTGTGATCCAAGTTCGTCCAAAACTCCTCAATGCCTCTCAGGCATAACACATCACTATCGATATAAACGAGCTTGGGAACCTTGAGATGGGAAGGGATGGACAAGCGGCTATAAGTCAATTGCGAACCCCTCCTCGTGGGCATATCGGATATCGAGAGCTCGGCTGCAGGGATCCGTGCCAGGGAAACGTTGATTCCCTTGTGCGAGGCCATTTTAGAAAGACATGAATCCAATTGGATCCAATCGTTTTCGGTCAAACCTCCGTCAATGACGGATATATGATAGTTGAACCGCCCGCTGGCACACGCCACCGCACTGCCTAATGCTGTGACCAGGCCGGGAAAGAACTTGGAGTTCGCGGCTGAGACCAGTTGGAGGGTTAGTGGCATTCGGATTCAACCCACTCCACATAGCGGCGGAGACCCTGTTTGAGGGTTGTTAGAGGTTTGTAGTCAAGAAGGCGCTGTGCTTTGCCGACATCCGCAAAAGTGACAGGAACGTCACCAGGCTGTTCAGGCAGGTAGTTGATCACGGCCTTTTTTCCCAGGATTTCCTCGATACCTGAAATCAACTGGGAAAGAGGATTCGCGACGGAACCGCCAAGATTGATGATCTCGAAATCCGAGGCGGTATAGCGGCCGGCAGCCATCACGCCGCTGATGATATCTTCAACAAAGGTATAGTCGCGGGCAGTGCTCCCATCACCATACTGGTCGATGGGTTGTCCTGCCATGATCCGGTGGGTGAACTTGGAAATCGCAAGATCAGGCCTTTGCCGCGGACCATATACGGTGAAGAAACGGAGGCAGATGCAGCGGATTCCGTAAAGGTGGGAGTAGGTCGAACAAAGTTGCTCGCTTGCGAGCTTGGTCGCAGCGTATGGGGAGATCGTTCGTTGGATCAGGTCTGACTCGGCAAATGGCGTTTTAGGATTTACCCCATAAACCGACGAGGATGATGCAAAAACAAATTGTTTCACTCCGGTATTCCGGCAGCCTTCCAGCAGATTCAGCGTGCCATCGACATTGGTGCTGACATAAAGCCGGGGGTCGGCGATGGAAGGGCGCACGCCCGCGCGGGCGGCGAAATGGAACACTTTGTCAAACCGGGTCTTCGCGAACAATGACTGAATGAGTGATTCATCGCGGATATCGCCTTTTACCACGTGGATCCGGTCGCGAAAACCTGCGATGTTTGCTTCCTTGATGGCTGGATCATAGTAATCGTTGAAATCATCAATAATCGTAACTTCAGCGCCATCGGCCAACAAGGCTTCGCATAAGTGGGAGGCAATAAATCCGGCACCGCCGGTAATCAGAATTTTTTCACTCATGGAAATTATTTCTTACCTTGATAGAGCTGAGGATTCAAAGCCGGATCGTTATACATTTTGAACTGATAGTAAACCGCGAAGGTGCGGGTCCCGGCGGCAACATCTGCTAACAGTTCGCCCACACACCGGGTCAGGTCGTCGCGCTGGCGGATGATGCGCGCGAGTTTTTCCGCGCATGTTGCGCGGTGGGTTTCCGAGGCGTCGGTCCGGAGGGTTTCCTCACGCATGTGGAATTCCTTGAGTGCCAGGATGGAGAGCCGGTCAATCATCATCCCCGGCGTTTCGGAATTGCGAGGGACACCTGTTTCGAGCGGTTTCAATGTGGCGACGAGCACCTTGTCCATTTCCTCGATGAAATTGTTCCGTTCCTGATTGTAGCGGTCGATCGCGCGCTTGGCCTGATGGATGCGCTCGGAGCCGA
>CALMKO010000100.1 GCA_937867415.1 uncultured Verrucomicrobiota bacterium | reverse complement strand
TCATCGGCCTCGGCCAAATCGAAACCTCGGAAACCCAGGCCGCCCAGAACATGAAGCTGCTCTACGTCGGCATGACCCGGGCCAAGGAGCGGCTGCTGATCACGGCTTCGGGGAAAAATGAGTTCACAGAGCGGCTGGGAACAATGGCTGGACCGATATGCGCCGTTGCCTAGCAGGCAATCACCCGTCTAATGTTGAACCACGTGACTCGGAAAACACCAAATTTCCATATTGACCAGCACGACCTAGCAGGATTGCGAATCAAAACAAGTCACGTTCACTCGGAACTTCCGGAATCCTCGGCCGACAATAGATGCAATATATCCTCAAATAACTCGTGATGTCGAAGTAGCTCAACTCGCAGTTCGCGCATGACCTCAATCGTCAATTCGTTACCTTTGTTGTCGAAAATCCGCCGAGAAAACCCATTCCTTGCAACCGTCACGTGAGCCAAAATGTTTCTCTTTGAACTCGTTTGTTCGTATTCAACCAACGCAGCTAGATCCACATCTTTTCTGCCTGTCTCTTTCAAGATTTTCCGCAGAAGAATGAGGCGCTTAATGCTACTATAAACACGATGACAAGACTTCAGCTCCGCAATATCGGTCAACGCTTCAAGCTTCATGCAATCCTCCTCAAACGTCGCGCGTATCTTTCCAATATCCGCTTTGATGATGTCAAGGAACCTAGCTTTACCTGCCTCATCGCACCGTAGGTAGACTGCTTCGATGGCGCGGACAATGAAGTCATCAATCTCACTCGTCGCTCCCATTACAATGCCTCGAGAATGGTCAATATCGAGCACCTTCTTTACCAGCACCCCGAAGACCCCGAGAACCGTGTCAGGCAGATCGTTACGATGGGTGCAGAAAACTCCCGAAATCTCGTTATCCGCAACAATCTTTTTGAGTTCCGTCGGCACCTTTGCCGAATAGAAAACAATATCCTTGAAAGGACACTTTTCCCGCACAACTTCAAGCCCATCTCCTCCGTTCGCAGCCCCCGCGAGCTCATAATCCATCAATACAAGGTCAACGTGATCACGAAAGACACTGTCCCCAAGATGTTTCTCGACATCTTCGACAGAACTAACGAACTCGGTCTGTAATTTGAATCCTTCATTTCGCATCTTTCGCTCGATGCTCTCACGTTGGGAATTGACCTTAGTGGGCTGATCCTCCACCCATAGAATATTAAAATCTAGTCTCATTTTGAAATCTTAATTAGAAACACGGCCCCTTTTGGCAGATTCCGTTGCGCTTCAATTGTCCCATTCATCTCTCCGAGCACCTGCCTTACATGAAACAGACCTAACCCCGAGCCATCGGTGGTCGTGAAGCCCTTCTCAAATATCCGTTCAAGATTTTTTATGCTCGGCGCAAAACCGTCACCGTTGTCGGCCACTTTGACGTAAACGGAACCAACATGGGGGTGAGTGACCTCGAAACTGACCCGCGTCGCGTGAGCCTTGCGTGCATTCGCAATCAGATTGTCGATGACCACCGAAATGTCAATTGGCTTGAAGCTCTGTTCAAACCCTTTGCCGTCACTCGAAACTTCAACGCGCCGCATGCCAAACGGAAGATAGTTTTTCGCAATTCCGTTGATGTACTGCTCAATGTAATCTCCAAGCCGCCCCTTAATTCGCTCGCTCTTCATTCTGAAGTTCGCTTTTGTAGCAAACTTAGCGACGCCAAGCACTTTGCTATTCAATAATGCGATGCTTTCCAGCCGATCAAGAATCTCGCTTACTGGAACTGAAGTTTTGCCCTTAATTCCGACCGTCAGATTCTCAAGCTGCTGATGAATATCGACGGCGTAAATGGTAACCTGATGATGTAGGTTTAGGATCGTCTCGGTGTCCAACGTCGCGATTGAGGACAGGAAGAGGTTCCGCTTCTTTTCCTCCTCAAGCTCTTCTTGCGTCGCTTTCGCCGCTGCCTCTGCCTTAGCTGCGCGTGCTTGAGCCCTCTCTTTCGCCTTCCTTTCGTCATCAGCTAAAAGCCTTGCCGCTTCCTCACGAGCTTTCAGCTCCTGAAAGCGTCGTTCCGCCTCCGTAATCTTCGCAAATAGATTGCTATCCTTCGTCCTTTCCGCAATTGCGCGAAGACTGGTTATCGAGGACTCAAACTCCTCTGATCTTTCGCTGAGAATTCCAATTAGATTCCTACTGTAGTCAATAAGCTCTATATCTTTGTTATTGACAAGCCCCGCCACGGCACTCGCGACTCTGGCCTTACCTGGATCCGTAGAGAGCCGTGACGTATCATCAGAATGCTTGTCTTCCGTATCAGGGAAAGTCACAGGAACCACGTATCGTTCGAGCCGACGAAGACAATGTCTGACGAAACATTTACGCAATTCTTCGACTGCAGCAGTTTCGATCAAACCAGTATTTCTGCTAGATGCCTCCTTGAAATCCTCCTCTGCCCCTTCAACGTCGATCCGACCGATTACATCTCGTGTTCCAAGAAACCTCGCATAGCCTTGCCCCTTTCTTTGATCGATTTTGAACCAGTCATCTCCCGCTTCGCCAACTGGAAAAACGCGAAATCCATTTCTGAACACAAAAACAGACCCGAAATCAACAGAACGGACCCCCATCCGACGAGTGAACGTGTGTTTCGCCGATTGATTCAAGAAGTAGAGCTCACATCGGAAGCCTGATGTCTCAAGTCGATGATAGGGATTAGGTTCCCTGATTCTGTAAATCAGCTCGCCACGATCCGTCAACGCGCTCTCCAAGAACTTTCCGCACTCACTGACCTCCACAGCGATGAAAGTGGTCTTTTCCTGCAAAGTAGAGAAAATAAAGTTACCTACTTCACCGTTGGCGACTTCACCTTGAAGGGGTTCACGGCCCTCCTTCTTGGCAGCTTTGGCAGCATCTTTGTCAGCCGCCACTTCAGCGGGGGCAATAATTTTGATCTTGAACCCGTCTGCTGTCGCTCCAAACGGATTAATTAACTTCGCCAGCGCGGTTTTTAGATTTAATATCTCAGCTCGCCCCCAGTCTTTCCGTGTGTTCTCGACGGTTATCACCGTTCCATGTTTGAGTCGACGCACCTCATCCGGCACTTCAAATGATTTAGCCGAATCATCAAAATCCACCCCGATCTCTTCAAATCGCTTTTTGTGATTCTTATCAAATTTTGTCCAATCAACTTTGATCCGGTGAACTGTTCCAGAAACCTCATTCTTGGCCCTGGTTTGCAGGATCACTGACTCTCCCAGGCGGTCTGACGAAAGCCGTCCCACACCTTTGCTTCCCGCAAAACGCCTCCGCGCCTCGATTGCATCGCGAAAATCCTCTCCACGATTCTGCTCACGTTTCGCAGAGTATCCAACGAACAGCCACTTTGAACGAACATCATCCATCGACATTCCTGTCCCGTCATCGGCAATGATAATAGTATCTTCTCCGAAGAAAACATCGACATTCTTTGCCGAGGCATCGAACGAATTCTTCACCAATTCGAAGATCGCAACTTCGTCATCGGTGATCAGCTCGCTCCCGAGAACGCTTTTCAGGCCGCTGCTAACGTCGAAGTGTAGTTCAGTGTTCTCTGTTTTAGCCATTTGAAAGAACTTCCTTGAGAGCTAATCCTGCCAACTCGGCAAACAATGGTGGAACCGCGTTTCCGACTTGGGTGTAGCGGGGCGTTTGCAGAACACGCTGCTTTCCGCCGGTCGTATAGGGCCCCTTAAACTCAAACCAGTCTGGAAAGGTTTGCAGACGCGCACATTCACGGACTGTCATTACCCGTGGCTCCGAGTAATGCACGAAGTCGTCCGGTATCGTTGTAACTGTTGGCGAGGCTTCATCTCCATCCAGAACAGTCACGCTACGTTTCTTGAGTCCATAAGGCTCCCGGTCTTCGCCTAGGATGCAGCGATTCCGAGGCGCTCCAGTGAGTAAACGCACAAAGACCTCTTCGACGTCAGCCGTGTGATTGACGAAGCGGTGACTGTCTGGCGTATGCGCGGCAGAATTTACCCGTAAGTGCTTTTGGAGGCCCGTTGTTGGACGAGATGTAATCCCGGATTGAAACCCGGCGGAATCCGGGCAGGGTATGGTGCCATGACGACGCTGCAAATCTGACAAGGCGGATTTTACTCCGTTTTTTCGGGGGATCCCCCTTTCTGCCAAGTATTCACCGCATCTGTTATCAAGCGAGTCGAAGACGGCGTCCGCTACACCTTCGCGTGTCGCGATCACAATGAACCGTTGGCGACGCTGCGGCACGCCGTATTCCGACATGTCGATGAGCTCCCCACGGGCGTCACCATAGCCGAGGTCTCGGAGTTTCTGAGTGACCAATTGGGAATAGGCCACCCCACCTTGTGAGTTCGCCTTAAACTTCATGGTGAAGCCTCGGACATTCTCGAACAGAATTGCGCGAGGTTGCACGAGTTCAACCAACTTCAGGTAGGAGTGAACGAGGCTATTTCGTTGATCACCTTCCACCCTTCTCCCTGCCGTCGAGAAGCCTTGGCAAGGCGGCCCTCCAACTACCAGATCAACGGTCCCTCTCAGTTTCGATAATTCGGCGGCTTTTTGGTCGAGCAGCTCTTTGATGTCCCAATTCAATATCGGAAGCCACGTCGGCCATTCAAAATGCTTTCTCTTCTCAACCAGATTGAACTTCAGTGTGGAAAATGCCGACTCGTTCTTTTCAACGGCAAACATTCCCTTCCATCCCGCTAAATGCAGACCGGTGCTAAGACCGCCGCAGCCGGCGAAGATGTCGATATACTTTAGGGCAGGGGTCATTCTCGTCAGCTATTTTACCAAAAGTTCCTCGTTTGTCCAGGACAGACAATTGGCTCTTTGTGACCGACCTTGCTGTCGCCGGACTGGTTTGCCGCAGCCCAGATGGTTTTCTGAGTGGCAAAGCTGAAATCGCCCATTGCGAAGTGTTCGGTCCAGTGCATGACTTGATTTGGAGATTAGTAGGTAGTTGGGGTGAGGAAAGCCTAAAGCATTAGGCGAGGCGGATAGCCGAAAGTGGCTGGCTGCTCCGGTCCATAATTCAGTTTATTGAGGCCACCCACTCCCCGACCACCACCATTTCCGGACCCTCGTAAGGGGCGACCGGAATGGGTTCGTAGTCCGGATTCAGGGGCAAGAGTTCGATGCGTTCGTGCATCCATCCGTCTTCGGAGACGGTTTTGGCGGAGTGGTATTTTTTCACGGTGAAGCGGCCGCCATTTTCGGGGTCGCCCATGGAGTTGAACTGGACGAGGACGATGCGGCCCTCGCGGGAGCCCGCCGGGCAGGGGCGGAAAAGGTTCCAAGAGCCGTCCTGGATCTTCGGCTCCATCGAGTGGCCGCGGACGCGGGCGATGAACATGCCGGGTTTGATAGCGGTTCCGGCGGGGGCGGCCCAGCCGATTTCCTCGGGGGTGGTTTCCGGGCCCCAGAGGCCGGCGGCGGCTTCGAGGCTATAAACGGGGACGAGACGGGTGAATTTGTCCGTGGCGGCGGGGGCCTCGGTGAAGCCGGGGAGGTCGTGGGTTTCGGGTTCGGCGCTTTCCCCGGTGTCGGGGGTGGCTTCCACGATTCGCAAGGGAGTGGCGACGGCGACGGGTTCGACGGCCCAGCCGGAGTCGGTCCGGGTGAAGGCGACCTGGTAGTTGGTGCCGGGGGCTCCGGCGTTCTCGCCGAACCAGCCGCGGAGGAGCGGGAGGATCTGGTTTTCCTCGCTGCCGAGCGGTGAGGCGACGTTGCAGGCGATCTTGACGAACTTGAACACCCACTGGCTGCCATCGGGCAGGGTGGCGGTCGTCGGGCCGATGGGGCGACCGGGCAGTTCCTCGACGGTGGGGAGCCGCAGGATGGGTTTGCCGCCGGAATGGCTGACCTTGGCAAGGAAGCGACCGGCGCTGAGTTCGGCGGCTTTCTCGATGCGGGTCTTCGCGTAGTGGGCGAGACGGTAGTCCACCAACTCGGCGGTCATCGATTCGAAGTCGGGCCGGAGGTTTTCCGGGCACGGGAAGGCGGCGAGGAAGCGGTCGCCCTCGCGCTTGAACCATTGGCGTCCGGCCTGCTCGTCCATCCAGCGGGATAGCGGCCATTCGAGCCACCACTTGGCCCAGCGCTCGATGGGTGCCTGGGCGGGATCGGGGAAGTCCTTGGTCGGTGGCAGGTCCTCGCGGAGGGTCGGGTGGGAAAGGAGGAACTCGCGGCAGGCGGCGG
>CALMKO010000099.1 GCA_937867415.1 uncultured Verrucomicrobiota bacterium | reverse complement strand
TGAGGCGGAGGGTTTCGGCCGGACTCACCTTGCGTTTTTCTGTGCGCAGGGTTTCACGGTTTTTTTGATAGTGGGCGTCTTCGCCGTCTTGGACGATTGTGGCTTGATAGGTTCCGGGCGGGAGGAAATCGAGTTTAACTTCGAGTTCGCGCGCTTCCTCGTTGGTGGCGGCACCGATCAGCCAGACGCCTTTTGCGGATTGGCGGGCCATCACGATGGATTCGCCGATCACGCCGGAGAGCGTTTTGCTTTCGCGCCACGGTTGTTGCTGGCTGGCGATGAATTTGAGCAGTTCGGGGTATTTCTGATAGAATTCCGGGATGTCCGGGATGATGGTGGCGCCGGAAAACGTGATGAGCGTGCGGGCGGCCTCGGCGACGAGGGTGGACGGGCATTCCAGCGGATTGTCCACGCGGGTGGTAGGACCTTGGCGGAGGTCGAAGAAGCCGTTGTTCATGTCGAGCGGGCCGGCGAGCATGTTGATGAAGACGGAGGAAACGAAGGTTTTTGGCTCAAAGACGCGTTTGGCATCGAGCTGGGCGAAGCAGAACTCGCGGGTGACCGCGTTCGGGTAGGTGCGCATTTGGCCGTAGGGATGGATGGGGTAGTCGTGGTAATTGCAGAGCAGTTTGTGTTTCGCGCAGAGTTCGGTGATCAGGCGGGTGCGGGCATTTTTTTCCTCCGGGTTGCCGGACATGAAGCCGTATTTCACCCCGGCCGCGCCCCAGTCGCCGTAGTGGGCGAGGGTTTCTTCCAGCGGGAATTGCCGGCCACCGACGTCGTTGAGATACAGCCAGATGCCGATGTTTTTGGATTTCCCGTAGGCGATGAGTTTCTTGACGTCGCCTGCTTTATCGCCCTTCACCGGGTCGGAATCATGGGCGAATTCCGGGCCATACCAATCGGCGTCGAGCACGAGGTGCTTGATATTGTTAGAAGCCGCGAAATCGACCATGCGAATCCACGACGGCAGGTTCATGCCGTATTTGAAATCGGGCACTTCCGCGCCGTTGATGCGCCAATCCCAGACGGCGACGCCGGGTTTCACCCAGGAGAAATCGCCGGTGGGATCGGGGTTGAGGAGTTCGATGAGGTGGGAATCCACCATCGCGCCGGGCGTGGTGCCGTAGAAGATCACGCGCCACGGACCGGCGTAGCCGGGAGCGATTTCGCCGGGAGCGGTGAGCGCGCGGAAGGAGGTCGGGCCGGATTTGGTGAGTTGCAGCGGCTCGCCTTGGCGGAGGTCCGCCTCGTGCAGGGCGAGGAAGGCGTTTTCGGCGGCTTGCACGGTCATGACCGGTTCGCGATTGCCGCTGAGGGTGCTGAGTTTATCCGGGCCGAGGTTGTGTTGTTCCCGGTTGTAAAACCACGCGGTGAAGTCGCCTGCGAAGTTGTATTCCGTGAGATCGGCGGTGGCTTTGGTGGCATTTCCTTTGGCGTCCGTGGGGATCGAGTAGCGGAAAGCGACGCCATCATCATAGGTGCGCGCGGTGAGCGTGATGCGGTCAAAGGGAGCACCGGGGCCGGTGAGTTCGATGGTGGCTTCCCGGTAGCGATCGGGGACCACGGTGCGTTTTCCCCAAAGCGGCTTCCAGGTGGAATCGACGTTGCGGGTTTTGGTATCTGCGATTTGCCAGCCGCTTGCAGGGGCTTTGCCGGCCGGGCCGAAATCGAGGCCGAGGGCGGAGTGGGAAATGAGCGGCGTCCCATGCGCATCCAGCGAGTAGCCGAAGGTTCCCGAGTCGGCGGTAGATATACCAAGCGCTAACTTGCCGTTCGGGCTGGTGAGTTGGATGGGAGCAGCGGCGGTAAGTTGCGCGCTATGAATGGCGAGGATGGCGGAGCAGCAGAGCAGGGTGGTGTTCATGGTGAGAATGTGGATTGCGAGGGTGAATTTGCGGATGGGTTAGGAGTGGGTTGGAAAGGCCCGGACTCGGACAAACAGCCTCGGCTCGATGAGCAGGGATGGGGAAATGATGACCCGGACGGTTTCCACATGATCCTCGGTAGCCGTGATGGTTTCGGAGGCGCCGGCATCGACTTCCCAGCCGATCAGGTCGGTGCTGGTTTCAACGATAAACGACAATCCGGCCATGGCAGGAACGCTTCTGGTGTAGGAGAACCTACCTGTTTCGTTGACGAGGAAACCGTGGATCGGTTTGACGGAACTTCCGTTGTTAGGTAGAAGGCCGAATGCGAATTCCTCGAAGTTGTTGAGACCGTCGTGATCGGGGTCAGCGTCCGGGCCGATGATGGCAGGGTCGGTTTCCGTGGGGAAAAATACATTGATCCAACTCTGGAAGGGCGGGATGGGCGTTTCAGCGGAAATGCTCAGGTTGTCGATTTCCCAGAGGGATTCGTAAGTGCCGAGGTGGAGGTATCCGCCGCTCACGGGTGCGAGCGGATAGGAGCCGAGGAGTTCGTTTGCGGCATTGTAGATGCGGATCAGTGTGGGGCTTCCGGTGAAGGGCGAGCCAATGCCGGAGTTATCTGATATGATGAGTTTGATGGCACTGGTGTTGGCGGGGTTGGAGTTCCACGTCGTAGCGGGCGTTTCCGCTGGGAATCCGGGGCGGAAGACTTGGATCGCGCCATTTGCCCGGAAAAGAATTCCGAATGCGTTGGTGGCATCCGCGACGAAGGCATTGTCGCCGAAGGCTTGGTTGGAGAGGCTGATGCTCATCCAGCGACTGGCGTCGCCGTTGTCGTTTCTGCAGCGGGCGTCGAGTGTGAGGACGACCCGTCCGACGGGCGCGGAGGCGAAGTTGGTTTCCAGCGCTTCACCGGATGGAAGTTCACCGGGGAAGGCGGCGAGAAGCATCGTGAGTGGGTCGCCGCCGTCGTTGTTGCCGACTTGGGATTGATAGTTTTGGTTGTTGAAGTTCGAGCGGTAGTTTGCCGGAGCAAGCAGTCCGGACTGGCGGAGATTGCTCCCGTTGTTGATGTCGAGGTTGTTGGTGGCAACGTTGAAGTGGTCTTGAAACAATGGGAGTGAAGAACCGGCGGGCAGATCGCCGAGGGGTTCGAATTTCACCGCGTCGGCGATGACGAATCCGTTGGCATCATTGGTGAGCACGACGTGTCCCAAGGTGCCTGCGGCGAATTCAAAAGTGCCTAACAGAATCCAGGTTCCGCCGTCTTGTTCCTGATTGACGCGCACGGTGGTCTGGCCTTTGAGGTGATGAATCGTGTAGGGCGCGTTGGTTGCTCGGTTGGGATGGGAGGTCCAGCGGGCATAGACCTGATACCATCCGTCGCCGAGCAGAGCCGGACGGAACTCGGCTCCGCTGGATCCATCGCCGGCAGCGGAGTAGTCGAAGCTGTTGCCAAAGCGTTGTTCGATCTCGCCGGTGGTGTTCTCCGTCCAGTTTCCGGTGAGTGTGGTGGCGGGTTCTTCGTTATCAACGATGACAGTTACGGGGGCGAGAGCGGTGCCGGTGAGTTGGAAGTGATAGGAGCCGGAGCCTGTATGGAAGCGCACGTGTTGTGAGTCCGCGGTGTCGAAGGATATGCCGGGGACTCCGGGTTGATAGGTGTTTCCCGACCAGATGGTGGTGCCGTTTTCCCGGATGGTGACATCGGTGAGGCGGTCCACCGGGATGCAGATGAGTGAAGTGGTGTTGGGCGGGATTTCACAGGTGAGTGTGAGTTCGGAGTTGGAAACATTTTCCCAACGGCTGTGGATGGTGCCTTTCACGGTGGGGACGCTGGCTTCTGCGAAGCTCAGGCCGCGGGTTTCCGGCTTGATCGAGAAGCTGGAAAAGGCCGGGCCGGTGGGCATGATGCCGACGATGTGGCGCGGGAAAATGTAGGCAGGATAGGCGGTCCAGGCGTGGTTGGTCTCGTTGTCCGGGCTGGGTGGGGAGAAGGATTCCCAGTTGGTGCGGTTTCCGGATAGCATGGTTTGATAGCGTGCGAGATCGGCCACGAGGAAATCACCGAGTCCGCCGGCAGAGTAGGCACCGTTGTAAAACGCATCGCCGCCGTAACCGCCGATTTGGATCGGTTGGCTGCGGATCCATGATTTGACGGCTGTCAGATTTTCCTCCGGCACAATTCCGAAGCGCAGGGCCCAGGCCGCGCCAAGGGGCAGGCGCTGGCTGGAGCCGACCTTGGTGAGGTAGCTGTTACCATTGACGAAGAGGTGGGTTTTGATGGCGGTCTTGAGCTGGGTGGCGCGTGTCTGATAGGTGGTGGCGCTGTGGCCGAGGATGGTGGCGACCTCTGCGGCGATGCGGAGGTTTTGATAGTAGTGGGCATTGGTGGCGATGTTGCGCCCGCCGTTTTCCATGATGCCGCCCGCGTAGTCGGAAACGCGCCAGCCGGGAGGATCGATGAGCCCATCGGGCTGGGTGGTTGATTCGATCCAAGTCATCCAGCGGGTGAAGTTATCCCATGTATCTGTTAGGAGCTTTTTGTCACCGCTGAAGAGGTATTGTTCCCACAGCATCATCGGCCAATACATGCTCCATTCTGGGATTTCGTAGATCGGCGTGGGGCTGCATGCCCAGAAGCGGCCGTCGGGCATTTGTTCGCCGGCGTAGTCGCGGATGATCTTGTCGAAGATGAGCGTGTTGCGGTGGTTGTAGAGCAGGCCGATGCCGATGTTGTGGGCGTCGGCGGTCCAGGGTGATTGCTCGCGGTTTGCATCGACGCTGATGATGCCTTGTTGGACGTTCTGGCGGGCGGAGCGTTCGGACATTTCGAAGATGTCATTGAGGAGTTGGCTGGAGCTGGTGAAGGAACCGGCGACATCGGCCTTGGTGTGCGCGACGATGCCGCGGATATCATCGGATGTTGGATTTCCTGTGATGCCGGAAATACGGAGTGTTTTGAATGAAGTGTGGCGTCCGAAGTTGGCACGCCAGGTTTCGGTGCCGCCCTTGCAGGTGTATTCGTCCCAGCCTGCGCCGCCCAAGTTATCGGCGAGTTGGAAATAGTTGATGCGGATGACGCTTCCGGGCGTTTGGTCATGCAGGGTGATTTGCGGCCAACCGGAAATGCATTTGCCGAAGTCGGCGACCCAATCGTTGCCAGATTGGATAAGAGAGACAGGGGAGAGTTCTTCGTTTTCGACTTGGTCGGCGACGCGTTGGGCGAAGAGTTGATAGGAAGAGCGATCGACTATGGATGCAGTGGGCCAGGCGGAATCATCGAAGCTGGCGCTGGTCCAGCCGGGGATTTCGTTGCGGGCGTCGTAACGGATGGCGGCGCGGTTACGGACACCGCCGTAGAAACCGAAGTAGGTGGGCGAGGTCTCGATGAATGGCGTGCTGGCCTGGGATTTCCAGGTTGCGTCGGATTTCACGGTTAGCGTGGTATCATCGGTGAATGTGATGCGGCATTCGAGGAGAAAGGCAGGTGACGCGTTGGTGCCGGAGTCGTTCCAGACGCCGTGCCAGTGGGCCATCGCGGCGAAGGCATTGGAGCCTTGCGTGAGCTGTGAGGTCACGTCGTAGGCGGTGTATTGGCCGTAGGTCGTCGGGTTCGAGCGGGCCGGGCCGAAACCGAGCGGCGCGCCGTTGAGGTGGAGGATGGAGTCGTTGTGGGCGGAGGTGAAGACCTTGGCGAGCTTGACGGGCTTGGTGAGGGTGAAGCTTTTGCGGAAGAAGGCGAAGTTGTTTTCGTTGCTGGTGCCGTCCCAGATGAAAGAGGCGGACCAATCGGCGGTCGAGAGGCCGGTATCGAAGGTCGCGACGGCACTGGACGGGCTTTCCTGATCGTCCTTGTCCCAGAGTTGCACCGACCACCAATAGCGGGTGGCGGGCGTGAGGACTGGTCCGGCGTAGGGCACGGACGAGGATTGGGAGGAGGCGGTTTTGCTGCTGTTCCAGACGTCGCCAGTGTGAGATGCACTGGAGGAAACGAGGATCTGATAGGCAGTCTGGATTTCGCCGCGATCGGCATCGTTCATCATCCATGAGAACGAAGGCGGTGTGACGTCAATGGCCTGCGGACTCTGGATGCCGTTGGTGAGCAGACCGGTGGGAGCACTGGGAACAGCGGCGTGCAGGCCAGCGGTGGCGAAGAGGAATGGGATGAGAAAGCGCATGAGCGTGAAATGAAAAATAGGGCGGCGCACGGAAACCCAATAACCGCGCACCGCCCTGAGTAATGCCCCTCCAGAGGCAAATTTTTGGAAGAAGTTTCTCGTGTTCAGTTTGAAGTTTGCAGGAAGAGAGGAAGGGCCGCGATGAGCATATCGTTTTGCTTGTTCCATTCGACATCCAGCATTGAAAATCACCTCCTCCGGCGCAGGAGGCAGAGCAT
>CALMKO010000098.1 GCA_937867415.1 uncultured Verrucomicrobiota bacterium | reverse complement strand
GCGGTGATTTCGCGGATGAGATCGGCGAGCTGCCCAGGCTGGATGGCGCGACCGCGGGAGACTTTGGCCAATTCCTCTAAAACTTCGGGGCGGGCGGGTTGGCCGACTTTTTCGAGCTCAACTCCTTGGACGATGATGGTGGTGTCCAAGGGTTTGTCCTCGGCGCCGGTGGAGATGGCGCGGAGTTTCCAGGCGCCGGGGAGATCGACCTTGAAGCGGCCGGTGAAGGAACCCCAGGCGGATTCGTTTTTCTGGAGGTCGATGCGCTGGGTGCGACCATCCGGGCTGCTGAGGTCCACGGTGACACGGCCTTCCTTGAGGGGGGCGCCGTTGGGGTCGAAGGCGTTGGCGTTGAGGGTGACGGTGGCACCGGGTTCGGGGCGCTCGGGATTGAAGAAGAGACGGACGTTCTGGCCGGCGGCCATGTTCCGTTGATAGGACATCCAGCGGGCGACTTGGCCCCAGAAGCGGTAGTGGTAGAGGTCTTCTAGACCGCGCCGCCAGCGCCAGGCGGAGTCGATACCCATGAAGAGGATTTTGCCGCTGCCGGAGGGCTTGGTGACGAGCAGTGGGATGGGCCCGAATTTTCCGCGCCGGTTGCCATGGACGGCGAGCACTTCGGTGCCGCCTTTGGCCTTGATGACGGGGGCGTGCCAGAAGAAGCCGGGAAGGCGGCGCCAGATTTCTGGGTTTTCCTCCTCGTTGTTGCCTAACATGGTGAGCAGGGAGGTGCGGCCCTCGGTGGTGAGGGTGAGCGGTGAGGGGATGGCTTCTGACATGCCTTTGGGGGCGGCGTCGTCGAGGATGACGGGCATGAGGTCGGCGAGGTCGGTGTCGAGCAGGGAGAATTGCTTGCCTTGGGGGCCGGGCATGAAGATGAGGCCGGAGGCTTGGTTTTCAACGAGGCCGCGGATGAGTGTGCATTGCTCCTTGGTGATCTGATCGGTGCCGACGTCGCCGAGAAAAATGACGTCGTATTTCGCGAGGTCTTCGATTTTTTTCGGGAATTCCGGGATGTAGTCCTTGCCTTGGCCCGGACCGAGCGTGGGGTGGAAGAGGAGGCAGGAAAGCTCGACGCCGGGGTCGCGGGAGAGGGCGTTCCGGAGGAAGCGGTATTCCCAGCGGGGAAGGGTCTCGATGACGAGCACGCGGATCTTTTCGGGGCGGCCGGCGATGGTGAATTTCCGGGAGTTGTTGGTCGGGATGAGTTCGCCATCAGCCACGGGGATGGACAGCTCAAGGGTGGAGCTACCTTCTTTTTCGAGCCGCCAGAGGATGGAGTCGTAGGTCTCGGAGTTGGGCGGGATGATGATGTCCTTGGTGCGTTCCTTGCCGGAATCATCCCGCAGGCGGACGACGGTGCGGACTTGGCGGTCGAGCGAGGAGCGAATGGTGAATGGGATCTGCACGTTTTCTCCGACGATGCCGTAGGTGGGTGCGTTGACGGAGAGAAGATCGAGGTCAGGCAGACGGACTTTGCTGCCGATGGGGATGGGGAAGAGCGGGACGCCACGGAGGCGGAGTTTCTGCGCGGCGGCGACGGGGGGGGAGCCGAGGTTGTAGTCGCCATCGCTGAGCATGACGACGGCGCGGAGGTTGTTTTGCTGGGCGAGGATCTCGGAGAGCGGGGTTTCCAGGTCGGTGCCGGCGGTGGCAGAGTTTTCCGCAGGTGGAGTGGCGAAGGGGAGGGTGGTGAGCTCGTTCGCGCCGTTTGCCTCAAGGGGTTTCCAAAGGTCGGAAGCGAGGGCTCTTTTCACCCACTCGGCGCGGGAGACCACTTCGGATTTCTCGGCGAGGATGGGGGGCAGGGTGGCGTCGATGGTGCTCATCGACTTGGAGTCATCCCAAAGAACGGCAATTTGTGGTTTGGTGTTGGGGTGGATGGTGGTGAGCCATTCGGGTTGCCAGAGCAGGATGACCAAGGCGAGGGCGGATAAAAACCGCAGGCATTCAAGGGCGGCGGTGCGCTTGGGGTGTGGGCTGCGTTTCCAAGAGACCACGCAAAGCACGGCGACGAGGATCAAGGCGCAGATGCCGATCCAAAGTGTCTGGGGTGTGGGGCTGAGGTGGAGCAAGGTGAGCGGGAGATGGATGGGACAGCCCCTGGGGTGGAGGCCGAGGTGGAGTATCAAGCGGCGGCTTTGTTAGGAAGCACTTGAGGGTGGTTTTTTTTCGGTAAGCAGAGAATGGCCTCGGAGATGAGGAAGAGGAGTGCGGCGATGAGGAAGGGCCGCCAGACATCGCGGGAAAGAGATGGGTCGGTGGCTTGTCCAGCTTGGTCGAGCAGGGTGTATTGGGTGCCTTCGAGGGCTTGGTCGAGTTGCTCGCGGGTGAGGATTTCAAGGTTGTCTTCCTGGGCGGGCCGGTTGACGGCGAGGAGTCGCTCGCCGAGGCGGAAAATACCGGCTTCGTAGTCACTGTTGGCGGGGTCGGGGGTGCCGTAATCATCAAGCCGGGTGCGGATCTCACCGGAAAGCGCTTGGCTGGCTTCACTGCCGACGGTGGCGAGGTAGGAGGCGTCAAAGCGGGCGGCCCCGTTTGCGAGGATCCGCTGGACGGTGGGCAGGAGCACATCGGCATCTCCAAGGTTCGACCATGAATAATCGGGTAGGGAGCCTAGGAACCAGGCGGTGCCGTGATCGACGATGCGGCGGGTGATCAATGGCTCGGCATCCTCCCAATGGGCGAGCGGGGTTGCATCGCCAATGGGGATTTGGCGGCGGATGCCTTTGAGGCGCTCTGCGGGGATAGGTGTGCCATCGATGCCATCGCGAAGCGGGCCGTCGCTGCGGTTCCAGTCCTTGAGGATGAAGAATTTTCCGTCGGGAGCGTCGGATGGTGGTGCCCATTTCAAATCGAGAAATGCATTTTCCGAAGGAGTGCCTGGCGGGAAGAAGATGACTTGGCCGCCGGAGCTGAGAAAGCGCTCGATGATGCCGTAGGTGGGGCCTGTGGGGAGGGGGGCTGCCCATAAAAGGGTCGATAGATCGTGTGGGTTGAGATTGGCGGAGCTGGCGGGGTCGATGCGCTGGGTGATCTGGTTTCCGAATCCGGGCGGCGCTGCGGCGAGGGCGAGGTAGTCGGCGGTTTCACCGGGTGGGGCGACGATGAGCGACTTGATCGGGCGGGCGGGGCCGTAGGCGAAAAAGGTGGAGTTGTCGCGCGAGTTTCCATCGGCCGGGATGGAGAGCCAGCCAGAGCCGGTGGTGCTGTTAGGCGGCAGGGTGACCCGTTTCTGAAACCTGAGCGACTGGCCGGGGATGGTGAGTGTCTCGGTGGTGCGGGTGCCGTTGAGATGGGTGGTGAGCGGAAGGGAGGCGGTGCCGCGGGCGTCGCTGGAGCGGAGGATTTCAAGATCGACCAGCAATTCATCTCCGGAGCGGCGTGAGCCGAGAATGCGGATGGCGGTGTTGGGTGCCGAGGGGCCGGTGAGTGAAAGGACACGAACCGCTGGTTTCTGGGGGAGGGACGCAAGGCTGGCACGGGCGGTGGCCCAGCGCTCGTCGGCGGGTTGCCAGTTGGAGGTCTGGAGATCGGATGCGAGCCAGATTTCCGAGCGCCCGGTGGTGTCTGAGAGGAATTCGGCGGCGCGGGCAAGCAGGGTGGGGAAGTCCGCGGCGGTGTCGGTGGGGGCTGCGGCGGCCAGCTCGGTCAGCACGTCAGGGGAGGGGATTTCCTGGGGTTTTCCGCTGGCGCTGTCGATGAGGATGAGGCGGGAGGCTCCCAAGCTGGTCATGGCGTCGCGGACTTTTTGAATCACAATCTGGCGGCGTGGGTCGAGGCCGTCTCCGGGCTTGGACTCCATGGATGCGGAGCGGTCTAACAGGAGGACGATGTTGTCGATGGATCCGCCGCCCCAGCCGATGAGGCCGGAGGCAATGGGGCGTGCTGCGGCGGTGGCCAGCGTGGCGATGGCGAGCGCGCGGCAGGTGAGGATGAGGATGTGGCGCAGTTTTTTCTTTCCCCGGGATTCGCGCGTGGCCTTGAGCAGGAATTGCATGGCAGCCCATTGGATGGTCTTGTGGCGGCGCTTGTTGATGAGATGAATCAGCACCGGGACGCCGGCGGCGGCCAAGAACCAGAGTAAGAGTGGATTGAGAAACAACATCTTCCGGTTAGTGCTTGGACTTGGGCAGCCGGGCGGTGAGGAACTCCCTCAGCAGCGGCTCCAGCGGAGTGTCGGTGGTGACGAGTTGGTAGTCGGCCGCTGCATCATGGCATTTGGTGCGGACCTTGGTGAGAAAGTCCCGGAGCGCGGACTTGTATTCGTCGGCGATGAGATTTGGCTCGGCGACGATGGAGGTGCCGTCTTCCAGATCGACAAAGCGGTGTGGACGATCAAACTCAAAGCCGAGCTCGAGCGGATCCATGAGGTGAAAAACCGAGATGTCGTGCTTGCGGTAGCGGAGGTGCTGTAGGGCATCTCCGAGCTGGGTCGGATCGGTGAAGAGATCGGATAGAATGACGACGAAGGCGCGTTGGCCGATTTTTTCAGCGATGGTGTGGAGCGCCTGGATGAGTCCGGTTTCGCCTGTTGGCTGGACATTTCCGAGTGTGGAAAAGAACCGTTCGAGGTGGGCGGCACGGCGGCTGGGCGGGACTTCGAGGTGGAGCTTGTCGGTACAGATGGAGAGTCCGGCGGAGTCGCCTTGGTTGACCAACAGGTAAGCGAGCGATGCTGCGATCCTCCGGGCGATTTGAATCTTAGCCTCGCCAGTGCCGGTGAAGTTCATGGAGCCGGAGGCATCAACCACGAAGTAGGCGCGGAGGTTGGTATCGGCCTCGAATTCCTTGATGTAAAAGCGGTCCGAGCGGGCGAAGGCCTTCCAGTCGAGGCGGCGTGTGTCATCCCCGGGCACATATTTGCGATATTCGGCGAATTCGACGGATGATCCGCGATGCGGGGAGCGATGTTTGCCGGCAACGTTACCCAACATCGGGGCGCGAGACTCGATGGGCAGCGAGCCGAGGCGGGAGAGCATGGGGTTGTCGATGAAGTCGTATTTCATTCATCCCGCATTTCCTTGATGAGCCGCTCGACGATTTTCTTGGAGGTCATTCCTTGGGACTCGGCGGAGAAATTCGTGATCACTCGGTGGGTGAGGACGGCAGGGGCGATGGCTTCGAGGTCCTCGAGAGAGGCCATGTAGGCGCCGCGCAGGGCGGCCCGTGATTTGGCACCTAGGATCAAGTATTGCACCGCGCGTGGCCCGGCACCCCAGCCGACGGTATCTTTGATCCACTGGGGCGACTCGGGTTCGCCCGGGCGGGTCTTGCGGACGATTTTTACGGCGTAGTCGTAGAGATGCTCGGGCACGGGGACCCTGCGGACGAGTTGCTGGAAGGCGATGACTTTTTCTCCGTCCAGTAGGTGATTGAGCGCTTGGCGGGCGCTGCCGGTGGTCGCGCGGGCGATTTCCTTCTCCTCGTTGGCCGATGGGTAGCCAACTTCGATGAGGAACATGAATCGATCGAGCTGGGCTTCTGGAAGCGGGTAGGTGCCTTCCTGTTCGATCGGGTTCTGGGTGGCGAGCACGAAAAATGGTGGCAGGAGCGTGTAGGTGTTGCCCAGGACGGTGACCTTGTTTTCCTGCATGGCTTCCAGCATCGCGGACTGCGTCTTGGCGGGCGCGCGGTTGATTTCGTCGGCAAGCACGATGTTGGCGAAGACAGGGCCTTTGATGAACTCGAACTCACGTTTCCCTCCCACGCCGGATTCCTGGATGATGTCGGTGCCGGTGATGTCCGCCGGCATCAGGTCGGGCGTGAACTGGATGCGATTGAAGGAGAGGTCGAATGTCTGCGCCACAGAAGAAACCAACAAAGTCTTCGCCAATCCGGGGACACCCATGAGAAGCGCATGACCGCGGGCGAACAAGCA
Source organism: uncultured Verrucomicrobiota bacterium (assembly GCA_937867415.1). GTDB lineage: Bacteria > Verrucomicrobiota > Verrucomicrobiia > Verrucomicrobiales > Akkermansiaceae > Luteolibacter. The sequence goes on along the minus strand of CALMKO010000098.1, from coordinate 327 downwards.
TATGGCAAGCTGCTCGATCACGATGTCCTGTCCAACGATGGCCTTTCCGAGCTCCGTGCGAAAGGCTTGATAGGTTTTTCCGAGTTCGTCGATGGCCGCTACGTCGTCAGGAGGGAGCTGGTGGTTGAGGTCGTGATAGGGTTCCATGAGGCAGATTCGAGTCGCTGTGAAACTAAGTGGCGCTCGGGGTTTGTCCAGAAGGGATGTCGTGAACAACTGGGGAATTTCGGGATGAGGGGCTTCGACCCACACCGGTCCGTTCTGTCAATGAGGTTGACATTGACCACGTAACCTTTTATCAGCACGTCTGTTCACCCACCCCGACAC
>CALMKO010000097.1 GCA_937867415.1 uncultured Verrucomicrobiota bacterium | reverse complement strand
CAGGGAGGCGATTTACTGCCTATGGCTGGATCTTGTATACTGACTATTATTCGACCGCACCCCGTGCAAATCAACTTTACCAATCTATGAGTCACAGCATATTGCTGGTCGCTGATCCCTATTTACCGGTTCCTCCGACGCACTATGGCGGAATCGAGCGCATTGTCGCAATGTTGGCGGAAGGGCTTCAGAAGCAGGGATTTAGGGTCACCCTAATCTGCAATCCGGATTCGACGTGTCCCGTGAAAATCGTGCCATTGCAACACGCCACCACTCATGTTGTATCCCGTATGCGCAATGCGGCGGCCATTGCGTGTGAAGTCATCAACGGAGGCTACGATATCATCCATTCCTTCGCTCATTACGATCTTACCGCGAGTTTCTGGCCGACAAAACGCAATCAAATCCAGTCTTTCCAAGCGCCTCCCCATCCCGGAGCTCTCGCCAAACGGATGAGATACATTCCGAGGAGAAATCTTTGGCTGACCACTTGCGGGCATCACATGGTGGAAGACTTCCGAGACCTTGCGCCCACACGTGGGATTCACAATGGAGTAAAAGTCGAGGAATTCACGCTCCGAAATCCTGTAGATGAGGATGCACCGTTGGTATTCTTGGGACGCATTGAGCCAATCAAGGGTACCCACCATGCCATTCACATCGCCCGCGAAACCGGCCGGCGTCTCATCATCGCAGGAAATCTTTCCGACAATGAACTCTCCCGCGGATACTTCGCCCGGGAGATTAAGCCCCATCTCAGCGAGCGCATCAAGTTCATCGGCCCGGTCAATGACGTCCAAAAGAATCAACTTCTTGGCTCAGCCGCCGCTTTTTTGATGCCCATCGAATGGGATGAACCCTTCGGCATCGTGATGGCAGAGGCACTTGCTTGTGGCACACCGGTGATCGGAACCTCTCGCGGTGCACTCCCCGAAATCGTCGATCACGGAATCACCGGAGCTTGCTGCAGTGACATTCGAGAAATGATCGAAGCCGTGCGGAATGTCGCCGGGTTTTCCAGATCCGCATGCCGCCGTTCTGCGGAGACACGCTTCTCATCGGATGTGATTGTCGCGCAATATGTTGCGTTCTATCAGGAGATCCTATCCTCTGAGACAAAAAAACCCACCCGCTAAACATGCCTGTTCTAAAACAGCTCAAGCACTTCGCTCTGTCCACGCTGGCCAGCGTTTCGGAGAGAAGGATACTCTCGAATCACGGTTTGGACGAAATCGATCCAGCAAACTTCCCTCTCAGCCTCATCCGCCCCGACGCATTCTATCGGCGCGCCCATCGATATTTCCACCTTGAATTGGAGGAGGAGATCCGGACTCACCGCATCTATTTTCGGCAGCAGCGCCGCGGGTTCGGTGAAGACGCATTTCACACCCTGTGGTGGTTCCTTCTCAAACGCTATCGCCCTGTGAATTTCCTCGAGATTGGCGTCTATCGAGGACAGACGTTGAGTTTGGCGGCCTTGATCAGCCGGATCACGGGTTTTCCCTGTGAGATTCATGGAATCTCTCCTTTAGCCGCCGCGGACGACTCGGTTTCGGAATACCTCGACAAGATCGATTATCAACAGGATCTTCTTTCTCACTTCGATCATTTCACACTTCCACACCCCATCTTGTGCCGTGCCTTTTCTACTGAACCAGAGGCACTGACACACATTAAAAGCCGCTTATGGGATATGATTTACATCGACGGCAATCATGATTACGAGGTAGTCATCAATGACTGGAAGGTCTGCGCCAAACAGATCCGCCCTGGTGGCTGCATCGTGCTGGATGACGCAGGCCTTGGCAGCAACTATCGACCACCGCGCTTTGCGACTGCGGGGCATCCCGGCCCTTCACGAGTTGCCGCCGAAATTGCCCCTGCACTCTTCACCGAAATCCTGCAAGTGGGTCACAACCGGGTATTCCAACGGAATGTTAAATGAAAATCATCCAACTCACGACCGATAACCGCGAGCAGTTTGGTGAATATGGAACTATGGAGCCTCATTTCGGTGCCGCGCCGGAAGCATTGTTTCAAGGCTTCGCGGGCCTCCCATATGTCGAGGTTCACGTGGTATCCTGCGTGCGTCAGCTGATGTCTTCTCCGCCACTCATTTTTGGCAATCTCCATTACCATCCGGTTTTTGTCCCAAAACGAGGGTGGATGAGCACTTTGTATTCCGGCTGCATTCGGGCCACGCGAAAATTGATCCATGACTTGAATCCGGACATCGTCCACGGCCAGGGCACTGAGCGAGACTGCGCGATGTCCGCAACTCATTCAAGATTTCCCAACGTGCTGACCATCCATGGCAATATGGCGGAGCTGAACCGCCTGGGGATGACCTTCCAACACCAGCGGACTTATGGTTATCTTGCCTCTCGATTGGAATCACACGTCTTGCGCAGGACAGGCGGCGTGTTTTGTAACTCCGCTTACACCGAGTCGCTCGTGGCCCCGCGAAGCCAGCGCACTTGGCGGGTCCCCAACGCCATCAGAGCACCATTCTTCCGCCCGCCACGCAGCAGTCCATCTGGAACAGAAGTGCCGTTAATCCTGAATGTAGGCCATCTCGGACCCCGCAAGCGTCAGTTGGAAATACTGCGAATGGCTGGCGATTTGCATCGGCGGGGGCACGACTTCAAACTGGTGTTCCTTGGGGTGCTCAGTGCAGGCACTCCCTACGGTGACGCTTTCATTGCGGAAATGAAGCGGGCGGAAATGGCTGGCTATGCCTGTCACGCAGGCTTTCTTGATGCTGACGCTTTGATCGATCTGATGGATCAGGCCCACGGATTCATTCACTTCCCGCAAGAGGAGGCGTTCGGGCTTGTGGTCGCCGAGGCTATGGCGCGCGGCCTCAAATTTTTCGGGGCCAATCTGGGAGGCATCAAGGAAATCGGCGCAGGCGTCCCCGGAGCCGAACTTTGCGAGGACTTCGATGAACTCAAGACCCGCCTGATCCACTGGCTGAAGTCTGGAGCCACCCGCGCACCCGAATCCGCTGCCACGGTCAAAGACCGCTACTCACCAGAGGTCGTGGCAAGCAGGCATTTGGAAATCTACCGGGAAGTGCTGGGGAGATAGAAATTTTGAATGATGAATGATGAATGATGAATGATGAATGATGAATGATGAATGATGAATG
>CALMKO010000096.1 GCA_937867415.1 uncultured Verrucomicrobiota bacterium | reverse complement strand
CCCCCCAGCCCGACAAGAACGACCTCCCGGATCTGGTGAAGCAGTGGAAAGCCCGCAACCCCAAGAAAAAGAGCGACCGCTCCGCCAAACACTTCTTCGTCTCCGTCGCCGACATCCGGGAGAACAAATACGACCTCTCGCTCAACCGCTACAAGGAGACCCAGCACGAGGAATCCACCTACGAACCACCCAAAACCCTCCTCAAGCGCATGAACAAGCTCGGCCAGGAAGTGCTCAAGGATATTGCTGATTTGGAGGGGATGCTGAAATGACACTTACCGCAACACCCTTGCGCACAGCGGCAAAGTTCATCAGAGGGATCACATTCAAACCTGACGACGTATGTTCTCCCACTGACCAGGGAGCCGTCGTCTGCATGAGAACGAAGAACGTCCAGGCCGATATTGACCTCTCTGATTTAATTGCGATTCCAGAAGCCTTCGTGCGACGTGCTGAGCAAAACCTTATCGAAGGCGATCTCTTGGTCTCCAGTGCCAACAGCTGGAATCTCGTTGGTAAAGCTTGTTGGGTCCCAAAGCTTTCGTATCGCGCCACTGCTGGTGGATTCATCTCCATTCTCCGTTGTGACCGTGAATCCGTCTATCCACGTTATTTCTATCACTGGGTGACGAGCGGTCAGACGCAACATGATCTACGGAAATGCGGCCGCCAAACAACCAATATTTCGAATCTTGATTTCGACCGAGCGCTTGATCTGGAAATCCCGCTCCCATCCCTCGCCGAGCAAAAGCGCATCGCCGCGATCCTCGACAAAGCCGACGCCATCCGCCGCAAGCTCCAACAATCCCTCCGCCTCTCCGACGACTTCCTCCGCTCCGTCTTCCTCGACATGTTCGGCGACCCCGTGACGAATCCGAAGAGATGGGATGATGGCAGTGTTCTTGGCGACATTGCCGAAATCGTCTCAGGCGTGACCAAGGGCCGCAAACTTGATGGGAAGAAGACGCGGGAAATACCCTATCTTGCGGTCGCAAATGTGCAGGACAAGCGCCTGAATCTGGAGGCCGTAAAGACGATCCCAGCCACAAACGAAGAGATTCAAAAATACCGATTGGTCAAAAACGACCTCCTGCTAACGGAAGGTGGCGACCCGGACAAACTTGGACGTGGCACTCTCTGGAACGACGAACTCGCAGAGTGTATCCACCAGAATCACATCTTCCGCGTTCGTTTGACGCATCCTGAAATCCATCCGGTATTCCTCAACTGGCTTGTCGGCAGCGAGCGAGGCAAAAAGTATTTCCTCCGTTCTGCGAAACAAACAACCGGCATCGCCTCTATCAACATGACTCAGCTCCGCGCCTTCCCCATGTTGATTCCTCCCTTGCTGGTCCAGAAACAATTCGCAGCGCTGATTCAGGCGGTCGCAAAAAAGACCATGAAGCTCACTCTTCAAGCTCGCGCTGCAGAAAATCTCTTCTCCTCCCTCCAACAACGCGCCTTCCGGGGCGAACTTTGACCCTCCGCTTGTCCGCATGCATCAAACTCTCCCCAGCATCGACTTTGGTTCCATTCGCCCACTTCGCGGGAAGCAGACGGACGGATTCGAGGAGCTATCCGTCCAGTTGTTCCACGGTGAGACCGAAGGCCAAGGGGAGTTCTTCGCCATCGAGGGATCTGGCGGCGATGGAGGAGTCGAGGCTTACCGCGAACGAGAAACGGGAGAGAAGATTGGACTCCAGTCGAAATACTGGACCGACCTTAGCGACACTCAATGGCGTCAACTCACGAAGTCCGTCGAAGCAGCCCTCAAGAATCACCCTGAACTTCGGGTTTATGTGATTTCAACGCCTCTGGACCGGAACCCCGCCCAGACGACCAAATGGAAGTCGCTGGTCAAGGCTTGGGACAAGCATGCGAAGAGCGTTGGAATCGCCCATTCTATCAGGTTCGTCTGGTGGGGCCATTCGGAACTGACAGGGTTACTTTCCAAAAGCCGCTACCGGAACCTGCTCGTCTATTGGCTGGGCGTCCCGGATTTCAACCAAGACTGGCTGAATGCGATCAACCGATCCAACATCGAGCTCCTCGGGAAGCGCTATTCGCCAAAGCAACACATCGAGACGGATTCTCGCATCCGACTGGAGGCATTCGCCTGGGGAGACCACGGGAAGAAGCGCATCCTCGGTGCATTCTTGAAGGTTTCAGAGCACTGGCGAAAGGTCGATCGTCGTGAGGTAGCCAAAGCCAAGACGACTCCCGAGTCCAAGGACCTGACCCAGGCCTTCCGCGGGATCATGCGTCGAATCGCTTCGTTTCGCTGGCCCCAATCCGGATACCCTCCCATCCGCCCTCTTCACGAGGCGTGCAGCGAGGCAATCGACGCTTGCCATGAACTGGAGTGGAAGCTCCGCGAGCTGAATTTCGCAGAGAAGGAGACGCTGGCGAAAGAACGAGGCGGAAAGGCAACTCACCAAAGCGGCCCCTACGAATCGCTGATACACGATCTTCGTCAGCTGTCAGACACCATCGCGGACCTTCTGCAGGCCACCAATCTTTGCGTCGCAGCGGATGACTACAAACTTCTGCTGCTCGGCGAGGCAGGTTCCGGCAAAAGCCACCTCATCGCAGACCTCGTCACCTCCGCGACAAACCGATCCCAGCCCGCCCTCCTGCTTTTGGGCGAGCGCTATTTGGGAAACAACGATCCTTGGATTGCAACCATCGAATCCGTTGGATGGAGCCACAGTGCCGATGATCTCCTTGCTGCACTGGACCAGGAAGGGCGACTCGCCGGTCGACCCGCCTTGATTTGCATCGACGCGTTGAATGAGAGCGAGCATCGCCGGCTCTGGCAGAGCCACCTGATCGAGTTTGCTGCACGGTTCTCTAACTATCCCCACGTAAAGCTTCTGGTCTCCTGCAGATCGGACTTCGCCCGAATCACCCTGCCTGAAGCAGTTCGCCCCGGAACCATAACGTCGTGGCGAAGCGTTCAACATCAAGGTTACGGAACCGAGGTCATCGAGGCCATCGAGGTCTATTTTTCTGAGTTCGGCATCCGCGCCCCTTACTTCCCGCCCGCACTGGCAGAGTTCAGGAATCCGCTCTTTCTCAGGGTGTTCTGTGAGGCGTTCGTAAATTACGAGAGACAGAAATAATCAAAATTTAGGAGTTGGGCGATGTTGGC
>CALMKO010000095.1 GCA_937867415.1 uncultured Verrucomicrobiota bacterium | reverse complement strand
AACAAGCGTTGCAATACCTGATCAACAGCGACTTGCAGGTCCGGCAGATCGCCGAAAAATTGCGTTTCAGTGATGAGTATTACTTCAGCCGCTTTTTCCAAAAGCTCAATGGCCGCCCTCCGTCTCGATATCGCAAGGACTTCCGGAGCTCGCAAGCAGGCTGACGGTGTATCACCCGCAAAGATGATGGGGCACCTTTGATTTCTGGGTTTTCAATGATATCGCCTCGGACTATCGTTCCTTCTTTTTGGAGGATTCCTCGGGACGATCAAGCACGCCCCAGATCCGGGGAATCTTCTGTTCCGGGAGGGGCGTTACAAAGAGGATCTGGCGAGCACCTGACTCGTGCTGCCAAGTGGAACGGCAAAGCGCGGTCGGCTCCGGGTCACCAGGATAAGCGCAGTCAATGGCCACAAGGTAGTCTCCAGAACCGGCGCGCGGCGGTTTAACATTCACCGACTGTCCCGGTTTCACCATAGCGATCTCCTCGCCAAACTTGCCTGTTACGGTAGCAGAGGACAGATTAAAAATGAGAGTGTGGCCGAGAGCGAAATCCGAGGCGGAAGTGTTCACCGGAATGATCTTGGCAGGGAACACCTTGTTGGCGGGGTCATGGAAAAACAAAAGGATGCAGTTTGTCCATGTCTCAGGGATCTGGAAAGTCGGGGTTCCAACGGGTAATTCCGGTTGAGTTGGCTTCTGAGGCAGCACCGCAACCACCAGGGCACCCGAGGGCATCTCCAATTCGGCGGAAAGATTCCGCCGTGGAAGCTCGATGTCCAAATACTTCTGCCCCACGATCAGCATTGCCCTTTCCGGCACATCGACGGGTGGCTGCACAAAAATCGCTTTGACCTTGCAAGAGGCAGAGGCTGTTTGGACCGCTGAAAAAAACGCAACGACCGCGGTCGAGAGAGCGAGACAGAATCGAATGGAGAAAATGAACATGATGAATGGTGATTAATGCAGTCAGGTAGAGACAACTGGCGTGTGCAGGCAAACCTAAATTTCGACATCGCTCATCCAGCGGAACGAAACAATCGCATATCGCCGACCGAATCGCCTGTTAGCTTCCGATCTCATCTGAGCGGAGAATGGAGCGACTCCGGCCGGATCAGAGGGATCCACATAAGCGGCCTGTCGCTGGACGACGACCTCGCACCATGCCCTGGCAACGATCTTGGTCGGATTGCCCCGTTCTCGCGAGTCGCCGTAGCCACGGATGGTGAACGTGTCGTCGCGCGCGGAGATGATGGGAGCCAGTGGCCTGAGAATGTCTGCCTGGCGAACCCAGCCGGGCACCCCGAAAGCAGATGACCCAAGCGCGGCTTGAGGGAATTTGTAATCGGTTTTTCCCGGCGGCAGCGTCGTGATATTGCTGGCGGCGGCTTGGAGCCCTGCAAAGGGGTTCCTAGGGGAGTTCCCCATCAGGGCAAGGTTGTCGAGGGCCTTTTGGATGGTTGAAGCGATGGCCAGATCCGTGTTGGTGGAAAGCTGTCGGTTAACGAATTCAGAGAGTGAGAGAAAAGGCCCGCGCTTGCGGATTTCCAGCACGATCTGTTTTGCCAGTTCGTCGATCTGTGCATCCGTGAGCACTCGGTGCCCCGCGAATTCGACTGCGGAGGGGAACAGGGATCCGGATGCCCTTGACCGGGAATCGGAGCCTTGGTCTCCTGCAACTGACGTTCTCGGGTAAGAGAACGAAGTTGCATTTCCGAGAGTGGTGCTTCCATTTGGAGCGAGATAAGGAACTTGAGTATTGCGACTTTGACGCAGGATGGATCTCCAGGCTTCTTCGGAAACCGAGTTCACATTGAACATCCCCTCCACTTCGAGCTTTGAGGCTATCGTTTCAAAAGGATATCTTCCTGTCGCGGCGTCTCTGCCATTCGCCATAGCGGCGGTCACGGCTTCACTGACGGTTGGAGCGGCCGCGTCTGGTGCGGGTTGATACAAACGGTTCGGCAGCGGCGTGGTCAGCGTCAGATGATCCTGATAGACCGAATTCATTGAACGCTCGATTGCCGAGCCAAAGTCTCTGACATCTTTAGCAATGGAAGATACGAACCAATCGTCAAACAGCAAGTGGTTGAGGATATAGGAATCATCATTACACATCCCGTTATTGTAAGAAGTGGCTACGGTAATCTGATCCGACGCGAAAATCGGGTGGGCGGAGCCGTTTCCGATCAGGTTGAACTGGAACGGAGGAATTGGATTGTTGTTGCGGACATCGAAGTGCTGGAGTTCGGCAAGACTCTGCAGGGGCCGGATGGGAATTTCCGCTACGACACATCGGGTGAGCCCGTCGTTTGGCGTTAGGCCAGAGACGATATAGCTGCTTTGGGAACTGGATTCCCATTGCGGAGCTGCCATCGTGTCGTTCCAGCCTGTCATTTCTTGGAATGCGAAGTCATACGGCGCGTTGATCGGGTGATAAACGCCGGTGCCAGCCATGGATGTCGCGGCATTGAAATCATCACCGAAGCCGATCTCAGTGTAAAAACAGAGCGGATTTGCCTGGAGCATGCCACGAGTGATCAAGTGCTTGAGTCGAGGATCGCGGGAAAGCGGGCTGGCCATGCGGTAGCCGAATAGAGCGCTGGCGAAAGGCTGGCTCGGAATCGACCCAGCAGCAGCACCGCTGACATTAATCGAAGAAACAGGCGCGGAGATCTTGTTGAGCAATGGCGGATAGAGTTGGGACACGATGGCTTCTCCGCCAAGCTCGTTGGAATCATAAATCATCCGGGCGGGGGACATTTGCTGGCCATTGATGTAAAT
>CALMKO010000094.1 GCA_937867415.1 uncultured Verrucomicrobiota bacterium | reverse complement strand
GGTCGCTTACTTGGTCGCTTACTTGGTCGCTTACTTGGTCGCTTACTTGGTCGCTTACTTGGTCGCTCGCCGTGGGAAGGTCCAAGGTTTCCCGAATGATCGTGAGCATGAATTCGACAAAAGGAGTCGCTTCCGCCAATTGATCCGCAGCCCCAAGTGCTTGATAATATTCAGCTTGGTGATCGCGGATCAGGCTTTCTACCGGCAAATAGGCTAAATCGGCATGCCACTGGGACAGCGCCAGCGATTGCCAAAGCCGACCCAGGCGCCCGTTTCCATCGGAAAACGGGTGGATGAATTCGATCTCGTAATGTAGGATTGAGCTGGCAATCAGCGGATGCAGATCGGTTCTCGCCAGCCATTGGAAAAGGTCCCCCACCAGATGCTCTACCCGGTCAGCAGGCGGGGCCATGTGGATGAGCTGACTTCCACGATAAATTCCGACTCCTCCCGGACGAAACACCCCGGCGTGGTCCACCAATGCCTTCATCATCAGCCCGTGGGCTGCAAGAAAATCCGCAACCGATTCCGGTTTCCATGTCGGAAGTTGATCGTAGCACTCAATCGCATTCCGCACCTCCTGGATTTCCCGCATCGACCCGATCACCCGCTTGCCCTCCAGAATCGCAGTGACTTGATCGATACTGAGACTGTTGTTTTCAATGGCCAACGACGCTTGAATCGACTGAATCCGGTTCGCCTTCCGAAGCTGCGGGGAAAGCGATAAATCCCGTCCGCCCCACCGCCCGATCCGCTCGCAAATCTCCCCGACCTGCGTGAGCTGGCGCGGCGTGATCGTGAATGGAGGGTGGTGAGGAGTGGGCATGGGGTTAAATACGCTCAATGATCTCCACTCCCGCGGGAAGGTCGTTACGATCAATAGTGACTTCGTAGTCAGAGAATGCGCGAGGGACTTCGACGCCTTCTTTCTTTTTCACGGAAATGCGCTCGAAGAGTTTGTGGCTGGGGGCATTGCCGAGTTGGCTGTCGTGCTTGAAGACGATTAGGGCGCGGGGGTTCATTTCGCCCCGTGCGGCTGAATGATCGTGATCTAGCATGTTTTCAAGACTCTGAAATAGCAGCTCAAGATCTTCCTCGGAGAATCCAGTCTGCGCCGCAAATGGAGCGCTGATGAATCCATGGCAGCGATAGAGACCATAAGGAATAATGTCTTTTCGTCCCATCGTCCGGTTGCTTCCATCTTGATTCTCAGACTCAGCCTCAGTTGTAACCGCCATTCTAGTGAGCGATTGTTCCTGTGCAGCAATGGGATCGATCGAGGTGGAGAATGCTATTTGCACGGGGCCTCGGACTTGGCCACAATTCACGCCGGTAGTCATCACAGCTCCGAACATACGGATATCGAAATAGGTTTGGCACATCCAGTTGCGTGCTTTGTCTGCCATTTCGTTCTTCTCTTGAGCTTTGGTCTTATCATTAATTTTTAGACCCAAGGCATCGTAAGCTTTTTGATGTGTTTGATTTAAGATCGAACGCTCTTTGACGTAGATGTCGTAGCCATCTTCCGGTTTTCCCGATCCATCGGTTTTGATGAGATTGATGTAGTTTCTAATTTTCCGTTTAAGACAGACATCAGAGACCCAGCCGAGTTGGGTTTCAAAGTCCATACGCGGGGCGTTAGCGTTGTCAGGATCTCCATTGGGGTTTCCGTTTTTTACGTCGAAGAGGAATACGAATTCGTAGCGATTTTTGATAGATGTACTCATTTATTTAGTGGTTTCAGTTTTTGATTCTTTTTCTTTGATAGGTGCGATGAGGAGTGTGGGATCGGATGGCTCAAGTTTTTGTTGAATAATCAGTGCGCTGCGGGCTTCAGATGACTGCTTGTGCCAATGGTTTTGGTGATGGAAAGCTAGGGTGAAGAGTGCTTGCTCTTTGGTGTTAAATGATTCCTTGAGATCCGCTGGACTTAAAGCTCCTTGAATGACTTCGATTTCGGTATTTAGCCTTCTTGCGAGACCAGACACCAATCCACCCTTATTTTTGAGGGCTGTTTTAAGATGCCTGTTGTAGGGCTCTGCCAGTTTAGAGTATGTCGCAAGAGGTCGAGCGAAGAACTTGGAGTAGTTCTTGGTGGTGAGATCTGCGTTAACGGTTCTTGGTAGATTGGCCAGGCGCTGCATTTCTCCGTAGCACGAAAAAATGCGTCCCATGAGGTAAGCGAAGTTGTCTTCTTTAGGATTCATCGTTTTTGATAGGTTGGTAAATTTATGATTTCGAATTAGGTAGGCTTTCAGAAGACCTGCACGGACGTCTGCACGATGAGACGCTTTCCATGAGTCATCATGAATTTCTGCAAGACTGCGGCGAAGGGCATTGTGAATCAGGCTTTCTGGAAATGGGTAAGTAGATCCCTTATGAATCGCTTGATAGAATCGCACCGCTTGGGGAGGAGAAATATAGTCTCTTTTCCCATCAAGAACCGTGCTCTCGAGTAGCAGGTTTGTGCCGTATCGTGGAGCCGGATCTTTATCTTTTCCTGTCTGAGTCAATGGCTCGATTTGAAGGCTTTCGTAGTGAAACTCTAGATTCTCATATAGTTTTGTGGCCGTTGTCTCGAAGTGATCGCGAACAATGATGCGCCCTTGGGAACCTGAAAGAGTGAAAGCATGAAACTCGGAAGCATCATCCACGATGGGCTTTATGCCCTTCCAAGATGAAGCTAAAAGGTTGCTGAAACTGCCATGATGCTCATCGAGATGGGATACCCAGAAACCTTTTGGCCAATAGGCTATCACGGTGTCCTTCGCGATGTTCTCAAATCGCTTTGGTAGCCTTTTGCCTTCTTGGGTCTCGAAGGCAGGGTCCATCAAACGGTTGAGCGCAGTCGCTATGGCTTGGGACGCAAATGGGCTGATACTTGCGTTTTCAGAGCTGTTCCAGCCTTGGGACTCGAATGCTTGAGCGTTGAATGAGACAAGTCCAGCACCTGATGAAGTGGCACCGGGCACTCTTTTGATTGCGGGGAAAAGGGCTTCTTGGCTGAAGAACTTGCCAGTAACCAAGCACATCTTCTTGGCCGGACCATCGACCGAAGTTGGATTGGAAATCCGTTTCCAATACGCTACGATAGAAGCCTCCTCGTGTATAAAGTCTTCGCTATTGGGGAGGATTTTAAAGGCGAACTGATCGTTTGATACAAGAGTGTCTGGAAGGGAAATCGGTAGCCCGTTAGCTCGGACATTTCGCAGAAAACTCAGGACTGCTTTGATCGCGGGAGATTTCGTCGCCTCGTAACAGGCCGCTACATTAGCGATGAAAAGGTCATGACGGATGCAGAGTTTTTCATCAGTCTGAGCCTTTCCCGGTTCACTGCCAGGCGAGAAACCAAAAACGTAGTCGGCTTTATCCACGAGGAAGTAAGCGTAGGCGCCGCTGGTGCGTCCGGCTCCGGTTTCGATGACGAATTGGCGGGGAATCAGAAGACGTTTGGTGAGTTCCTTGCGTTTCTTTTCTTTTCCTTTCTTATCGAATTCGGGAGGGGCGAGTTCTTTGTTTGAAATGATGCCGTCTTTTGGGAGATTTCCGTCCATGTCCAACAGGATGGTCCACGCGACAGGCTTCATTTCGAAAGATGTATCCGTGATGAGTCGCTCTTCTTGGGCGAGTTGGTAGAGGGTCTTTAACATGATTCTACGGTGTATTTGAGAAGGCTTTGGCGTGCCTCGTCGGGAGTTTCTGGAATTTTGATAGATCCATTATCTAATTGAGCATGAAAAAATATCGGGCTGCTTCGGTCATCCTTTTCGGAACCTTTGTAGTCAATATCCCAGAGCATGATGCCGAGGTCTTTGGTGTCTGGAATAGCAGGAGGAACTTGATCGATTAGCTCCAGATCCGCGATGCATTCACGGCAACCAAAGTAAGGCTGTTGAAAATGTTGCCCCTTTGACATGCGGCGGACGAACATCTCATGAAATTTGTTAACGTTGTCATCGCCCCCGGCCTTCGCGGTCATGGTGAAATGGAGTTCAATGGCGTAATCGACAGAGTTAAGAGCGACGGTATTCCGCATCGCACGGTCACGATCGGCATGGAGGCTGGGTGCTGGTCCTCCATTTGTGATGATGGATTTACTAGGAGCGGAAGCCTTGCTAGAAACCTCGTTGCGGCGAAAGGAAGTCCACTTGATTGGACCAAGGATATGAATTTTTGAAATGTGCCAAGCGATGGCGGGTTTCCAGAGTACAGCCTCCACAAGCCCACGGGCAGCACTGGGCGTAATGCAAGGATAGGAGAAACGCTCGGACTTGAATTCCGGGCGAGTGAATATCGCAAGAGGGCCTTTGGCGCGTATGATGTAGGTAGGGCTCTTCATTTTTTAGAGGGAAGGAATGCCCAGCACCTGATGACTCAGATGCTGGGCGGGTTGGTTGTTAACTTCTCACGGTGCAGGACCAGCTTGGATACTGGTCGCCTTTGCCCCGATTGTTTTGCCATTGCAAGGGCTGGAGGTTGTCCGGGTCATCTTGGCCTCCGTTTGACACGGGGTTTCGATGATCCACCTCCCAACCGAGGTCGGTTATTGCCCCGTAGGAGTGACGATAAATCGTCGCTCCGCATTGGTCTTTCGCATAGCCAGGCCGCCCCGAGATGGGAGTTGCCTTGCCCCATACTGCTTCGATTGTGGCATCCGAAAAGGAGCCACCTGTTCTATTGGTGTTATGTTTTCTGGTCATATCAGTATTCGATTTTAGGCGAATGGCTGATTGACAGGGCACTGAAACCAAGACAAACTGCTTTCCTCCTACAGAAAGGCGCGTCTGAATTTCAGGCCTGTCAACTTGCCCCTCATCGGTTATCCGGTGAGGGGTTCGTTTTATGGGTACAATTCTGGGTTTGCAAGTTTTTTCTGGAATCAATTATTATTCTTTCAGAATCTTAATTGCTTCTCGGAAGTCTTAAATTCAGTTTTGTTCGGATCGCCCCACGCGAGGGGGGCGGGGATTGAAACCGAGAAGCAATCTACGGCTTCTGAAAGTAAGAGTTGCCCCCCGAAAGGGGGGCACGATTCGAGTTCAATCATGACAGCCAAGGTAAGTTTGAGTTTCGGAGTGGAGCTTCAGCCCAAGATCTTGCGAGTAGATCTGGTCGAGTGAGGCAGGGTGAACGAAGTGGGAAAATCCTCCTTCGAGCAATGGTTCGGAAAATGGTTTTACAATTTCAAAGTCGTGCCGCGCTAAACTGACGGTGTAGGGTTGGAGCGAGCGAAGATGCCTTCTACTGAGCTTTTGGCCGAACCGCAGAATATCCTGGACGGTTTTTAAGCGCTTCTCTCCTTCCTGTCCCCATGGAACGACGACGGTGTAGGCTTTGTGATCTTCGATGAGTTTGTAACGCCTGGCCACGTCTTCGAGATTCCGCTCTTCATATGCCGCCAACACTGCCGCTGTATCCCGTCCTGCTCCGGACTGATAGAGATGACGGAAATAGGCATCGTAGAGGCTCAGGTCAGCCAAATGATCTGGACGGGTATCGCCGATGACTGCTCGGGTGATTGAGGCGCTGTTCGCTAAGAAGCCGAGAAGTTTTCTCTCCGATTCATAAACGACAAACTCACCACCTTGTGGAATTTCTCCGTGTCTATTACACCGCCCTGCCGACTGGACTAAGGAATCAAATCCTGCGAGTCCTCGGACGACTCGTTCGTAGCTGTGGTCCACGCCGCATTCAATGAGCTGAGTGCTTACCACCGTGCAGGGGAGTTCGCTACTTAGGCGAGTTTTGATCTCAGAGAGCTTTTGTCTCCGATGGGCTGCACAGAGGTTTGTAGAAAGATGGAAAAGTGAATGCGTATCAGCACTCCCACTGATTTGCTCGAAAAGTTCAGAGGCCTCCCTACGGGTGTTAACGACAATGAGTTTTCTCTTCGTATCTGAATCGAGGAGGAGCCTGGCAGCAGAGGCAATGTCCTTCGGTTTATCAATGTCCCAGGTCACCGAAACGCGCTTTCGAGTAAGGTTCTGATGCAGTTCCTCCGTGAAGCTTTCGGGAATGATGGCCGACGTTTTCGGGAATCCTTGGGGGAATTTTTTCCTGAGTTTGAAGGCAGGCTGCGTGGCTGTCGATAGAACCAATGAGCAGTTGTAGTGATCTACCAGTTCGTTCAATGCCCTGAGGGTAGGATCAAGAAAGGAAGTCGGGATGCACTGCGCCTCATCGAGAATGATCGTTGAGTTGGCGATATTGTGAATCTTTCGACAGCGTCCGCGCTTGTTGGCGAAGAGAGATTCGAAAAACTGAACTAACGTGCTCACGATCACGGGGCTATCCCAATTTTCTGCGGCGAGCTGCTTGTTTCTAACTGCCTCAGTTTGCTGTTCTGCATCGCTGAAATCATCGAGATTCGAGTGATGCTCGATGATGTTTTCCACTCCCAGACACCGCCTATATTCATCAGCCGTTTGCTCAATGATCGTGGTGTAGGGGGCTAGAACGATGATCCTGCGATGCCCACAATGGATCGCATGGCGAAGCGCGAAGGACATCCCAGAAAGCGTTTTCCCGCCACCTGTTGGAACGTTGAGAGTAAAGACCCCAGAAGCCTGAATTGCTGATGTCTGACAGGCTTCAAGGATTCTCCTGCGTTGATCGTTGATCGTTTTTTTGCGAGGGTCTTGTGGGAGTGTCTCGAATTCACTGAGTTTTTCATCTAGCCGCTGACTCAAGTCCGAGATTGTCGCGTATTCGAATGATCGAGATCCTTTGTCCAAGGCTTCTGTGACAAGTGAATCAGCGTCCACCAGACAGGAAAAAATCATACGAGTGAAGAAAGGAAGCGAGAATGCCGAAGGATCATCAGGTCTCCCGATTCGGGCCCATTGAGGAAGTGGGGGAATCACTTGGTCTGAAAGGAGTTTTTGAAATTTCTGAGGCCAGTCCAAGTTGAGAGGCTCGTTATTTTTCAGCCGCTGAAGCAATGGTGTTGAGGAGCCTTCACCTTGGTCACGAAAGTTCGACAAACCTGCGTGGTGTCCTGCGATTGCAGCTGCTAGAGGATAATGATGTGTGAGGGATGAAAGATGTGGTTCAAAAAGAATTTTCGCGAGAACAGCCCCAGCCCCTGCGTGCTCTACGGAGACGCTCTCTCCCGTAAGCTTACGCTGAAAGTCATCATTGAATTTCCCGAGATCATGCCACAGCCCGGTGACGTAACCCCACTGGGATGCCAATTTGGATTCTGCGGTATCAGGGGAAAACATCTCTGACGCAAACTTGGCGGTCCAGTATGCGACTTTGTTGAGGTGGCCGTGTTTCGGGTCCATGCCTTCGCACTTTCTGCAGACCTCGCGCTGGCACTCCCGTTCCCCGGTGCCGAAGGGCGTGAAGAGGGGTTCCCAGTGCGTTGCGGCATGTTTGGGATCGGGGAAATCCGGGTGGGTATGAGCGTAGAAGGGCATTGAGGAGGTAAAAGCTGAAAAGCTGAAAAGCTGAAATGCTGAAATGTTGGGAGGCTGAAATGTTGGGAGGCTGAAATGCTGAAAGGCTGAGAGGCTGAAATGTTGGGAGGCTGAAAGGCTGAAAGGCTGAGAGGCTGAAAAGCTGAAATGCTGAAATGCTGAAATGCTGAAATGCTGGGAGAAGATTGGAAAAGCGCTGAGAAA
>CALMKO010000093.1 GCA_937867415.1 uncultured Verrucomicrobiota bacterium | reverse complement strand
CCGCCACCGTGCTCGCCAACGCCGTGCTGAACCTCGACGAAGCCATCACCCTCCGCTAAGCCCATGTCCTCGGAACTCGACCCACTCTTCGTCACCCGTCGCCACTTCTTCTCGAAAATGGCCGGCGGCCTCGGCGGTCTCGCCCTCGGCTCCTTGCTATCAGGCAAGGCCTCGGCGGCTTCCTCCATGCCCATCGGCATCCCCGGCTTCGCTCCCAAGGCGAAACGCGTGATCTATCTGTTCATGAGCGGCGGCCCCGCCCAGCATGACCTCTTCGACGACAAGCCGCTCCTCCGCGAGCGCAATGGCGAACCACTGCCGGATTCCGTCCGCGCTGGCCAACGCCTCACCGGCATGAGCGGAAACCAATCGATCCTCCCGCTCGCCGGTTCCCATTTCAAGTTCTCCCCCTTCGGAAAAAATGGCACCCACATCAGCGAACTCCTCCCCCACACGGGCAGGGTCATCGATGATCTCTGCCTCATCCGCTCGATGTTCACGGAGGCGATCAACCATGATCCGGCGATGACGTTCTTCCAAACCGGCTCGCAAATCGCAGGCCGCCCGAGCATCGGCTCATGGATCCACTACGGACTCGGCAGCACCAATGAAAACCTCCCGGCCTTCGTGGTGTTAGTCACCAAAAAACCCACCGACCAACCGCTCTACGCCCGCCTCTGGGGCAGCGGCTTCCTCGATTCACGCTATCAAGGCGTCCGCTTCTCCTCCGGCAAGGAAGCCGTGTTCTACCTCACCAACCCGGACGGCATCTGCGGCACCGGCCGCCGTGCGCTCCTCGATAAACTCGCCGGACTCAACCGCATCTCCTTCGAAAAAGAACTCGACCCGGAAATCGAATCCCGCATCGCCCAATACGAAATGGCATACCGCATGCAGACCAGCGTGCCGGAAGCCACCGCCATTGACAACGAGCCGAAATCCGTCACCGACCTCTACGGCCCAGACGTCTCGCAGCCGGGCACCTTCGCTGCAAATTGCCTGCAAGCCCGCCGCATGGCGGAACGCGGCGTGCGCTTCATCCAACTCTACCACCCCGGCTGGGACAGCCATACCAAACTCCCCCAAGGCCTCCCAAAACTCGCAAAGGAAGTGGACCAACCCTGCGCTGGACTCATCACGGACCTCAAACAACGCGGCCTCCTCGAAGATACGCTCGTCATCTGCGGCGGCGAGTTCGGCCGCACCGCCTACTCGCAAGGAGTCCTGACAAAAGACACCTACGGCCGCGACCACCACCCACGCTGCTTCTCCATGTGGATGGCCGGCGGCGGCGTCAAACCAGGCATCGTCCACGGCGCGACCGATGACTTCGGCTACAACATCACCGAGAACCCAGTCCACGTCCACGACCTCCACGCGACCATCCTCCACCTCATGGGCATCGACCACACCAAGCTCACCCATTTTCACCAAGGCCGCCACTTCCGCCTCACCGATGTCGCGGGCAAGGTGGTCGACAAAATCTTGATCTAACCATCCATGAAAAAACTCATCGCCATTCTCTTTCTCGCCTTGTCCCTGCTCCCCGCCCAGGCGGATTATGACTTTTCCAAAATGATCCAACCCGTCCCCCTCACAGCCAAGTTCGAGGACCCGGGATTCATCGTCTGGTGTGGCACGATGCTTCGTGACGAAAAAGGAAAATGCCACCTCTTCTACTCACGCTGGCCCCGCGCCCTCGGCCACTACGCCTGGGTCACCCACTCGGAAGTCGCCCACGCCGTCGCGGACCATCCGTTAGGCCCCTACAAGTTTGTCTCCGTCGCCCTGCCGGAACGCGGCAAGGACAAGTGGGACGGACTTTGCACTCACAACCCCACCGTCATGAAGTTCGGGTCGAAGTATTACCTCTACTACATGGGTAACACCGGCGATCGCAAAAAGGTCAGCGGCCTCAACTGGACCCACCGCAACAACCAGCGCATCGGCGTGGCCGTGGCGGACAGCCCCTACGGCCCATGGACCCGCACCGACGAACCCCTCATCCAGACCACCCCAGGATTCCACGACGCCCTTTGCAATAACAACCCCACCGTCACCCAACGCCCGGAAGGGGACTACCTCATGGTCTATAAAGCCATCGGCGACAAAGGCAAAGCTCCCTTCGGCGGACCGGTCGTGCACGTCGTGGCCACCAGCAAAAAACCCACCGGCCCCTTCAAGAAATATCCCAATCCGGTCTTCACCAAGGCTGGCGACGCCTTCGCCGCGGAAGACCCCTACATCTGGCGCGGCAAGGACCGCTACTGGGCCATCGTCAAGGATTTCAAAGGCGGCTTCACCGGCAAGGGCACCTCGCTCGCTCTCTTCGAATCCGCCAATGGCATCGCCTGGAAAGCATCCGCCAATCCCCTCGTCTCCACCCTCAACCTCGCCTGGGCGGATGGATCTTCCACCAAGCTCCTCAAACTGGAACGCCCGCAACTCTACTTCGAAAATGGCGAACCCGCCGTCCTCTTCTGTGCCGCCGCTCCCCCGGGAAATATCGACGCTAGCTTCAATGTACAAATCCCTCTCAAAACCATCACGCGGTGATTCGCTCCATCCACCTTTCTAACGGACCTACACTCATGACGAGATGCCGCAAGCTCATCGCACTGACATCGCTCCATGCCATGGCCTGTGGATCCCTGCTCATCCCTCAGGCAAGGGCGGACGATCTCGGATGGTTGGACACATTCAATGTGACATGGACCAGCCAAAGCAAGAATGCCGGCGAGTCCATGCCCTGCGGCGGCAGGGACACCGGCATGAACGTCTGGGTGGAGAACGGAGACATCCTCTGCTATCTGCAACGGAGCGGTTCGTTTGATGAAAACAACCAGTATCTCAAGCTTGGCAGGATCCGCCTTCGGTTGTCGCCCAATCCCTTTGAAATCGGCTCCCCGTTTTCCCAGGAACTCAAGCTCAGAGACGGCTGCGTGGAGATCCGCGGAAGCCATGGCGGAGTAAACGTGACAGTCGTCTGCTGGGCGGATGTATTCCGGCCGGCGGTCCATTTCGAGGTGCTGGCGAACCAAGACGTCACCGTCACCGCCTCTTATGAAAGCTGGCGCACGGAGGACAAGGACCTGCCGAACCATTCAGACCGCCCACGTTTCGCCTGCCTTGGCTGGGACGGCTATCCAGGCAAGATCACTCGCTTCAAGGATGAGGTGGCCTTTGCCGGAGATACCGTTTCCTTTCATCACCGCAACCGCGATGGAAACCTGCTTTTCGACTACACCGTCCGCCAACAGGGACTGCACGACGTGAAGGATCAGTTGGTGAACACCCAGAAAGGCCGCACCTTCGGCGGCGTTCTGCGCGGGGAAAACTTTGTCGCGGCTGGAACCCATCAAGGGACTTATACCAATACTTCCTTCA
>CALMKO010000092.1 GCA_937867415.1 uncultured Verrucomicrobiota bacterium | reverse complement strand
CACTCATGGAGATTTTACGAGTCCTCAGGGTGGTGAACAGTGAATCGACCTGCTCGACTTGCGATGCCTCGCTGCGGCGGATTTTCTCAGCCGGTTTTGGCGTTGCTTGAAGCGGGGTGCTGCGGGCGGCGGATTGACGCGGTAAGGTATCGGTAGCTTTCATAGGGCTGCTTGATTCAGGTGATGATTCTTGTGATCTTCAGTAGGATCATTTTTCAGATGACGTGGAAGGTTAACCCAATATGATGAATTTTGGTAAGAGAAGATGGTATAAGGTGAGTGTAAATTTTGCATGATTGCGAATCGTCGTTTATTGGCATTTGTGGGCAAATCATGCAAAATTTGCATTCTATTGCATGTTAATCTATTGCTTTTCCAGTTGATGGCGGGTGGATGATGCGGCGCGTGAGAAGTAAAGCGGTTTTCCTCCCTGTGAGTGCCATGGTGGTGCTGGGCTTGTCGTGTCAAGGCGGTGCGGCCGTCGTGCAGGGGATGGGTTTCGATGCGGAAAGGTCGGGCTTCGTTTCGCTTCCACCCGGACTGGGCGCGGCTGGCAATACGGGTGTGGGTGGGGGTGATGACTTCGCCGGTGAGATACTCCGCAAGCTAACGGTGGGCTTGTCGAGTTCCTTGTTTTACAACAGTAACGTTGCGGCAGGACTTGGAAATACGGCAAATGCGGCAAATCCGGTGGGCGGCGACGTTGTTTCAATGCTTTCTTCCAACGTTGGATGGTCCCTGGTCACCTCGAGCTGGAGTGTGGCGCTGAACGCCAACGGAACCTACGGAAAAAACTTCAATGAGTCGGCGTTTGATCAGCAAAGTTACGGAGTGGGTGGCACGGCGGCATACCGCGGCGGGCGTTTCAATGCGTCATTGAACCTGAACCATACCGTCAACGAGGGTCCAAACTTTCTTTTTGGTGGTGTGTTGAGGAATCTGGGTTATTCGATCGGCCTCTCCGGATCTTATGTGCTCAGCCCGAAGACTGATTTGGTCTCTTCGCTCGCCTTCTCATGGAACCAGCCGGATGGTGATTTTGGAAGTATTGCAAATCGGCTGGTCAACGTGTCGGCGATGTGGCGCTACTCGTCTTTGCTGCGCTGCGGTCCCGGTCTCAGCTTTGGCAACGCGTCGGGAGACCTGCAGCCGACCCGGACCACGGTGGGTCCCACGCTTTCGGCAGACTACAAGCTTTCCAGTAAGGTAAGCCTCAATGGGCGAGTGGGTTTGGATTTTGTGAATTTCGGTGGTGTCCGTTCCGATCCCGCATTTTCCACGATGATCAATGGGGCCTATCAGTTTAACACCCGGCGGGGGATGAGCCTTTCCCTGTCGCGTGGCGTGCTGGCGGATGGTTTTCTTGTGGACAGTTTCAACGAAATGACAGCGCTCAATGTTTCGTTGAATCAGAAAGTCGGAAGGTCGCTGACCGCCGCCGTCGGTTTTGGCTACCAGCAGTCCGACTTCCTTACTTCTTCCGATGCGGGTCCTCGCCCAGGTCTTGACATGTATACCGGAAATGTCTCGCTCGCGCTGCCCTTGTTGGGAAATCAGGCCTCGGCAATGGTGTTCATCCGCTACATGGATATGGTGCTGTCTCTTATACACATCTCCGAGCCCACGAGACAGGCAG
>CALMKO010000091.1 GCA_937867415.1 uncultured Verrucomicrobiota bacterium | reverse complement strand
TAGTCCCGTGCTTGCAGGGTGCCGTAGAGCTCGTGCAAGTCGCGGACATACTCGGCCACCCGGCGCTTCTTATCCAAGGAAAGGGTGGCGACGGGCGCGAGATACTCGCCGAGCGCATAGGCCTCCATGAGACGCTGGGAGGCGCTGTGCAGTTCATCACGCGAGAGCATGAGATCGAAGGCCTCGATGTATTTTCCCGCTTCGCGGATCGCTTCGTTCGACAAGGAATCGAGCGATGCCACGGTGGGACTGACTCCTACGGATTCGGAGAAGAGTTTGGAGACATCGGAATTTTTATCAATGCGCAAGGTGGCGTCTCCATCTTTCCAGATCTGATTGTAGAATCGGGCAGCCATGAGCACGTGTTCATAGCGCCGCTGGACGAACCATTGCACCATGCTGACTTGGTATTGCGCCTTGGTGCG
Organism: uncultured Verrucomicrobiota bacterium; assembly: GCA_937867415.1. Taxonomy (GTDB): domain Bacteria; phylum Verrucomicrobiota; class Verrucomicrobiia; order Verrucomicrobiales; family Akkermansiaceae; genus Luteolibacter. Next base: position 2,395 of record CALMKO010000091.1, on the reverse strand, counting down.
GAGGGTCTGCGCTTCCGTGCGGACGAGATTGGATTTTTTGAGGGCTTCGATTTCAGCGATCCGTCGGAGGGTATCCCCATACTTCAGCGAGTTCACACCACTTCCGGGATTGATGGCAGGACGTGCCTTTTCGTTGGGTTCCTTGACATCCTTGGTATCGCCGAGGTCCTGATCACGTTCATGGCGGGCCTGCCAGTCCCCTTGGGCGATGATGGCTTGCTTTTCATCCTCGATGGATTTGTTCAGCCTCTTGAGCCCGTTGACATCCTGCTTGGAAAGCATGGCCATGTAGATGGATTCCGCGAGAGATCCGCAGAGGTTGGCGTCGCCGGGATAGCTGGATGCCGTGGGGAGCAGTTTGAAGGCGGCGTAGATATCCGGGCCACCGGCTTTGAACGGAGAGACGGTGGCGAGAATCTCATTGATGGTGGCGCGGTATTGGGCCGCTGCATCCCCGTTTTCAGGCGGCTGGCTGAGGTATTTTTCGAAGCGGGCCTTGAGCAGGCGGTTGTCACCTAACGGAATGGCCACGCCTCCGACGGTGATGGTTTCCGCGGAGGGGTCGAGCAAGGGGATTTCCTGGCCGAGCGGGCCTGCGGCGGGCGGTTTTTTCTCAGCAGCCGGAGCCGCGTCCGTCGGCGTGGCGGCAGGGTTCGGTTGCTGGGGTGCAGGCGGGGTATAAACCTGGGCTTGGGCGAGGCTTGCCCAAAACAGGGGTGACAACAACAGGGCTTTCATGAACGGGTGAAATGATGTTAGAGAGGATTGATTCCAGTGGCCACAGCGATACCACCTTGTCGGAATTTGACCCGAAAGGCATACTTTTGCTTGGTGCTGATGTTGTCTTTTTGAAACTGATTGGGGATCTCGATGCCCACGAACTCATCGCCGGTGGGAGCCGAGACCTTGACACTCACGAGCTGACCCCGGTCAGTGGTCCATTGGAGTTTTTCGTCAACCTCCCCCTCGATGATGTACTCGTTACCACGGAGGCTGTTGCCGTTTTCCAACAGCTCGTTGACGGTGAGCTTGGCAACATCCCCGAAGGAGGTGGATTTTTTACCAAGCATGGACTTGCCAGCGATGATGGCAATGACGACCACGGCGATGGCAGCGATGATGATGCCAGGGTGAAGGGATGAACTAGCGCGACGTGCCATATGGATACGGGTTGGTAAGTGGAATCTAAGGGAGAATTCCTTAAAATCGAGGCTTAATTCAAGTCAGTCCCACTGGGGTCTGCGGGTGCCGGCCCAGGTGGCGAGAAGAGCCACGGCGATGTGAGCACCGAGGGCGTAGAGGCAGGCGTTCTGCGCAGACAATCCCGTATCGATTACCGATTTGACCGCGGTGTAGACCTGCGGTTGGAGAGCCTCGACCGAGCCCGACCACGCCCAATAAGCGGAAACGAACGGACGAGTGAAGGACTCGATGTTTTCCGGCAGGGCAAGCACGGCCCCGGAAAGTGGCAACTGGAAGCCCACCAGATAAATCGAGAGCAATGAGGCCTGTTCGGCAGTGCGCATCAGCGAGGAAATAGCGAGACAAATGGCGGTCATGGAGGCATTCACAAGCAGCAGGAACCCCGCATGCTGGATAAAGTCGCCCCGGAAAGTGCCGAAGAAGTTCACAAAGAATGCCATCCATAACGATTGCCCGATCACCAGACAGGCGAGGAAGGCGATCTTGGAGGCGAGGTATGCCGAGGGACGCAGGCCCCCGAATTTCTCCTTTTCGTAGATCGGCCGCTCACCTGCAATCTCGCGCGCGGAGTTGTTGGATCCCATCAATGAGAGCAGGACCACCTGGAACATGATAATTCCCGAGATGGCCGAGCCGACCTTGGCCTGATCCGAGCGCACGCTTTGTTGTTCCTGGAATTCTTCGTAGAGGTTCTGCTGTTTGGTATCCGAGTAGCGGCGGATGTTTCCCGAGGCCTTGTCGCTGAAAATCGTGACGAGGATGGGGAAGCAGATGATGATCGCCAACTGCAGGAAAACCTGACCTCGGTCACGGAAGAAGATCCTCCAGCGCCTGGAAAGCAGGGTCGCGAATTGGCTGAAAAATCCTGGCAGTCGCATAGCCTCCGCAGTTGGAACCAAAGGCGCTTCCGAATCGCCAGCGGGGTCTGGGCTCGCAGCAGCCGGCACGTGCAGATCACCGCTGGAAATCAGCAGCGAGCGGTTTTTATCCAACATCCTCTGAAACGAATCTCGGTGCTTCTGCCAGGAGTTATGCCAACGCTCCGACGCTTGGGTGGCGAGGCGTGGATAGACCTCCTCCGTATCCGCCACGGAGAAATAATGGGTGAGTTGGCCAGGCGGGCCGTGAAAGGCGACTTTCCCCTCGTGCAGAACCAGAATGGAATCATACAACTCCAGATGCGCGAGCGAAT
>CALMKO010000090.1 GCA_937867415.1 uncultured Verrucomicrobiota bacterium | reverse complement strand
CCCCAGCCCTTATTCATTCAAGCCGAAACGTTGCACTTACTTTCTGAATTCAAGAGGCAGAACAAGACGCGCATGGCAACCACCACTAGCCCCGCTGTTTTTCATGTTTTCCCGTAACTACAACCTCAACCCCGCGTTCAGCGTCAGCCCCCGCTAGTGGTGGTGCCATCGCTCTGCGTTCGGCCAAAATGAAACCAAATGATCGCAAGCTCCTAATATTTCTGGCGTGCGTGCTGATCACTACGTTTTTCATCATTTGGAATTCGCAGATGATGAACTTGCCGCGGATTCAAAGTCACATATCGAAGATTCAACCGGAATGGCAGGAATTCCAGCGCGAGAACAGCGGTTTTGAAGGTGTGAGATTCTATTCTTTTACTGGAGGCAACGGCATGTTTTCAGCGATCGGTGAGGTCAAGACTGAGGCAGATCTAGCGAAGCTGAAGCGATTTATGGAGAGCACCGATCCTCCCAGACCTGTCTTTTTATATGGCTTAAGAGTGTTGGAATCCGAAGAGAAGATACAGGCACAGATAGACGCAACCAATGCCGAACAATAAAGGGTATAGCGAAGGCTGAGGAACGAAGTCTTCGACTATGCCCTTAGTTGAACAAGCCCGGAGCGACGTTTGACCCACCCTTACCAACGTTCCGAAGCCTCAGCGAATCTGTATGCGTTTTGTGTTTCCAGCCGTGCTTGTTGAACGGGTTGCTGCGGGCCAAAAGTGTCTATCACAGATCCGAAATGCAGCACGCTTCGCATGAAGGTGACCTGATTTTCATCCGGCAAACCCGCTTCGATGCCTTTGGAATGCCGTAGATCCGAATGGAGTGCCCCCGAAAATCAGGCCAGTGGGTAAGCGATGATGGTGGTGTGTGGGAGCGGCGTTAAAACCAAACCGAACACACACAACATGAAAGGCAAACGAAGAAGACACGACCCCGGACTCAAGGCCCGAGTGGCGCTTGAGGCGCTCAAGGGCGCTAAAACCATCCAGCAGATCGCCAAGGAATTCGACATCCACCCGGTGCCGGTTTCCGAGTGGGAAAAGACCATCGCCGAGGGAGCCGCATGAACCCAAAGAACTCCCCTTCCCCGGGCGCGGCGAATTTGAGCTGCCTCCGCTTCAGGCTCCGGTAGCCAAAGTTCGAGCCCCTCGCCAATCCATGCTTGATCCAACATCCATGATTCCTACCAATCCCCCGTATCCCTTCACCCTAGATTAGGTTAGCCGCTATGTGGTCGGATTTTCCGGGCCGCCTCAGCTTCACATGTGAAAAACCATCATGAGACACCACCCCTAACCACGCTGATATACCGTGTTCATCTTGTTACGAAACGCTGATTTGTAACCCCTATTGTTCAAGGCGCCTACAAGATCCTGCTTCCAAAGATGCTCTGAATTCTCAATCACGATACAATCAGGTAAATGTTCATCACGGACATTCCCAAGATAAGGAACGAGCGCCATGTCCTCGGCTCCTTCGATGTCAATTTTCAACGCATGTACTTTTTCGATACCCAATTCGGCCAAGATTGTAAGCAACGGCTTGCAAGCGACTTTCACCGCCCCGGCACCGCGACTCTGGCTAGCGATACTGCTACTACCCAAATTTCTCGTGCCTAAATGAAGATCGATCACCTTACTGCGATCTCCCACGGCGAAGGGCAAAAGATCAATTTTCGGCCACTCTTTGCTGACGGCCTTTGTTGATATGACATTGAACTCCAGCCTTTTGTAGGCGGGTGGATTTGGCTCGAAAGAAACGATTCGTGCAGCAGAAGACAAATGGGTCGCCATGTGCAATGTGTAAATGCCAACGTTCGCACCGATATCCAAAAAAACGCCATCGGCAGGAATCGATCTGACCAGGTAATCTCTCTCAAATTGATCAAATCGCCACGGCATGAAGGCGAATTTGTATTCCGAATTGTTATCTTTAAGATAGCATCTCATGCGGACACATCCCACATTGAGGTCTATCGGCAGACTTCCCAAGTTCACCAAGATCTTTCTAACAATCTGACCATATTGTTGGCCTATCCAGTTACGCGGAGCATTCTGCGCGCTGGATAGAAGCCAAGCCAGAATAGGCCTGGGCCGATAGTGACCAAATTGAGTTTCCCGCTCCATGGTTGAATCCTTGATAATTTTTTTCACCACGAAACAAAGACGAGCGATTCGAGATCGTTGTGATCACAACTGTCCCTGTGCGAGAAAGCGTGAAGTAGCCACCAACATGAGGCAAGCTGAAATGACCAGCGTAAAGCGCTGTCTCGCACACGAAAGGAAGAGGCAGAAGAGGGCGCGCCCGATGGTGATGGCCGGCATCATCCTAAAAACCGCCCTGCTCAATCCCTAGCCAAACAATCGCCCTTCCTCACGCATCCTCTTCCAGGAGTTTTCCGTGTTCCTTGAGCTAGGTCTTGGCCTTTTTCATCCGGATCGTGGCGGGCGCGGGATGTCGGCGGACTTGAAGAGGAAAGATTCGAGGTGGGAGAGAGTGATGTTTTTGCGGGCCATCTCGCAGTTGAATTGCGAAGCAGGCATAGAGCTCCTCCGAGGAGAGTCCCATTCACCTGCTGCAACGAGCAAATGGCTACCGGCCTGCCGAAATCCTGGCACGGATCCGCTCCAACAGCGCGGCGGTATGTGGCATGGCCACCCCCGCTACAGCGGCACGGCGGAGGGGTTCCTCCCAGATCGGAGTGACCTCCACGTCCCTGCCCTCCACGAAATCAATCATGCTGGACGTGCGATACGGGCCCATGGGACGGGTCCGCTCGATGTTGGAATCGATCAGCTCATCGCCCAGGTCGAAGCCCAGCGCCCGCGCCGCGGCGATGACCTCGGCCATCAGCTGGCGCATTTCCATTTCGGATTCCCTGTTGGCTAACAGCACGTCCGTGGTCACCCCGCCAGAGGCGACGGACAAGCCGTTGAAGGGGATGTTCCAGACGAGTTTCTCCCATTGCGATTTTTCCAGATCATCCACCGCCACGGCATGGATTCCAGCGGCTTTGAAGCGTCTTTCGAGTTCCAAATGCCGGTTCGTTCCTTGGGGCCGCCACTCACCCAAGGTCATTCTTCCCCCAGCGCTATGGTTGATGACGCCTGGGGAAAGCCGGTTGATGCAGACGAAACACAACGCACCGAAGACCCGCTCTGGGCCGACGATTTCTGCGAGCTGTTCGCAATTCCCGAGGCCGTTCTGGAGGGTGATTAGCTGGGTGCCGGCATGGAGAAGCGGACCTAACACCTCCGCGAGCTGATGGTTCGCCGTGGCCTTCCACGCCACGATCACCAAGTCCACCGGACCGATGTCCGCGGAGCTTCGGGCAATGTGTGGCTTGGCGACACGAAAGTCGCCGTGTACGCTGGTTGCCACCAGGCCGTTTTGCGAGATCGACTCGTAATCGCTGCGAAGCAGGAACCTTACATCCTCCCCCGCTGCGGCGAGGCGCCCACCGTAATAAAGGCCGACCGCCCCAGAGCCGACGACGGCCACACTTTGGAAATTCCAGCTCACTCTTCCTTGTAACCTTCCGCCCGGCGCTCATCAATGCAGCGCGTGAGCCATGCGACCAGTTTTTCCGCCTCCTCCGACTCATTGCGAAGCGCACTGAGCGCCGCCCAGTCGAGATGCGGGCGCGAGCGTGGTGTGGAGATGCGGTTGATGTCGAGCTTGGCCATGATCGCCTCCGTCTCGCGGGGGTGGGCGTTGAGAATATTCGCCGGGCGTGGCAGTTCCTCGAGCGCCTCGGGAGTCAGGCCGAAGGAGGTCACCCCGACGCCGAAGGTCGCGCTGAGGCGCCGCAGGCTATCCGCAAGTGCTTCGTCTTCAATGGGTGCCGCGTAGATGAGTTCTCCACCTTGCGACCACATGGACACCGCGAGCGTTTGGAAAAAATCCTCGCGATACGTCTGCAAGGACGGCTGAATTCTCAGGCGTGCCGCGTGAAGGCGGAAGGGTGGGATGCCCAGCCGCTGCTTGAACGATAACATCAATTCATCGAGCGTCATCTCCTCGTCCGCCGTTCCGCCGGTCTCCCAGTCGACCAGCACGAGTTCCGGATACTTCCAAAGGTTGCTGACAGGAGACTCCTTGGCGAAAGCCTGCCGGAATGCGAAGGGAAAGCGGCCGTTGATTTCAAAATACCGGGTGACGACCGCGCGGAACTTGCGGATCCTCAGCATGGCGCCATCCACCATGTCCTGATCCGCAGGCGTCAGGTCGTCGAGTCTGCCTTGAGTCAGCGCAAGCAGTTCCTGGGCCCCTGAAAGCGCGGGTAGTGGACTACTACGGCGGTAGTAGCCCTGGCCCTTCTCCACCTTGGCGATCGGCGACGCAGGATCGCAGGACATGATCGAGAAATGGTAGCGCAGCGATGCATCCGAGTAGTTCCCTACCAACTGGAGGCGGGTCAAACGAATCAGCTCGGTTCCTTTGATCGCATCAGCCGGATTTCCAGGGAGAAGGGTTGGAAGGATTTCAGTTAGTTGCTTGCGGAGACTCATAAAAAGGGATTTGCAACGGCTTTCGCCTTACGCCCATCCAATTCATCTGAATCCGGTTCATCAAGCCCCAAAAAACCGGATTTTTAAAATAAACCCATTTCCCTAAACTTTTTTTGAAGGAATCTGATGCAAAGCTTGTCGAAGCGGGCGATTCACTCATCTTCCACCCATGAATTTCAAACGATTGATCGTCGCGGCCGCGCTGGTTGCCTGCGCCCAAGCCCAGGAGCCGAGCGCCCAGCAAATCCTCGAAGGAGCCCGTATTTCCGCCACGCTGACCCAGCTGGATGAGGGACTCAGCGGCAATCTTCGCAAGAATGGCGCCAATGTGCCCATCACCCTTTTTCTCAAGGGCAAGGACATCCAGTTCCAGTTCAGCGAGAACAACACCCCATGGCGGGGCTTCCACATGAAAATCGGCGATGAGAACTTCGCCCTGTCCGAGATCGTCAACGGCAAGATGCAGAAGTTTCCCGCCGGGAAAATCGTGGAACCCGTCGCCGGCACCGACCTGACCTACGAGGACCTGGCCCTACGGTTTTTCTATTGGCCGAATCCGGTGCTGGAAGGCAAGGAAGACGTCGGCGGTCAGAATTGTTACAAACTGCGGGTCGACAAGCCCCGCGGCGCGGATGGCCGCTACGAGGTCGTCTATGTCTGGGTGCACACCAAGTTCGGTGCTTTCATGCGAATCCGCGGTCACGACAAAAAGGGCGGGCTGATCAAGGAATTCGAGGTGGAGGACGTCATGAAAGTCGCGGAAAACGTCTGGACGCTGCGGAAGATGCAAGTCGCCACCTGCGACCCCGCCAACGGGGGGCGGCGTATTTCCATCACCGACGTCACCTTCGACACCCCAAAAAAGGTGGCCCCACGCGGAGTCCGTTAGAACGGATGGACATGAGCGGCTGGACGGATGCGCACAACCACCTTCAAGACCAGCGGCTCGGAGATGCGGTGCCGTTGATTGCCGCCATGAAGGCCAGCGGCGTCACACGCTGCGTGGTGAATGCCACCTGTCAGGACGACTGGAGTGCGGTTGCAAACCTAGCGGTTCGTGACCCTGATTTCATCCTCCCCGCGTATGGCATCCACCCGTGGAAGGCGCATACGGCCACGGCTGAGGGCTTTGAGAAACTGCGGGAACTGCTGCGGAATGATCCCCGAGCCTCCATCGGCGAGTGTGGTTTGGACCGATGGATCACGAATCCGCCGTTGGAAGTCCAGCGCCCGGTGTTTTTGGAGCAAGTCCGGCTGGCCCGGGAAATGGCCCGCCCGATCACGATTCACTGCCTGAAAGCCTGGGAGCCCTTGTTCGGGTGTTTTGCCGAGAGTCCCCCACCCGGCCGATTCCTGCTCCATTCCTTTGGCGGCTCGATCGAGACGGCGCGGAGATTGCTTCCCATGGGTGCGTATTTCTCCTTTTCCGGGTATTTTCTGCACGCTCGGAAATCCGCGACCCTCGAGGTCTTTCGGGCATTGCCTCTGGATCGCATTTTGTTGGAAAGCGACGCCCCGGACATGCTGCCACCGCCGGAATTCATCACCCACCCGCTTCCCGGAGATCACCATCACCCGGCGAACCTCCCCGCGGTCGGGGCCGCCCTTGCCACCGCGCTCGGGATTCCTGCCGCCAAGCTTGCCGACATCACCCGGCAGAACGCCCGGGAATGTTTCGGGTGGTGAGTGAAATCCGGCAGGCGAAGCTACAGCTCTTGCGCGGCGGTCCGCCAGGGATTAAGGGTCGCTCATGGATCTTGCCGACTTCCGCAAAGAATACTCCGCCCGCGGGCTCACCCGCGCCGACATGAATGGCGACCCCGTCGCCCAGTTTTCCGAGTGGTTCGCCCAGGCCACCGAAATGAAGCTGCACGAACCCAACGCGATGACCCTAGCCACTGTCGATGAGACCGGGATGCCCTATCAGCGCACCGTGCTTTTGAAATACTTCGACTCCAGCGGCTTTGTGTTCTTCACGAACTACAGCAGCCGGAAAGCCAGACAGATGGCCGAGAACCCACGGGTAAGCCTGCTTTTCCCATGGATCACCTTGGAACGCCAGGTGATCATCCAAGGCAGTGTGGAAAAAATCAGCACCGCCGAGTCGCTCAAGTATTTCACCTCCCGCCCGCGCGAGTCCCAGATCGGTGCCTGGGTATCGAACCAAAGCGAAGTCATCACCTCCCGGAAGTTCCTGATGCAGAAGCTGGCGGAGGTGCGCGAAAAACTCGGCCACGGCGAGATTCCCCTGCCTTCATTCTGGGGTGGCTACCGCATAGTGCCCCAGAGCGTCGAGTTCTGGCAAGGTGGCCCGGCGAGGTTGCATGACCGGTTTCTCTATCGGAAAACAGGCGGGCAATGGGAAATCGAGCGGCTATCTCCCTGAGCCCCCCCTTGTTTGCGTGACGGAGCGGCGTTGACAGAGCTGGGGGGGGATCTAGCTTTACGGCTCACGCCTGCGACCTTTCGCGGGTGGTTTCCTCCCCCTCTCTATGAAAATCGTTGTTCATGACTACGCGGGCCACGCCTTCCCGATCTCCTTGAGCCGCGCCTTGGCCGCACGGGGGCACCAGGTCGTGCACGCCTTTGCAAGCTCCTTGCAAACCCCGCGCGGCGAACTCTCGCGGAAGGCCGACGACTCGCCCACCCTCGAGTTCCGCGAAATCCCGATGAACCCGGAATACGTTCGCTACAAGTATTCCTTTCGCCGCCGTCGGAGCATGGAGATTTGCTACGGCAGGGAAGTCGCCAAATTCATCACCGAGTGGAAGCCCGACGCCGTTCTGTCTGGAAACACTCCCACCGAGACCCAGGAGCCCATCACCCGAGCGGCGATCGCCCACGGCGGCAGATTCTATTATTGGGTGCAGGATTTCTACAGTCTCGCCGTGGATCAGATCCTCCGAAAGAAAATCCCGATCGCGGGCGCGTGGATCGGCGCCTGGTACCGGCACCTCGACCGCCGCCAGTTCCAACGCAGCTCCAAGGTCATCGCCATCACCGGTGACTTCACCCCCATTCTCGCCAAGGAATTCGGGGTCGATCCCGCCAAGGTGGCAGTCGTCCCGAACTGGGCGCTCATCGAGGAAATCCCGATCCTCCCGAAGGACAACGCCTGGTCACGCCTGCACGAGCTGCACGACAAGTTCGTCTATCTCTACTCGGGCACCATCGGCATGAAGCACAACCCCGCGATGCTGTTAGAGCTGGCACGGAAACACTCCGGCGACCCCTCGGTGCGGGTCCTGATCGTTTCGGAAGGGATCGGCGCCGAGTGGCTGCGCAAGGAATCCGCCGCCGCAGGGCTGGGCAATCTGCTCATCATGCCCTATCAGCCATTTCATGACCTGCCTTCCGTGTTGGCGACGGGCGATGTGCTGGTGGGCATCCTCGAAGCCGAAGCGGGCGTTTTTTCGGTTCCCTCGAAGACCCTCAGTTACCTCTGCGCCGGTCGCCCGCTGCTGCTCGCCATGCCCTTGGAAAATCTTGCTGCGCGCATCACCCGCGACCACCGCGCCGGCCTGACGGTGGCGCCGAACGACCTCCCCGGCTTCCTGACAGCAGCCGGCGAGTTGCGCGGATCCGCCCCCCTCAGGGCCGAGCTCGCCCGGAATGCCCGCGCGTATGCGGAAGCGACCTTTCCGGTGGAAAAAACCGCCGCTGTCTTCGATCAGATTCTCCGCGCCTGATTTCCAAGGGGCAAGGGAACACCGAGCAGCAGCGCCGCAGCGTAGCGATTCTTCCGGATCGCCCAAGCCACCACAAGCCCCAGACAGCAGACCAAAGCGGCGAAAACCGGCGCCACCGTGATGTCAAAAAACCTCCAGTCCCGCAGCAGGTGATTCATCTCGATGAGTGGGAAGAACAAGTACGTCTGGATGATATAGATCGCCAGCGACTCCCTGCCCCAGCGGATCACCAGCGAGGGCTTCCATCTGATGGAAAGCCACCAGACCGCCGCTAGAAAGACGACCGATCCGGTGATACCTCCCAGGTATCGCACACCAAGATTGGTTAGATTCCCCCGCCACTCCATGCCTGAGACGTAGACGAAGGTCGCGGGTTGCCAAAGCAGCAACGTCACACACCACAGCAGCAAGGAAGCTAACAGCACGGGCATGGAAGGCAGCTTGGCCAGCTTCTTCTCCGCGATCCAATAGCCGCCCACGAAAAACGGGTAGGTAAAGGCGGAAAGCTTGATCACCTCGCCCTGCGGCAGCAGTAACAGAAACACAAAACCCGCCACAAGCGCAGCCATCCGCCAACGTCCGAAACATTGTGAGAGTGAAACCAGGAAACCACTGATGAACACCGCCCATAAAAACCAGATTTCGAGTCCTAGATCCCAGACCGGAAAGGCGCGAAACGCCTCCAGCAACGGCAGCGCGTCGAGATGGGACAGAGCCTTCACACTAGGGCCTGCCAGGTGGCGCATGACCGACCATACCACCAGTGGAACCAGGATCTGGACCGCCCTCACCTTCGTAAAGCCCGTGAACGAACGTTTCTGGATCGCCCCCCAGGCGAAGTAACCGCTGATCCCGATGAACAAGGCCATGTGGAATGAATAGATCAGCTTGTAAAGGGGATCGAAATAATACTCCGCGCTGGAATCGAACGCAACCGACCGGAACCCGAGGAACTGGATCGAGTGCCCGCACACCACGAGGAAAATCAACCAACCTTTGACCAGGTCCAGGAAGTCGTTCCGCACGGTCGGCCCGCTCGCGGCGGGCGGAGTTTCTGGATGGGCAGGCATCGGCAGTAGGGGTGGATGGTAAGGTGAAGGGGATGAGACCGGGCCCGGATCATTCGTGCGCGCCGATGTTAGAGGGACTCCCATCGAGAGGATTTCCCCAGAAATCCCCGGTGCCATTCGAGGGAATCGAGGCACCGTTGTCGATGCAGGGGGACTTTTCATCGACCTGGAATCCGGCAAGGGCCTTGCGGAAACTTTCCCGGGTGAAAGGATGGGCCGCGGGCTTGAAGCGCACCGCGGAACTGGCCGCCCGGAACCGGGGATCCGCGAGCTGCGCCTGCTCACCCGGGCTGGCAGGCTGGTGTCCGAAAAACAGGTTGTTCCTGAAGATCCGCCCGCCATCCTGGTAAACCGTCGGCACGGCAGCCGGAGCACCGAGATAGAAAATATTGTTAGAAAAGACACCTGTCACCGCGAGAGGCTCGTAAGAAGCCATTTCAAACCCTTTTCCGTCATCCCGATAGAACACATTGTTATGATAATCCGCATGGCGGTTGAAAAAACCCTGTCCATCCAGGTTTTGCTTCGCCCCATCATTGACACTGATATTATAGCGGCAGATTTTGGTGAGGTCGAGCTCCTTGCCAGTACTCAACAGGAAGCCCCCTTCATTATCGCGGCTGTAGTTGAACTGATAGATCAAGGTGCCTTTGTTATCCAGATCAAAGTCCCAGGCTTGCCCGTCGTATTGGATTTTCCGGGTGCCCTCGCAATAGTTATACTGAAACAGCGCGGAATCGCAGCCCCTGGCCCACATTCCCACCACTGCCGAGCCGTTGGAACCAAGGACAGGAGCGAGCTGGGGGGATTTTCCGCTGTTGTTGCCGGCGCCGATGCATGAGTTGTATTGAATCAAGGGAGCCGTTTGATTGATCAGGATGATGCCGTCCGCTCCGACGTTAGAGATCGAGTTATACTGAACCAGCGTCTCAAAGCCACGCCCGGTCCTACCGCCAAACGCCTGGACGATCACACCCGCGCAGGTGGAGTCCCGGATGTCATTCCCCTCAATGAGCAGCTTGCTGGTTGAAAAACTTCTCACATAGATCCCTGCATTGGCGTATTGATGTTGGTTAGGGTCCATGGCCACCCCACCCCGTGGGATGGTGTCGGGCTTGTTGCTATACCCTTCGATGTGGAAGATTTCATTCCCGACCAGTTGGATCCCCGTTGTGGTGCCCGAGTCGCTGTATGCCAGCAGGATCCCGCACCGCTGCGCTTCAGGCCCGGTGAAAATCGAGTCCTGGCAATTGGTGAGACGCAGGCCCTCGATCCGGCAGTGACTGGCTTCCGGCTTCACAAAGACCGCCGCGACGTGCTCCCCCCGGGCATCGATGGCGGGCTTCGCGGCGGAGGTTTCACCGTAGTTGCTGAAAACGATTGGCGCGCCCGGGATTCCGGGATCGTTCACGCTGAGAAAGCCCTGCCAAACGCCGCCGCGCTTGAAGAGGATCCGGTCTCCGGGCAGAAAGCGGGTATCGTTCACCTTGGAAAGCGTCCGCCACGGGCGGTCCTTGCGGGTTCCAGGGTGGGAGTCATTTCCGCTACTTGAAGAATCGATGAAATAATCCGCAGCCTGTGAAACTTGCGCAGCCGCAAGGATCAGGAAGAGGTATCCGAGTCTCATCCGCGGGAATACGATCCTGAACCCAACCGTCACTTGTCCTTGAAACCATTTCAACATCGCCGCTGGTGGCATAGGAAATTTGAAGCCATGCAACAAGGCCAATCTAAGACGAGGCCGCCTGAATGGCACCATCCGGACCGCGGGCCGGCGTGACCGGACTTTCTACGAGATCACGTAGTCTTCACCGGATTGACAGCTTGCAGCGAGTATCTAGGATCGCGGGGCTGCGGGTTTTTTCATCCAGGCAATCTAGCTTCCGAAACGAAGGACACTGCGAAATCACACACCTCCAGGTCCCCAGCTGCATCCATGATTCTCGCTTCCGCAGATCCCCCCGACCTTCTGAGCATCCCCAAGTCCCCGCAGGCGTTATGGGTGGAACGTTTGCTTTGGGTCTTCCTGTTTTCCTTCGCCTTCGACTACCGTGCCTCGCTTGCGCGGGAGGGAGCGGGCGGCTCGGGAGTGGACCAACTCCTCTTTCTCGGGGCCTGCGTGGCCTCCACGCTGGGAATCGTCGCGCTGGGTTGGCGGCACCTCACCGTCCGGCCTGGTGCGTGGTTGATCACGTTTTGGGGGCTGTTCGTCGGATTCATGATCGCTAATGCGGTTCTGCAAGGCGTGCAGCCGGGCCGCTCGATCCGGGTGGCGCTGCCATTTGTGTTTTGTCTGTTCGCGATGATGAATTCGCACATTGCCGGTTGTGTCGGCATCCGTCCGTCACGCATCGTGACACCGGTATTGGTGGTGGGATGCATCAATGTCGTCTGGCGGATCATTCATGGATTTTTGTTCAAAGAGGTCAGCATCGAAACCGTGAGGACCGAAGTGATGAGTCCAGCGAACAACTGGATCATCGCCTGGATCTCCTGCGCCATCCTGCTTCGTGGGCGGTGGAGTTGGAGCTTACTCATCGCCTGCGCGGTGGTCTTCGGCGGGGTGTTCATCACCATTACACGTTCCTTGATTTTCCCGATGGTCGCAGGAGGTCTCACGAGCATGGTTTGTTTTTTCCTCTGCGTGCACTGGGGGATGCTGCCGCTTTCGAGCTTCTTCAAACGGATGGCACCCGTGGCGGCGGTCGGCGCGCTCGCGCTTTTCGCAATCATCGTCGCGGCCATCACCATGCCCACCGTGGTCGAGCGCTGGAATGAGCGGCTCTTTCACAACGCCGCAACGGTGAATCTGAGCAAGGACATCTCATTTCTCACGCGGGTCGCCGAGGCGGATGCAATGGCGAAGATCCTGAAGTCTGACCCCGTCCACTTCATCAACGGGCGTGGAATCGGGGCTTCCTATTACTGGGATCGCGCGTATCTGCCGGAAATCACCTTGGTGATTCCGAAAGGAGAAGACAATTTCGACGACATTTGGTTCGCAGGGCACTCGATCTGGACCTATAGCATTTTTTCGAATGGAGTGATTGGTTTCATCTGTTATGTGACCCTCCTGGCAGGGGTTGGCACATTCAGCCTCAAGGCAGCGCGTGCGAATGCCTCTGATCCCGGGCCCGACCAATGGTTGGCATTCCTGCCGCTCATCGCCACCTGCTGCATCCTGAGCGAGAGCCTCACATCCAATCCATTCCAGGAACGTCTGCTAGGAATATTATACGGAATGATGGCCGGCTTGCCGCAAGCCTTCATGATCCGCGCCTCGTGGCTTCACACCTATTCACGCCCATGATTCCACCCGGTAACAAGCGCAGCATGGAATCCACTCGGATGCTCATCCGCAGCTCTTCGATGAGCTTGACACTCCGGGGCGTGAAAACTAGCGTTCCGGCGGTTGGCATGGTGTCGCCGGATCATCAAGCCCCCCCGGGAATTTTCATCCCAACTTAGACACACAACCACTGATTATCATTCATTTATGAAACTCCTTGTCACAGGCTCATCCGGCCTTATCGGTTCTGAAGTATGCGTTCACTTTTCCGCCTTAGGTTGGGAAATCCATGGGGTTGACAACAACCAGCGTGCGGTTTTTTTCGGTCCCCAGGGAGACACCCGCTGGAATCAGGAACGGCTGGAGAAGAATCTGCCGGGCTTTCAACACCATGAACTGGACATCCGTGACCGTGCAGGGGTCCTGGCCTTGCTTCAAAAGGTGAAGCCGGACGCGATTGTTCACACCGCCGCACAACCGTCCCATGATCGTGCCGCCGCGATTCCGTTCGATGATTTCGACACCAATGCGGTGGGAACCCTGAACCTGTTAGAGGCAACCCGCCAGGCATGTCCGAACACCCCCTTCGTCCACATGTCGACGAACAAGGTGTATGGTGACCGGCCTAACACCATTGCGCTCAAGGAGCTTGAGACACGCTGGGACTATGCGGATCCAGCGTATGAAAACGGGATCACGGAGGAGTTTTCGATTGACCAGTCCAAGCACTCGCTGTTCGGAGCGTCCAAGGTGGCGGCTGATGTGATGGTTCAGGAATACGGCCGCTACTTCGACATGCCAACCTGCTGCCTGCGAGGCGGCTGTCTGACAGGTCCCAACCACACAGGTGTTGAGTTGCATGGATTCCTCAGCTACCTGGTGAAATGCAACCTCGAGGGGAAGGAGTACCGGGTCTTCGGATACAAGGGCAAGCAGGTCAGGGATAACATCCATTCGCACGATGTGGCTCGATTCATCGAGGAATTCATCAAGGCTCCGCGGGTTGCGGAAGTATACAACATCGGAGGCGGGAGGAACAATTCCTGCTCGATTTATGAAGCCTTCGCCATTGCCGCGAAATTCTCCGGCAAGGAACAGATACACACCTACGTGGATGAGAACCGGGTGGGTGACCACATCTGCTATATTTCCGACCTTTCCAAAATGCGTGCTCACTACCCCGGCTGGGACATCACGATCTCCCTGGAGGAGACGATCGGTCAGATTGTGGAGGCCTGGGGCAGACGCTGAACAGGAAGTTTCGCATGAGTGCTTCGCCGACATCTCCCATTCCAACGGTTGCGTTGGTGGATACCCGATGGGGAGGCCACCATCTGACGTATCTGCGGGAGTTCACGGCCTCTCTGTTGCGCTTGGGAGCACGGGTTCATTTGATTTGCTTTGACCCTGCGCAGATTGTGGCGTCGTTACCCGCGGACTTGGCCGGGGCAGCTGCGGAACGGGTCATCTGTCAGGTGTTCATCCACCGCAATCAGGGCGTGATTCGCAAGAAGCGGGATCATGATCCACTGAGCACGCTGGCACGCTGGCGTGCGACCGGACGGGCGGTGAGGAGGATCGAGGCCCGCTCGGGATTCACCACCGACCTGGTGTTCTTCCCGTATTTGGACAGCTATCTGCGATTTGCGCCGTTTCCATTATTGCCCAAGTGGATGCTCGGGCGGCCTTGGAGCGGGTTGTATCTGCGCAACGGGCACCTTGATGCGGAGCAGCGTTCGGCAGCACCATGGTGGAAACGTGCGGCAAAGGGAGATTCCCTGATGAAGGCTCCGGATTGCAGGGCGATCTATGTGCTCGACGAGAGATTCAACGCCGAGCTGAGCAGCGTGGTGGGGCATCCGGTGCTGGCCTTTCCGGACATGACGGATGAAACGCCACCCGACAGTCCTTCCGAGATAGCGATTGAGATTCGTCGCAGAGCCAGAGGGCGGAAGATCATCGGGCTGATCAGCATCGAGAAACGGAAAGGGCTGCTGACGCTTCTCAAGGTGGCCAAGCTCGCCAAAGAACGGGACGACCCATGGTTCTTCGTCGTGACCGGGCCATTTGCACGAGATACGTTCACCGAGGAAGAGCTTGCATTTTGCGAGGAAATGGTGGGGCAGGTCGCCGACGGACGGATGGACAATCTGCACCTCGATCTGAGCGGCACTCGATTTCAAGACGGCAAGCCCTACAATGCCTTGTTCACGATTTTCGACATTGTGTGGGCGGCTTACGAGAACTTTGAGGGTAGCAGCAACGCCCTGACCAAGGCAGCGGCCTTCCGGATTCCCTTGTTGGCGACCAAGGGGCAATGCATCGGCGGGCGTGTCCAGCGTTACCAGCTGGGCCGCACCATCCCCGAAGGTGATGCGAAGGCGGCCCACGCGGCCATCCAAGGGATCATCGCCCGCGAGACGGAGGACGGACGACCGTTGGTGCCCGATTTTGAGACCTATCACCAACTTCATTCACGGGCTCAGCTCGACCGGATTTTCGGGTCGTTGCTGGCTGTTGGGAACGCCCCATGTGAGCGAACGGACGCTGAAACGGTGGAAACGACGGCTGGCACGCCGTAATCCCAGAAAAAAAGCGGGCTTCCCGTGTAGAGAAGCCCGCCATGAATGGGGATCAGAAGTCAGGATCCAGCCGGAATCACTCGGGTGCGACAGGAGTCTTGAGCTTGTCAGCTGCCTCTTGCGCAGCCTTGGCGGCATCCTCGGCGGCTTGCGCTCCAGCCTCTTTGGCAGCGTCGGCTGCTTCCGTGACGGTTTCCTTGGCGGCTTCCGCTGCTTCCGTAACGGTTTCCTTGGCGGCTTCCGTTGTTTCCTTGGCAGCTTCCGTTGCTTCCGTGACGGTTTCCTTGGCGGCTTCGACGTTCGCCTTGGTAGCCTCTTCGACCTTGTCCATGGCGGCCTTCGCATCAGCCTTGGCGGCATCAGCCATTTCTTTGACGCCCTCAGCCACCGTCTCGGCACCTGCGTTTACTTTTTCCGCCGCGGCTTCTTTAGCGGTGTCGATTTTTTCGTCAGCGACTTGTTTCGCCTTTTCGCAAGCCACGAACAAGAATGGCAAGGCAACGACAGGAACGAGATGTTTGATTTTCATGATAATTTGAATTCGGTTTTGAATACGCTTTTTCGGCGAGTGCCAGATAGAAGGTGAACGAAAATTTGTTTTTGTCAAAGAAAGGAATCGTTTCCCGGCCGTGGTCTTGTCAAGATCCCGCGCGTGCATCCACCCGCAGACCGACTCGCAGGCATTCTGATCCCCGCCTTTTCACCACGGAGAGAGGGCGATCTTGGGATTGGCGACACCACCGCGCTGCGACAATGGATCGACTGGGCGGCAAAGCATCACGTGGGGTTTATTCAACTCCTTCCGATTCACGAAAACGGTTCGGAGGAAAGTCCCTACAGCGGGATTTCGTCTGCGGCATTGGATCCGATTTACCTTTCCTGTGATCCTGCTGAGATTCCGGGATTAAGGGAGATCGACTTGATCCATGCGCGTGAAAAGCTCAAGGGTGCCTTGGAATCTCCGCTGGTGAACTACCCCGCGGTGCGAGCGGTGAAGCGTGATTTATTAGAGCTTGCATGGTCTAAGTTTGAAGATGCCGGACAGACCTTGGAAGCTGAGTTCAGAAAGTTCTGCCATGACGAATGCGAATGGTTGGACGATTACTGCCTGTTTCGCTTTCTGATGGATTTGCATGGTCCCCAGCTTACCTGGGATCAATGGCCAGCCTCCTGCCAGACGCCGGATAAGGCTCGGGACTTTGTCAGGAAATTGCTTGAGAAGGATGAGGCCGGCGTGAAATCCAGGTTGGAATTCTTTGCTTTCGTGCAGTGGCTTTGCTTCCGGCAGTGGCTGGCTGTCCGCGCTCATGCGGAAAAGCACGGTGTCAAGCTGATGGGCGATGTGCCGATCGGCATCAGTTGGCACTCGTGCGATGTGTTTTTCGCCCGGGATGAATTCCGGCTCGACTGGTGTGGCGGCTCGCCGCCGGAAGGGATGAGCCAGGACGATTCATTTTTCCAACAGTGGGGGCAAAACTGGGGAATCCCGCTCTATCGTTGGGATCACATGCAATCGAACGGGTTTCTCTGGTGGCGGAAAAGGATCGCGCGATTGACGATGATTTTCCAGATTTTCCGGCTCGATCACATCCTCGGATTCTACCGGATCTACGCTTTCCCTTGGAGGCCCGAGCGGAATCACGAATTCATCGGACTCGATCACCACCATGCGGCAGCCATCAACGACGGGCGACTTCCCCGGTGGTTTTTAAGGCCGGATGACACGTTCGAAAACAAAGCGGCAAACCGCGAGGATGGGGACTTACGCCTCCGGGCCATCCTGAAAGCGGCGGGAGATGCGGAAGTGATCGCGGAAGACCTCGGATGGGTTCCCGACTATGTGCGCCCCCACCTTGCTGATCTTGGGATCGCCGGGTTCCGCATTCCGCACTGGGACTGCAACGAGTACGGACACCCGACGCCGGGGAATTCCTTTCCGGAAAACACCTTCGCCACCTACTCGACCCACGACCACCAACCGATCAACGGCATCTGGCGCAGCTGCCTGCGTGCAATCCGGCACCAGCAGGAAGAACCCTCCGAGCAGGGCTTCTGGAATGCCAACGGCGCGCACAACACACTGCGGTTACTTGCCGAGTTTGCGGGTATCCCGCTGATGGAGCAAGGTTCCTGGCCAGCCTATACCGAGGGCATCCACCTTCGTCTGGTCAAAGCCCTGCTGGCTTCAAATTCGCGCTACGCGGTATTCATGATCACCGAGGTGTTCAATCTCGACGACCAATTCAACCACCCCGGCACAACGGGTGGAGACAATTGGCGGTTTAGGCTGCCTTGGACCCTTGCCGAGATCGAGGGCAACCCCCATCTCTTCGCAACCGGCCAAAAGCTTGCCTCCCTCATCAGCGTGACCCGCCGCGCGGCAAAGACCACCTAGATCTTGCGGACCGGAGCCGTCGCAAAAAGCCACAGCCAGACACAGGCCAGAAGAATCGCCGCCAGCCCGACGTGCAGCACCTGAACCCAGGAATAAATATGCACCTGCGACATCACGAGGCCCAGGACCATTTGCGCGAGAACAATCCCGAACACCACGTTGCCAACCCGCCCGGGACCCACTGTGGAATGCCGCTTGGCCAGCGACCACGCCCACCATGCCGAGCCTAAAACCACCCAGGAAAAGCTGCGGTGAAAAAGGTATTTCCATGTCGATTCCAGTTCGCCCATCCAAGTTTCCCGAGGCGCATCGACGTGGAACTTTGCCATCATATCCGTCATTTCCCTCACCCTCGCACCGACGATGCCCTCGACGATGATCGCCACCAGCAAGACAGTCAGCGCAAGCCGCAAACGTCCCAATGGGCGCGGATCCATCGCCACCCGCCACGGCGTGTCCGTCCCGCGCCATGCACAGTAACTGAGCGTGCCTAGCAGACTCATGGCCAAGGCCAGATGCGCGGTGAGCACTCCGGGTGCAAGACCGCTGTAAACCACCCGCGCACCCATCCAAGCATTGGTCAACACCACGACCAGCGAGGTCAACGCCATCCAGAAAACCAAGGGGCGCTTCTCACGCTGCCAAAATGCGGCGATGAAGGTCGCCAAGGAAAAAAAGCCAACAGGCAAGCTCGTAAGCCGGTTCAGAAACTCCGTCCAGACATGCCGTGGATTGAACTCAGCCTTCAAGCTCGCCGCCGTGATGGACTCAGGATCGCGCCCCATCCGCTTCGCCTTGTTTTGGAACTTCTCAATCGGCAGCTTGGCAAAGTCCACATTCTCGACCCGCGTCGGCGGAATCAGGCAGCCCCAGCAGGTCGGCCAATCCGGGCAGCCCATCCCCGCACCGGTCACCCGCACGATCGCCCCCACAAACATCAATACCAACACTGAGATCAAAGCCGCCGTGGCCAGTTTTTGAAAGCGAGTCATCCCCATGCGCGGACGATGCGCGGGCGACGAAGGAATTCCAGAGAAATTCCGAACCGCCACAAGTTTCCCACGCCCGGAATTCCCAAATCGGGGGTATCATGAACAGGACGAGAGCAAGGTTCTTGCAAAGCGAATCAAGCCGCTTCACCGTCACGCCGTGCGCGGTTCACCTCTGCTTCGATTCCTTTTCCTCACTCTTGCCCTCGCCGCGACGTGTCTTGGCCTGATGCGTGTGACCTCGACCGGGAAGATGCCGTCTGAGACACAGCCCCCCCCGACACCACGAGAAACCGAATCATCGATCACCCCATTTCAACTGACACTCTCCAGTCCGCCCTCGCTGGTGGAAATCGACACTGGCAAGATCTTCCGCCCGGCGCTCACCGACACCGCCCCCCTTAGCGGAACCTTGGAACTCGACCCGAAAAATCCACGTGTGGGCCTCATCGTAAAATGGAAAAATCCGACGCCGCCCGGTGAGCACCGCTTCGCCAAGCTGACCTTGGAAGCACCCGGCCAGAACACCATCAGCCACACCTTTGATGGCACGGGAGATCTGGACGGATTCATCGAGCTCCCATTACCCACGACGCCATGAGTGAGACTCACCACGACAGCTGCGCCCACCATGGCTATCACCATGAATTGGTGATCAAAGACTTATCCGTATCCTACCGCCGGGTCGTGGCACTGGAAGACATTTCACTTGCAACCTCATGCGGAAACCGAGTGGCGCTGATCGGTCCGAACGGCGCGGGCAAAAGCACCCTGCTCAAGGCCATCGCAGGATTGATCCCCCGCGACCGAGGGACGATTCTGTGGCGTGGCACGACCGTCAAAAAGTGGTCTCGCGAGTTTGCCTATCTGCCACAACGCGAGGAAGTTGACTGGTCGTTCCCCATCACCGTGCGCGGCCTTGTGGAAATGGGCCGCTATCCACAGACCGGATGGTGGAGGAACTTCACCCCAGCGGATGACCAGGCGGTGGACAAGGCGCTGGAATCGCTCGCCCTGCTCGATCTTCAGGACCGCCAAATCCGCGAGTTGTCCGGCGGCCAGCAACAACGCGCTTTCCTCGCCCGCGCCCTCGCCCAGGAGGCGCACGTCCTCCTGCTAGACGAACCCTTCACCGGCCTGGATCGGAACGCCTCACACCTGCTTGGCGATCTTTTGGAAAAGCTTGCCCATGAGGGACGCCTGGTGCTCGCCTCGCATCATGATCTCAACACCGTTCCACAGCTCTTTGATGAAGCGCTCATCCTCTCCACGCGCGCCCTGGCATTCGGCCCGGTAACCGAGGTTCTCACCCCGGAACTCATCGCACGTACGTTTTACGAACCTGTCGGCAAATAGATCATGGACTTCGAGCTCATTCACAATCCATTCTATCAGCGAGCACTTGCGACCGCCGGGTTCATCGGCTTTGCCAACGGCTTTTTCAGCGGCTTCGTGGTATTGCGGCGCAACGCCCTGTCGGTTTCCGCACTTTCCCACACCATGCTGCCGGGCATCGCGCTGGGCATCTTCCTCACCGGCGCGCTGAGCCAGTGGAATGCCTTCTTCGGGGCGATGTTCGCGGCCTTGTTGGTGGGGCTCGGCTCCGTGGCCGTCGCCCGGGGAAACCGGGTCGAGCAAGGCACTGCCCTGGCCGTACTCTACACCGCGGCTTTTGCAGCGGGGATCGCCCTGCTGCCGAAGCTGGATACCCGCCAGGAACTGGAACACTGGCTCTTCGGCGACATCATCGCTGTCGGGAACACGGATATCTGGATCGCCTTCGGAATCGGAGCCTTCACCCTGTTGATCACCAACTTGCTGATGCGGCCGATCCTGCTCACCCTCTTCGAGCCAAACGTGGCGGCGGCACAAGGGGTGCCCGTGCGTTTCATCCAGTATTTGATTTTCGCCCTGCTGGTGTTGGCACTCGTCTCCTCCCTGCAAGCGGTCGGCTGCGTCCTGTCGGTGGGCCTGCTGGTGACACCCGCTGCCACCGTATCCCTGCTGACCGACCGGACCTCAGCCCTGTTCTGGGGCGGCGGCCTGATTGGCGGGATCGGCTCGGTGGCAGCGGTCCTGCTTTCCGGGACATTCGGAATCGCACCAGGCCCGGCGATCGTCATCGTGCTGGGGCTGCTTTTTGTCGCAGCCTACCTCTTCAGCCCGAAATACGGGCTTTTCACGCAGCGGTTGCGATAAGCCCCGCGCGTGAAAGCAGACGCCTATTCCGCTTGCCGAGTGCCAATGGGTCGTTTACCCCAAGGGCGCGGTCCGGACATCGGGCCGCACCACCCTCATCCCGAGAAACACCACCTTTATGCCAATCAGACGCGCACTTCTCTCTGTTTCGGACAAAACCGGCCTTGCCGATTTTGCCAAAGAACTCCACCTCATGGGTGTCGAGCTGCTTTCCACCGGCGGCACCTCCACCGCCCTGCGCGAGGCGGGATTGCCGGTTGTCGACGTCTCGGAATTCACCGGCGCACCGGAACTCTTTGATGGCCGGCTCAAGACCCTGCATCCGAAGGTCCACGGCGGCCTCCTCCAGCGCCGGGACGACCCCCAACACATCGCCCAAGCCAAAGAAAACGACATCCCGACCATCGATCTGGTCGTCGTCAATCTCTACCCGTTCGAGCAGACAGTCGCCAAGCCGGACGTCACGCTCGAAGAAGCCATCGAAAAAATCGACATCGGCGGGCCTTCCATGCTTCGGAGTGCGGCCAAAAACCACGCCAGCGTAACCGTGATTGTGGATCCGGCGGACTACCCTCGGGTGATCGAAGAAATGAAAGAGAACCATGGAGCCACCACCAAAGGCTTCCGCGAGCAACTTGCCGTCAAAGTATTCATGCGGACCTCCCAATATGACGCCGCTATCACCGACTTCCTTGGCCAATGCCGCACCGGCACCGGCTGCAACTTCACGCTCAGCCTGCCTCTCGAACAAGAACTCCGCTACGGCGACAACCCACACCAGAAATGCTCGCTTTACGGAAATTTCCGCGAGTTTTTCACCCAAGTCCAAGGCAAGGAACTCAGCTACACCAACATCCTCGACATCGAGGCCGCCGCAGACCTCATCCTCGACTTCGCACGCCCGACCGTGGCCATTCTCAAACACACCAACCCCTGCGGAGTGGGCCAGGACGACGAAGACCTCCGTGTCGCATGGCAAAAGGCCTTCGAAACCGACCGCCAGGCACCCTTCGGCGGCGTGATCGTCTGCAACCGACCGCTCACCCTCGAACTGGCGCGGGTCATCTCGGAAATCTTCACCGACGTGATCATCGCCCCCGAGTTCGAGAGTGACGCCCGCGCCCTGCTGCAGAAAAAAAAGAACCTTCGGCTCATGAAAATGAACGAGGCCTACTCCGCAGAGAAAAAATCATCAGTCATCCGCTCCTGCCCAGGCGGGATCATGGTCATGGACCGCGACCACACCGCCCTCGGCCTGGAAAACCTCGAATCCAAGGTCGTCACCAAACGCCCGCCGACCGAGCAGGAAATGCGCGCCATGCGCTTCGGTTGGCGGATCGTGAAGCATGTCAAGTCCAACGCCATCGTCTATTCAAGCGCAGACCGGACCCTCGGCATCGGCGCGGGCCAAATGAGCCGCGTGGATTCATCGAGGATCGCCATTTGGAAGGCCAAGGAAGCGGGACTTGACCTGAGTGGCAGCATCGTCGCCTCGGATGCCATGTTCCCTTTTGCCGACGGCTTGCAATCCGCCATCGATGCCGGTGCCACCGCTTGCATCCAGCCCGGTGGTTCCGTGAGAGACGCAGAAGTCATCGCTGCGGCGGATGCTGCTGGCATGGCGATGATCTTCACCGGCCATCGCCACTTCAGGCACTGATCAAGCCCTGCCGAAGACTCGCGGCTGATACCCGCGCAAGTAATCCGTCGCAGCCATGCGGCGGGTTCCTTCCGGCTGGACCGTGGTGAGTGCCAAGGCCCCCTTTCCGCACCCGACGAGGCATTGGCCATCGGCAAAAACGACGCTGCCAGCCTCAAGCGACTGATCGACCACCCGCGTCGGCGGAAAAATTTTCACCCGTTGCAAGCGCGCGTCCTTCAGCACACTGGTGAAGGTCCCGGGCCACGGATCGTAAGCGCGGATTCGGCGCTCAAGCCGCACGGCATCCCAAGACCAGTCAAGCAGCCCGTCATCCCGCTCCAATTTTGAAACGTAGCTCGAAGCCGCCGGGTCCTGCGGTTCCCTCAGCGCCGTGCCGTCCGCCAATTTTCCCAACGCCTCCCCCAAGACCTCGGGAGCCAGCCCGGCCAAGCGATCATGCAGGCTTCCACCTGTCTCATCGGCATGAATCGGGATCACCTTTTTCAAAATCATGTCCCCTGCATCCAATTGACGGACGACATGCATCGCGGTGATGCCGGTCTCCTCATCACCCGAGTCGATGGCCGCTTGGATGCAGGCAGCCCCCCGGAACCGTGGCAGGAGCGAGGCGTGGAGATTGATGATCGCCCTGCTTGCCACATTCAGGACATCATCCCGCAGGATCTGCCCGTAGGCCATCACCACGATGACTTCCGGATTCAGCGCCGCAAGCTCGGCGGTGATGTCACCAATTCTCACAGGTTGGAAAACCGGAATACCGGCAGCCAAGGCCTCGACCTTGATTGCTGGAGGCGTAAGCGACTGATGGCGGCCCACAGGCTTGTCCGGCTGGGTCACGAGGGCCAGCGGGCGCGGCCCCCGCTCCACCAGATGACGGAGCGTTGGAATGGCGATTTCGCCGGTGGCGATCAAAAGAGTGCGCATCGTCAATGGTGTTGAATCGTTCATGGTCAAAAATCCCCTCCCCTTTTTCTCCTTCCCTAACGCGAAGAGACCCAGAAAATCAGAAATGGCAGCAGCAACGCGACATCCGCGAGGACACGCAGCGCGTCAGGAGAATATCGTGCCCGGGTCCGATTCAAGATCTGCAACAAGGCAGCTCCCGTTAGAACCGCGTAAAAAAACGGCCGAGTGCTGATCTCGGCCTCCCTCAGGGCGAATATCAATGCCATGGCACCCAACAACGCGAGCGGCAAGGTGAGCGCAAGCTCGTCGGTTGCCTTGATTTCCAAATCTGCAGAATGGTTGGCGTGTTCCCAGAGATCGATCGCCGAGATATTGAGAATACACAGCACCACAAAGCAGATCAGCTCGGGAGACTGCAAAAGCTTGTTCCCCTCGAAGCCGGTGTAGGCAAATGCAAGCATCGCCGTGCCATACCCGAAAGCCAGGCCCGCGATGATGTTCTTCGAATAAGGAATCTCATGCTTCGGCTGATTTGAAAAAACCGACAGGGTGAAAAAACCACTGACCATCAACCCTCCGAAAATGGCGTATCCGTAAACCTTGGTCATGAACTGCCCGACCACCAGCACCAAGGCCACCAGCCCGACCACCACCGCCAATGCGCAAAAAACCTTGCGGTGCCGGTAGTGAAACTCATGCCTGGCTTCGAGCTTCTCAGCCTTGCCTTCCTTCATGGCCGCATCTAACAAACGATCCATCACATAAATCACCCACACCACCAGGGCGAGCGTGATGTAAATGTTCGTCGGCAGGTAATCGACCCGCCACGTTTTCGCAAAAATATAAAGCCAAGCGACGGCCACAAGCGGAGCATCCAAGCTCAACAAGTTGGGATAGAGCCACCATGGCTTACGATTCGTGGAAGGCACGACACGCGGAACATCCCTGAGCCACGGCGTCATGGCAAGCGCTCATTACCTCCGGACGTGGAGAAGTGGACCCACCGCTACCACACCCTCGCCCCGGAAATCGGTCCTAGGAATGCACGCAGAATCTGCCATCCTCGCTCCCGTCCATGGGCTTGGAAGAAAAGATGCTGCGGGAAAAAATCGAGAACTTCCAACTCGATGAAGCGGGCGCGGCGCTGCCATTCACAAGCCGCCTTGCCCGTGAACAGGCGTGGTCCCATGCCTTCGCAGGCAAGGTGGCTAGAGAGTATCTGAGATTCATCCACCTCGCCATGGTCGCCGGCCACCCGGTCACCCCCTCCGAGCAGGTCGATCACGCATGGCATCTTCATTTGATCTACACCCGCAGCTACTGGCAAAAACTCTGCCGGGAAACGCTCGGCAAGGACCTCCATCACGGCCCAACCAACGGCGGGCGGGCTGAGGGCGAAAAATTTGTCGATTGGTACGAAAAAACCCTCGAAAGCTACCGGCGGATCTTCGGCGAAGCTCCCCCGCCGGACATCTGGCCCAGATCCTCCGCCCGCTTCAGTGACGCGGGTGCCAGCCGCTGGATCAACCCTAACCATTTTTGGCTCATCCCACGTCCGCAGTGGGTGTCCCGCAAGCGCCTGAAATCCCTCTTCCAGAAAACTCCCCGATGACCCACCTCCTAACAACATCCATCACCGCCACCGTACCAATCTGGGATTGGACGCCGATGCAGTCCTTCATCTACTACCTCATCGCCTTGGTGATTCTCACCGTCTGGTGCGCCATCCGCGTCCGTTCGGTGCTGGATCGCCATCAGGACTCGCGGTATTTTCCTGAAATCGACGATTTCTACGAACTCGCCTACCTCGCCGCCGGTGCCTCGCGGACATCGCAGTTGGCCGTGTTTCGCTTGGTCAAGCTGGGTGAAATCGAGTGGCTCGCAAGCCGCAGAGGACCGCTTCTGCTTGAAAAATCCCCTGAGACCCAACAAGCACTCAGCGAATTGGAACGGCACCTGAAAAACGCGGTTAAAACTGCGGGAAAAAGAGGCATCCCGGTGAATCAAGCGTGCATAAAGCTTTTCCCATCCATGCGGCCCATCGAAGTCAAGCTGGCCACCCTCGGGCTGCGCCCCACTGAAGCGGAGCGAAAGCAAGCAGGATTCACCGCAGTGATGCCTTTGTTTGCCTTGCTGGCGCTGGGGGCGCTGTTAGTCCTGATCGGCCTCGCTCGCGATCAATCCGTGCTGGGTCTCTGCCCCCTTTTGTTTCTCACCATCATCGCCATGCTTGTGATCGCTCGCTCGACCGGCAGGCTCACCCTGATGGGGAAACACGTGCTCAGCCAGGCGCGCGCAAAACACCACCGCCTCAGGCAGAGCCCGAGTGAACCGCCGCCCATCGATCTCGAATCGCTATCGTCGGGCTTTGCCTTGTTCGGCTCGTCCGCGCTGGCTGGCACGGGAGACGCCACCCTGATCCAACGTCACTTCAGACCATCTCCGCAGCAAGGCAATCACTCGCACACAAGCTACGCCAGCGGCTGCTCCAGCGGTTGCGGCAGCAGTTTCACCAGCGACACGAGCGACGACGGTGGTGGCGGCGATTCCAGTGGCAGCAGCGGTTGCGGCAGCAGTGGTTGCGGAGGTTGCGGCGGCGGTGGCGACTGAGTGAAGACCCATCCCTAACAACCAGCAATCCACTGCAGATATCATGGATCGAGAGCGAGACACCGAAGCACGACCATCTTGCCTCACGGCAATCGTTTGATGATGCGTCGGTGGGTTTGAAGTGGTGATTCGTGTGTTCGGCGGGCCGGATCAGGTAGTCCTGATCCCGTTTCCCTCCAAGGTGATTCGGCCTTTTTTGAAGAGAGCGCCGGTGGCTTGTTTGAAGGTGCGCTTGCTGACCCCAAGCTCGCGATGGATCTCAGCTGCCGGGCTGTGATCGCCGATGGCCCAGAACCCGCCGCGGGCTTCCAGTTCCGCGAGGATCTGACCTTCCAAGCCTTCCACTTTGATCCGGCCGGCGGCGTGCAGGCTCACGTTGATTTTTCCATCCGGACGAATGGCCGCGATATAGCCCTTGAGCAACTCCCCGGGCTGCAAGTCCTGGAACACCTCATTTGCAAAGACTAGACCGCTGTGCGTACCATCGATGATCGCTTTATAACCGAGATCGGTTTTACCGAAAATCATCAGGTCCACCTCCTGCTCCAAATGGAAGGAATGAGGAGTCAAGTCCATGTGCCGGGCGATGCGGGTGGTGGCGATGAGCCGGCCAGTGTGAGGATCCACCATGACAAAGACGATGTAATGCTTCCCGACGTCCATGCGGACTTTTTGTTCGCGAAAAGGAACAAGCAGATCCTTGGGAAGCCCCCAGTCGAGGAAGGCGCCGACACCGGTGATGTCCACGCATTTCAGCCTGCCAAATCGACCCGGCATGACTTTGGGGTTTTTGAGGGTGGCGACCTGGCGATCTTCCGAGTCGAGATAAATGAAAACGTCAAGATTCTCACCGAGGGCCCATCTGGCAGGCATTTCACGGCGCGGAAGGAGAATTTCTCCAAGTTCGCCGCCATCGAGAAAGAGCCCGAACGCCTTTTCGTGGAGGATTTGGAGGGATGCACGTTCACCGATCTTTGCCATGCCGGGACGCTACGTTGCCATCGGCGGGGAGTCGATGCCGAAACATGATTCAAACGATTTCCACGAGGGATGAATCAGGACCTTTGAGAAATCAGGGAGACGCCTTGGAGGGTCAACGTTCCGCAGGTGGGTTGTCCCGTTGGTCGGTGCGTTGACGATATCCCGCCTGCGCCTCGCGGAGGGAAATGGTCTTGTTGCCATTTTGGTCATAGTGCGCGATGACCTCGTCCGCGGTATAGGTGACCGCCCGCGAGCTACCCTTGAGGGTGCGGATCCCGGTATCGATTTCACGAGCGTTGAGTTCACCATCTCCATCGTAATCCCAGCGGTCGAACTTTTGCATCAGACCGAGCATTTGGCGTTCGATGCCTGATTGCGGGATGGCAGAGCCAGGCCCGGGCGAACAAGCGGCGAAGGATGCGGCTGTGAGGACGGTGAAAATCGGTCTCGATGTCATGGCTTGTGAAGTTTGGCGGGCCTGTGGGGAGGCAATTTCCCACCGTTGCCGGTCTGATGATCAACCACCTTGGGCCCCACCGCAAGTTGGGAATCGAATTTCGGCACCGAAACGGCTGGCGGTCACACGTCGCTCAACTCCGCGGCCCGCTCCGAGATCAGCGCGATCAAACCGGCCATTTCAGGACTCAGCGGGGATCTGGGTAGAATCAACAGCAACCGGGTGGTGATCACCGGCGCGGCCAAAGGCAGGATCACGCAACCGCCATGAGGCAGCTTCCTCGCATGACCCGGAATCAAGCCCACACCGCCACTCGTCGCGATGGTCGCCAGCATCATCGGCAACGAATCCAACTCCGCAGTGATCCGCGGGCTGAAGCCAGCGCGGGCGCAGGTGTCGTTCAAAAACTCCCGCCTGCCGGGGAAGAATGCGTTTGACAGGGAAATCCATTCGGCCTGGTGCAGCTCGGAAAGTTTGATTGATTTCCGCCCCGCGAGCGGGTGTGCCTCCGGAAGCACCGCTGCCATGCGGTGGCGGGAGAGGCGCTTGACGATGAAATCTGCGCGTTCGTGATCCTCGATGTTGCCCAGGATCGCCGCATCAAGTTCATGCTGGCGGAGCCGGTCGAGCTGGGCCCGGGGTGATAGATCGAAGAGGCTTACCTTCGAGTGGAGATGCCGCTGCTGAAACTCTCTCACCGCAGGTGCCACCAGATCATCGAGGAACGGACTGATGAAGCCGAGCCGCAAGGTGCGCCGCACCCCACCGAACTGCTCACGCACCTGCTGCACGCAGGACTCCGCATCGCAGAGCAGCTGGCGTGCTTTCACCAGGAAAAAGGCACCCGCTTCGGTCAGGTGGATCCGCTTGCGGATACGGTCGAAGAGCAACACGCCAAGCTCGTCTTCTAACAAAGCGATCTGCCGACTCAACGCGGGCTGCGAGACATGCACCCGCCCGGCCGCCCGCGACATGCTCATTTCCTCAGCCGCCGCCACGAAGTATCGGAGTTGGTGAAATTCCATTCCGCAGCCTGGAAAAACATCGGCCGCCTGACAAGCCAGTTCATAACCCAGCGGCATGAACTTAGAAAGCAAGGAGTATTGGCCGGATCGGCTGGGGCGTGGGATGGTGGAAGGGTAATGAAAACAGTGCTTCGCAAATCCTCAGAACGCGGCCATGCCAATCATGGCTGGCTCGACAGTCACCACACCTTCAGTTTTGCAGACTACTATGATCCCACGCAGATGGGCTTCCGCAGTCTGCGGGTAATCAACGAAGACCGAGTGGCAGCGGGCGGTGGGTTCCCGACTCATCCCCACCGCGATATGGAGATCTTCACCTACGTCGTTTCCGGGGCCTTGGAGCACAAGGACAGCATGGGAAACGGCCGACAACTCCGCCCGGGGCAGATCCAACTGATGAGCGCGGGCTCGGGGGTATCACATTCCGAGTTCAATCCTTCCCGAAGCGAGGCCGCCCATTTCCTGCAAATCTGGATCAAACCCCGCGCCCAAGGACTCACGCCTTCCTACACCGAGTGGCATCCGTCACCCGAACACGAACGCGCCGCAAAGGTGTTGGTGATCTCTGCGGACGGGCGTGATCGATCGGCCACGATTCAACAAGACGCTGACATTTATCGGGTGCGGCTCGCAGCGGGTGAAAGCGCCGACCACGACCTCGCAAAAGGTCGCGGGCTTTGGCTTCAGCTGATCCATGGTGAACTATCCGCGGCTGGGACCACGCTCGCCGCGGGCGACGCGATCCGCACCGAAGACGCGGGACGCTTCCCCATCACCGCCATCACCGACTCCGAGGCCATCCTCTTCGACCTTGCCTGATCCCCCATCAAACAACGAACACATACCATCCCAATGAAACACGCGCCTAACATCGCCGGAGGCCTGCTTGGCCTGTTATTCATCATCTTCGGTCTGAACTTTTTCCTCAAATTCATCCCCATGCCGCCGGGTCCGCCGGAGGGTTCACCTGCCGCCTTGTTCTTCGGTGCCTTGTTCCCGACCGGCTACCTCGCCTTTGTCAAAGTGCTGGAAATTCTGGGCGGAGTGGTTGTTGCGATTCCGAAGTTGCGGAACATCGGACTGCTCATCCTGGGGCCGGTCATCGTCAACATCCTCGCCTTTCATGTCTTCCTTACCAAAGGCGCGGGCCTGCTTGATCCGCCGATCCTGCTGATCTGCGCCTTGAGCGCCTACCTGCTCTGGAGCGGGCGCAAGGCGTTTGGCGGACTTGTCAATTGATCCATGCCATCCGGGAATCTCAGCCGTTGAGCACCCAGCCGTCGCGGTACTTGCGGCTGAGAAATTCGTTGGCCTCCGGAGCGTTGGTGACTTTCCCGGCAGCCCCGTCATACTCGAGTTTTTTCCCGACGCGGTAGGCGACCAGTCCGAGAAGAAGCTGCTCGATCATGTTTCCGCTGTATTCGAAATCGCAGGCGGTTTTCAGGGCCGGGTTCTTGCAGGCATCGATCCATTGCTTCTGAAAATGACCGACCGGCGGCAGCTGGGTCTCCTTGCTACGAGGCTTGTAGTAGGAAAGATCCGCGTCCCCACCGAATGGCAGGACCATGCGGGTGGTGAAATCCGCGACGAGAAAGCCCTTGCTCCCCTTGAACCAGGCACCGTGGTCGATCGCTTTCAAGTCGATGGCACGGTTCGGCGACCGGGGCAGGATCCCGCCCTGATACCAACTCACCCGGATGGGACCCCGCCAATCGTTGGCAGCAAACTCGAAGTGAGACTCACACTCGACCGGGGTGACGTCGGGGTTGAACGCCTCGCCCTTGGCCTCGGCGGTGATTGGCAGGCCCGCGTCCACGGCATTCCAAAGCAAGTCCATGGTATGACTCCCCATGTCTCCGATCTGACCGGTGCCCCAATCCCAGAACATGTTCCATTCCAGACAATTCATGCCTGACGAGCCTTTGAAATAAGCGGGGTTATAGGGCCGCACGGGCGAAGGCCCCAGCCAAAGATCCCAATCAAACCCGGCAGGTGGCGCTCCCTCCGCCGGAAAATACGCCTTGCGGCGGAGCTGCCGGTTTCCCCAGGCCGTGGCCGACTGGAGATCACCGATCGCCCCGTCCCGGATCAACTCGCGGATCCGGTTGAAATTCGGGTCCGCATGGCGCTGCATTCCGACTTGCGTGGCGAGTTTGTCCTTTTTCGTCAACCAGTTCGCCCTGACCACCCGGGCCTCCTCGACCGAGATGGCGAGGGGCTTCTCACAATAAACATGCAGCCCGCGGTTGAGCGCCCAGTTCGCGATGAACGCATGGTGGTGGTCGGCCGTGCAGATGACGACGGCATCGAGGTCTTTCTGCTCAAGACACTTGCGCCAATCCGTGTAAGTTTTGGCTCCAGGGAAGCGCTTGAGGGCATCCGGGAGGAAGTTTTCATTCACATCACAGAGCGCCACGACATTTTCGTGGGCGATGGAATCATAGTGGGCTTGTCCCCTACCCCACACGCCGATGAGGGCGATGTTGAGCTTGTTGTTCGGCGATGAGGTGCCGGCCATGATGCCACTCGGGAGAATCAGCATTCCGGCGCTGGCAAGTGTCGATGAGTTGAGAAACGAACGTCGGTTCATGGGTAGCTGGGTTGGAAGGATTCAGACTTTACGTCCACCGGGGGCATCATTCTTTCAGACACCTCCAGATCATCCTTGGAATGTCCCAGGTTACCGGAGCACGTTTGGTTTTTTTACAGCAAAGGGTTGGTCTGTGATGTGCTGGACGCGGGATGCGGTGTTCCAAACCTCCACCACGTTTATGCAAGTTCTTCATGTCAATCGCGCCGAGCCACGCAACGTGTTGATCCAAGGGAAAGACGTGCCGACCGGTATCGATAAAGAACCCGTCGCGGGTCCGGTCCACGTGTATCAACTCGGTTTGGAAGGAGACGGCCAAGCGGACCTAAGCGTGCACGGCGGCCCCTATCAAGCGGTCTATGCCTACCCCGTCGAGCACTACGGCTACTGGGAGGCAGAACTGGCGGCGCCGCCATTTCCACCCGGAACTTTCGGGGAAAATCTGACCGTCCAAGGGCTGCTCGAGACGGATCTTTGCATCGGTGACGTGCTTGCCTTCGGGGGGTTGGTTCTCCAGGTCACCTGCCCGCGGATCCCCTGCTTCAAGCTTGGGAACAAGCTGCACAAGCCGGACATCCTGAAGGCGTTTCTCCACAGCGGCCGGAGCGGATTCTATTTCCGGGTGCTCACGGAAGGCTCCATCTCGGCGGGAACGGCCATCAAAATCATGGAACGCGACCCTCGGAAAATCACCGTGCGGGCCCTCTTGGGAATGTATCGCTTGGGAGAAGGAGATCGAAAATCGATCGAATCCGCCCTGGAAATCGACGCCCTCTCGCCCTTGGTCCGCAAGGATCTTGAGACCCGGTTCGCGAAATCACGCGAGCTGAAATGACTTTTCCCCACAGAAACCGCCGGACTTCCGCGGATATTTGCTCGCCTCAATCCGTAAAACCAGACCATCATGCCCTTGGCTCACCTGAGTCACTCATACCATGCACACGATGAAAAATAAATTGATAGCCGAGTTCTTCGGCACCTTCTGGCTTGTCTTCGGCGGTTGCGGTAGCGCCGTTCTAGCAGCCATGTTCATGACGACCGGTGATTCCCCCGTAAACCTTGGCATCGGCTTTGTCGGTGTTTCGCTGGCTTTCGGACTCACGGTGATGACCATGGCCTACGCCATCGGCCACATCTCCGGCTGTCACCTCAACCCGGCCGTGACTGTCGGGCTCGTCGTCGGCGGGCGGCATCCGGTAAAGGAGGCCATCCCCTACATCATCGCCCAGGTTCTCGGCGGGATCGCAGGCGCGGGCGTCCTCTATCTGATCGCCAGTGGCAAGGCCGGCTTCAATGCGGCCGATGGCTTCGCCTCAAATGGCTTCGGCGAGCTTTCCCCCGGTAAATACACCTTGGTCGCGGCGCTCGTCGCGGAAGTCGTGCTCACCTTCTTTTTCCTGCTCATCATTCTTGGGGCCACAGACAAGCGCGCGCCTCAGGGATTTGCCCCGGTCGCCATCGGGCTCGGGCTCACCTTGATCCACCTCATCGGCATCCCGGTTACGAATCTTTCCGTGAACCCAGCACGCAGCACCGCACCCGCGCTGTTCGCAGGCGGTGCCTACATCTCGCAGCTATGGCTGTTCTGGCTGGCACCCATCGTCGGCGCCGCCCTCGCAGGCATCGTCTATCCCCTGTTCTCGAAATCAGAGAAAAACTAAGTTCAATGGGGGAGAGCCGGACCCGATGCCACCCCAGCATCCGTCGTGGGTCCGGTCGATTGATTGCCACGCCCAAGCTGCTCTTCCTGAGATCCATCTCCCGAACTGTGCATTTGCCATGCGCGCGCCTCTTATCTTTACATGAAATTTGTCCATTTTCCGTTTCTTGCCATCCTCGCTTGCAGTGCTTGCGCACCCTCGTCGCTACCCAAGGAAAAAGGTGCCCATGGCTCTGCGGTAAGCCATTTGAAACAAGCACGCTCGCAGGCGCTGGGCGCCGAGCAGCGGCTTGCTCTTTGTTTGGAATCAGCCAAGGAGGCGAGTGCGCTCCTCGACTCGCCGACCTCGGGTGCCGCAGCAAGGGAGATTTACAATCAGGCGACAAGCGACCTTACCGTGCTGTTACGCTCGGCAAATCAGGGCCAACTTTGGAACCGCCCGCTGAGCTTAAGTTCCGGGAGCAGCAACTATCGGTTACGCTTCTCCAAGGGAACCCGCGATGGGGTGTGGGATCCCGCCCGGTTCACCTCGTTCACGCCCGCCGCTGATGTGGCTCTGAAGACCATTAAGTCCAGAAACCACCAGGACGGTGTTGGAGCAGCCTTGGTGGGTGTCCGCAAGGCATCCCCGCTGGAACCGTTCTCACCATGGGTCGGGGTCACGGCTCCCGTCACCGCGACGCTTGATTTCAAGGGCCAGGAAGCGACCCTCACCTTGATCGATCCCACGGAAAAAACCCAAGCACGCATCGCCGGCAGCGAGCGGACGCTCAACGCTGATTTTTCCGCACCGCTTGCTTTTTACCCTCAGAAAAACGAGACCATTGAGGGCCTCATGGGAGCCATCCGTGTCTCTCAATACATGAAAACCACCGGGCTCTACATGATCCAGCCCTACGATCCGGATCGCATCCCGCTCATCTTCGTGCATGGCCTGATCTCGACTCCCCGGATGTGGCGCAACGTGATCAATGAGCTCGAAAAAGACCCCGTGCTTCGCAAACGCTATCAGTGCTGGCTCTTCTCCTACCCCACCGGAAACCCACCGCTCTACTCCGCACTCAGGCTCCGCGAGGAACTGGCCAAGGTGCAGCAACTCTATCCGGACTCCAAGGACATGGTGCTCGTCGGCCACAGCATGGGCGGCATCCTCTCCCGCGCGCAGATCACCAACGTGGATCGCAAGGCCTGGGACAGCATCGGCAAAGACCCCGCAAAGAGCTTCTTCACCCATGTGAAAAAGGGGGATCTCGTCGAACGCTGCACAATCTTCAACGCAAATCCACATGTGGACCGAGCCATTTTTATCTGCACTCCGCACCGCGGCAGCGAAATGGCCATCGGCACTCTTGGCGAGTTGGCGATCCGCATCATCTCGCTGCCTGTTGACATCGTTTCCTCCGCCGCAGGCACGGTAGGGGAGTCCATCAGCGTGATCACCGGCAACTCCGAACGCATGCCTACCAGCATCGACGGATTATCCCCACGCAACCCGACCCTGAAGATGCTTGATACCCGCCCGATCCAGGTCCCTCACCACTCGATCATTGGTGACCGCGGCAAGGGCGACACCCCGGAAAGCTCGGATGGAGTGGTGGAATATTGGAGCTCCCATTTGAAGTCCGCGCAATCCGAGAAGATCGTTCCCGGCCCGCACGGATCCTGCGAGCTGCCCGAGACTCTCACGGAGGTCCGCAGACTGCTTCACCTGCATCTTCAATCTGATAGATCCGCCGGGCGTTGAGATGATAGAAGCGGGCAAGCTCCGCGCCGGAGCATCCTGCCAGGATTTCGTCGAGCAGCCGTGACCAAGTTGCGAAGTCACGGGTGAGGTTGCAAACCGGCCAGTCGCTTCCCCAGACCACGCGCTCCCAGCCGAAGCAGTCGATCACGTGCTCGACGACCGGCCGCAGGGTTTCTGCCGTGATGTCGCCCGCAGCATAGGCGATGATGCCGGAGATCTTGCAAGCGAGGTGCGGGCGGAGGGAAATCTCGCGGAGCTGATCGCGCCAAAATGCGAGGTCACCGGATGCGATGTCGGGCACACCGCAGTGATCGAGAATGAAACGGGTGCCCGGACAAGCGTCGATGAGCGCGGCTCCGTTGGCAAGCTGGCGAGGCAGCAGGCAGAGGTCGAAGGTGAGATTGGCCTCTCCCAAACGCGCGACATTTTCCCGAAACAAAGCACTCGTGGAAAGCTCGTCCGGCTGGGTGTGCAGCACGCGACGGAAACCTAACAACTTCGGATGGGCCAGCGCTTCAAGCTGGGCTGCAAAATCCTCACGCTCCGGCCGGCAAGCGGCGATCACGCCAGAGAGTCCGTTCGAGGGATCTTCCGCCAGCCCGCAGAAGAAGGCGGCTTCTCCGATGGATTCATTTTCCGGGACATCCACTTCCATGAAGACCGCCTGCGAAACCCCACAGCCAGCAGCCGCCTCGCGATACTCCGCGAGCCGGAAGTTCCTGCCAGCCAGCGCGGGAAAGCCCGCCGTCCAGTCGTAACTGAAACGCTGCGGGTCGATGAGGTGAAGGTGGGTATCGATGCGGTCCATGGATTACTTGGTGCTGAAGTTTTCCGGCTGGCGGTATTTGACGGTCTGGATGTGCTCGCAGTAAAGCACCAGTTCACCGTCGTTCTTGAAAATTTCATACGACGCGCGGTAGAGCCCCATATCGGGATACTTCGGGGATTTTTCGAGATCGGTCTTGATGGTATAGATCGTGTCGTTGATGAAGACCGGCTTGATGAAGCGCAGCTTGTCGTAGCCATAACTGAACGCGTTCACGCAATTCGTCGCGACCAGTCCGAGACCGGCGGAAAAGACGAAGGCGCCGGCGACCAAACGCTTGCCGAAAATACCTTTTTCCTTCGCGAAAATCTCATCCGCGACATACGGATGCATGTCGAGCACCAGCGCATTGAACTGCATGCTCTCGCCCTCGCTGATGGTACGGCGGATCGAGCGGATTTGGTGGCCGATGACGATGTCCTCGTAATACCAGTCCTCGGCATTCCAGATCGGGACGGATGAGTGTTGTTCTTTCGGCGTATTGTGTGGTTTGCGGTCCATAAGAGTCAGGGTTGATTGAGATGATTGCCGTAGCCGATGACGACCACGGCAAGAACGAGCACGGAAATGGCAACAGTGATAAGGCGCTTGGTGGTGGGCGTGCAGTCCGCCCACTCGCGGCGGGCGATGGCTACCAGCGTACTGAACAAAATCAGCATGATCATGTGCAGCGGCCAACTGGCGACACCAAGGGTCTCCATACGGTTGTGGCCGATGCCATAGAAGATAAACTGGAGATACCACAACAGCCCGGCGAGGCAGCCCCAAAGAATATTGGCGCGAGGGGCTGGACTGCCACCGATGCCGCTACCCGCGAGTTCACGCAGCGTGCTTTGCTTGCCAAGCTTCCAAAGAGTGATCGGTAAAATGCTGAAAAACGCACCCGTGCTTGCGAAGAGAAAGCGAACATTCATCACCAACTCAGGATTCGCGCCACGCTTAAGCGCCTGCTCAGCAATCGGATCCGCAGAGCCCAGGGCGAGGCTGTAAAGAGCAGATAAAACACCGGCCACCACACACAAAGGAATACCGATAGCGGGGCGGAATGCATGATCACTGCCAGCACCCGAATGACGAACCTCCAGCTCCTTTTTCCTCCCTGCGAAGCCGCAAAGCAGAATCCCGCAGAAGCCGACCGCCACACCAGCCAACACCGCATTGCCTCCCGCGCTGGACGTGATCTCACCAAGCTTCCCCTGCACCAGTGGCGTCAGGAAAAATCCCAGCACCGCGGACAACCCGACCGCCAACGCATAGGTGAGCGAATATCCCACATGGAGGATCGCAAACCCGAAAGCCATCCCACCGAAACCATAGGCAGCCCCGAAGCCGAAGGATTTCCACATCGCATCCCGTGGCGAATTGGCCAGCACATCTGATAGATTTGGAATAAAAAGCAAGCATCCGATGACAGGTAGTAAAAACCACGAGGACAAGGCCATCCAAAACCAGAACGACTCATAGGTCCAGTTGCGCACCTTGTGCTGGGGCGTGAAGCAGATCGCCGCCGTGAAGGCACCTACCGCATGCAAAAGGATTCCGAGGATGGGAAAAGACATGGATTTCAGATTTATCTGTTAGATGTTGAACTCGGCGTTGATGGCAGCGGTGTGTTGGCCGATAGCGGGGGCTCCGGTGGTGGATTTCGAGATCGCGCCGTCGATGTGGATCGGGCAGCGCAAGGTTTTCAGCGATGTGCCGCCAGGACAGAAAACCTCCTGCTCCATGTCGAGAACCTGATAGCCCTCCGTTTGCCGGAGGCGCTCCCAACTCAGGACATCGGCACACCAGATATCCGCCGGTTCAAGCACCGCAAGCCAATCCGCAGTGGAGCGCGTGCCCATGTGTTGACGCAGAATTTCTTTAATATCGTCCCGGTGATCGAACCACGACTGGCGCTCCTGATAGGCGAGCAAGGAAGGACATTCCAACAACTCCCCGAGCACGGGGATCGAGCCCATGGCAAGGGCGAGGTGCCCGTCCGCCGTGGCATAGATGCCGTAAGGCGCACCGAGGTAGGCGTGGGCGTTCCTTACCGCACTGCGCTGCGGATGCTTGAAACCGTCGTTGAGATGAGTGGTGATGACTTCGAACTGAAGGTCAAGAATAGACTCTAACAAACTCACCTCCACCCGCCCGCCTTCTTGGGTGATGCCGCGCCGGACAAGGCACGCGAGGATGCCTTGCACGAGGTGTGCGCTGGCGGTGAGATCGGCCACGGCCAAGCCCATGGGCACTGGGCCGTCGCCATCGTTGCCGCTCAGCCAGGTCAAACCGGACATCGACTGCGCGAGTAAATCCTGGCCTGGCTTGCCCACCCAGGGACCTTCCGCCCCATAA
Source organism: uncultured Verrucomicrobiota bacterium (assembly GCA_937867415.1). GTDB lineage: Bacteria > Verrucomicrobiota > Verrucomicrobiia > Verrucomicrobiales > Akkermansiaceae > Luteolibacter. The sequence goes on along the minus strand of CALMKO010000090.1, from coordinate 374 downwards.
CCGGTGACACTTGCATAAACCATCCGCGGGTTGATGGCCTTCACAGCCTCATACCCCAAACCCAGCTTGTCCATGATACCCGGGCGGAAATTTTCGATCATCACATCCGCCTTGGCGATGAGCTGGCGGACTTTTTCCAGATCCACAGGATCCTTGAGGTTCGCGGCGTAGCCTTGTTTGTTTCGATTGATCGAGTGAAAAAGCGTGCTGTCCCCTTCTACGCCGAGATTAGTAATGTATAACTGTCGGCAGATGTCGCCCGTTCCCGGACGTTCGATCTTGATCACGCGCGCACCAAGATCCGCGAGGCGCATCGCCGCAGCCGGACCGGCGAGGAACTGGGAAAAGTCGAGAACGGTGAGCCCGGCGAGGGG
>CALMKO010000089.1 GCA_937867415.1 uncultured Verrucomicrobiota bacterium | reverse complement strand
GGGTGTCTTGCAGAGAGCAGACCAGTCCTCCTCGGAAACACAGCAGGGATCCGCAGCCACCCAGTGATTCGGGGCGATTTCCCGGAGCGAAAGATCCGCGCCGATGGTCTCCTGATAGCGCGGATGATTGATCCGGTGCCCGAAAGCACTGCCCGCCGGCGGATCAATGGGCGATGGCACATCCCCTTCCAAAAGAATCTTCTGCCGAACCACCTTGGGATCATGGGAAGGAATCGCGGACAACAAGGCCTTGGTATAGGCATGCCGTGGATTCTGATAGATCTGCTCCGCAGTCGCAAGCTCGACGATTTTTCCCAGATACATCACGGCGACGCGGTCACTCACGTGCTTCACGACCGATAGATCATGAGCGATGAAGAGAAAGGACAAGCCAAAATCCTTTTGTAGCTCCACCAGCAGGTTCAGGATCTGCGACTGCACCGACACATCCAGCGCCGAGACCGGCTCATCACAGACGATGAGCTTTGGCTTCAGCGCAAGCGCCCGCGCGATACCGATCCGCTGGCGTTGGCCACCGGAGAATTCGAATGGATAGCGCTCGGCCGAAGCCGCCGGCAGACCGACCCGGTCCAAGAGCTCGCCAACCCACTTCGACCGTTCCGCGCGGGTGCCCATGCCATGGATGACAAAAGGCTCCTCAATGATGGCCCTTACGCTCATCCGAGGATCCAACGACTCGGCCGGATCTTGGAAAATCATCTGGAAGTCACGCCGCAATGGTCTCAACTTCCTTTGGCCCAAGTGGGAGATGTCAGTCTGTTGGAACTGGATCTTGCCCGAGGTCGGCTTGAGAAGGCGCACGATCGCCTTGCCAAGGGTGGACTTCCCACAGCCGGACTCGCCCACCAAACCAAGCGTTTCACCGCCGGCAATTTCCAAAGTCACGCCATCCACGGCTTTCACCGAGGCGCTTTGTCTCAGCAACACCCCACCGCGCACCGGGAAGTGAATGCGGAGATCATGAACCGCTAGTAGTGGATGATTCATAGATGTCCGTTAGAATTCATGGCTTCACACACTCTGGACAATTTTCCACCCAGTGCCCGGGGGATATCTCCACCAACTGAGGCCTTTCCCGACTGCCCCGATCCATCCGCCCCATTCGCTGGCAGAACCTGCAGCCGTGTGAATAGTCCGCCAGCCCTGCCACCATTCCCGGAATGGTGTTGAGCACCGACTTCGAGGGCGTCTCCAAGGTCGGAATCGAGCGCAAAAGCCCCCTTGTGTAGGCATGGAGGGGATTCCCAAACAGCTCCACCGCGCTCGCCTGCTCCACGACCCTGCCCGCATACATGACCACCACCTCGTCGCAGGTCTCGGCAATGACACCCAGATCATGCGTGATCAGGATGGTTGACATTCCCATCTCCTGCTGGAAGCGCTCCAGCAAATCAAGAATTTGTGCCTGGACCGTGACATCCAGAGCCGTCGTAGGCTCATCCGCGATCAATAGCGACGGGCGACACGCAAGCGCCATGGCGATCACGATCCGCTGCCGCATCCCTCCGGATAAATGATGAGGGTAGTCCATCATCCGCTGGGCCGGAGCAGGAATGCGAACCTGCTCTAACATTTCCGTAGCCGCATCCCAGGCATCCTTCTTGGAGAGGCCTTTGTGAATCCGGAACACCTCGGAAACCTGCTTGCCAATCCGGTGCAGCGGGTTGAGCGCGGCCATCGGCTCCTGGAAAATCACGCCGATCTCACCGCCGCGGATCTTCTGCATTTCCTTGTCACCCGCCTGGACCAGATCACGCCCCTTGAACCTCACCTGGCCCCCGAGGATCTTTCCCGCCGGCTGCGGAAGCAAGCGGACGATCGACATGGCCGTCACGCTTTTTCCACAGCCCGACTCGCCCACAATCCCCAGAGTCTTGCCACTGGGAACCACGAACGAGACCTGGTCCACCGCCCGCAGCAAGCCGCGCTCGGTATCAAATGAGGTGATCAGTTTATCCACCTCCAAAACAGGGTCTGCGGAATCACTCATTCGGATGGATGGGGTAAAACAGGCGCGGGGACCTGCCGATACTGGTCGATCACACGGTTGACTTCAGGAAAGGTTTTTCCAGAACGACGGGCCTCCCGGGTCTCATCGAGAACCTCCTGGTCGATCCAGAAGGCAAATCCCTCATGCGGCTCATAAACCATCGCGGGGCTGAAATGCGTCTCTGCGGTTTCCGGCCACTTCACCCACCGCCAATAGCCGATCCGCTGGAATTCGGAAACATAACCCGGCACAAAAATCGCCTCGTCATGCATGATGCGCTGGAGCTTCCACGAAGCGTCACGCAACTCCTCTTCCGTCCGGGCACTGCGGGCCTTATCGGTCAACATGTCGGTGTCAGGACGGCTCCACAGGAAAAAGTTATTGGTCTGCGGCTTGGGATTCCCCTTGTCATCGAAGGCAGCGGAAGAATGAAGAAACTGATAGAAGTCAGGCAAGGGAGGATTGGTATTCCACGCGGAAAACTGCATATCGTGCTGCTTCTGCATGATTTTTTTATACCACACCGTGCTTTCGAGCCCATCCAGCCGGAGGTCAAACCCACAAGATCTGGCCTCCTCACGGAGGATCGCGAACAAGCGATCAGTCGCAGGAATGGAGGCATACGAGACCGGAACCGAGAGCCGTGTCCCGTCCGGTTTTTCCAGAATCCCGTCCGCCCCCTCCACCGTGAAGCCTGCCGCACGAAAGGCAGCTCTCGCCTGCTCAATGGAAAACGGCCGCGCGCGGATCGAAGGATCGCTGAAGTTCTCATAGCCTTCATTGAAGGCATTGAGCCTCGCGAAGTCCCCCCGGAAAAGCACATCGATGACTTTCTGCCAATTCATCGAGTGCTGGATACCAATCCTCACGTTCAAATCATTCAACAAGGGCCGCGTCACATTGAGATAGAGGCCACGCGGCAGCTTCGGGTAGCGGTTATAAAAAGTCGCACGTTCGATATACCCATCATAAACCGGCGGCATCTCGGACTTTTCATACCAGAACTCCGGCCTTGTGAGCGGGAATGAATCGAACTCGCCCGAGCGGAAAAGTTCGAATGCCTTCGACTCGTCACGGACCAATACATAGACCAGCTTGTCCGGATTGAAGCGGTATTTGAAATACTTGCGATCCTTCGCCCACCAGTTCTTCACCCGGCTCTGGGTGATCGAGACCCCTTTCACCAGATCTTGCGGAAGAACCTCGTAAGCCCCGGTGGTCGGCGGAAACAACCACTGGTAACGGTCTGCATAATCAGGACCGTAGTCTGCATAAAACTTGGGCGACGCCGGAGCGATGGCGCCCGCCGCTGCCGCCGGATAGATTTGTGCTTCGGGCAGGGTGACCGCAATGAGCCGGTCACCATACGTCGTCATCCCCGCGTAACTCTCGCGGAAGAACTGCTTGGTATAGGGATTGACGACATTGTCCGAGACACGGACATACAGCGCGATCAGAAAGTCCCGCGCTTTTACCGGCTCGCCGTCCGAGTAAGTTGCCGCAGGATCGATCTTCAGATACACCGTCCGCCGATCCGCAGTGACCGCCCACTCGCTGGCGACACCGGGGATTTCCTTCATCGTTCCGGGATGCAGGCCCACCAGGGGGAGTTCGATGTTGTCATAGAGATCACCGCGGAAACTGTTATTGGAGTTCGGTCCGAACGGGCGGATGGTCGGTGGAAAATCAAGCCCGGGAAAGTTTCGCCGCAGGACGCCGCCTTTTTTCGCCGCAGGATCGCCAATCTCGGGCTGATCCATTCCATTCTCCCAGACCAGATCCGTCGGCACATCTTCGACATTCCGGAATTTGATATAGTCGCCATGGGCGAGGCGGAACTGCCACTTTGCCAAGTCCCGTTGCAGCGAGGCGGTTTGGATTTCGAGCCGCGCTTTCGCCTCACCCTCCGCGTTGGAAATGGCGACCGCGTTGTTCTCCAGCGCCGCCAGCGCCGCCTTTTCCTGACCGACCAGCCAATCTTGGATGTGACGGTTGTAAACCGGAACGAACTCATCGAATCCAAATGGCCGGACCACGGCCTGAGTCCTGCGTTCACATCCGGAAATGAGGACCATGCCCAGCCCAGCAGCAGCAAGCAACAGAAGGTGGTGGGTGATTCGATGCATCAACGATAGAAAGTGAATTTTTTCGGGTCCAGGGCCTCGCGAATGGCCTCGCCCACGAAGGTGATCAAAACGAGAAGCCCGACGAGGCAAATGAAGGTGGAAGTGACCAGCCACGGCGAGGAAAGATTGGCCAGGCCATCATTCAGCAGGCGTCCCCAGGAAGCATACTGGGGTGGCAGACCAAATCCAAGGTAGTCGAGCGCGGTCAGGGAGAAGATCAACCCGGACAAGGAAAACGGCACCAAGGTCACGATGATGGCAAGCGTGTTCGGGAGCAAGTGATGAAAGATCATGCGCGGCGTGCCCGCGCCCAGGACCTTGGCGGCGGATATATAGTCGCGTGTCTTGTCGCGGTAAGCCGCCGTCCTCATCAACGAAGCGATTCCCATCCATCCGAACACGATCAAGATCACAAGAATGATCGTCAGCCCCTTGTAACGCTCTGGAACCATGCTCGAGAGAATGATGATGACGAACAGAAACGGGATGTTTGAAAATATCTCAATGAGGCGGTCTGCAACGATATCGAACCACCCACCGAAGTAACCCATCGACATTCCGATGGTGATCCCGATCAGATACACAAGAGGCAGGAAAATCAGCGCCGCCTTGAGGTTCACCTGCAATCCACCATAAAGATACGCCACCACATCATAGCCCTGCGAAGTGGTTCCCAACCAATTCCCGGTCTCAGGCAGCGGCGGTGCAGGGTGATACTTGACCGCACGAATCTCACTGGTCGGCAGAGCGAGAAACTCCGCCTTGGATCCGACGCCATTGTATCGATCTGACACAAGTTCTCCGTCACGATACTCCGCACTATAGACCGGCTCGCCCTCTTGATTCCAGCCATCGACAGGCCCGTTGAGTTGTCCCCGGCGGAAGGTATAGCGGAGATGGATGCGAGCTGCATCCACATCGTGATACCTCGCGGCCAGACCGAAATAGGGATCACCGCCGCGGCCCTCGTAGTAGGTTTTCTCACGCTGCTCCATCGCCCGCGAGCGGGGTGCGAGGGTATCACCCGTGGGATCATACGGCACGACCGGCAACACGACCCTGCCAGCCCCGCTGCCGGCAAAAGTCCGTTTCAACTGACGGTAATCGACCACCGCCTCCGCCCGAGGCCCGGTGATGCCGAAGTCCTTGTTTTTCATCTCCTCGGCACGGAACGCGGGGAAAATCCATTGACCATTCCACTCCACCGCAAGTGCCCGCTTTCCCACAATCACTTGATCAAGCATTGCGAGCCCGCAAAAACCTAACAGGATGAGCAATGAATAATAACCCCGCTTGATTTCCCGAAAACGCCGCAACCTGCGCACGGTCACAGGATTGGGCGGGCCGGCGGTCAGTGACCGGACGAGCATCGCAAGGCCCCCGAGGATCAGGACTCCGCAGGCAAACCAGCCGAACCATGGGAACACCTGGTTTCCCCGAGCGATGTGCAACCAAGGCACTTCACGGCTCGTTTCGAAAAACCAGCGCGCGGTTGGAAACGAAATCCCCTTGATCTCCCCCACGAGCGAGAGGATTCCGAGAATGGTTAGAAAAAGTCCGCCGCCGCGCTTCATGCTATTGGAATTTGATTCGTGGATCGACCAGCGCGACGCTCAGATCCGAGATGACATTCCCGATCAGCGTGAGAAATGCCGCAATCGTGAGAGTCCCCATGATCACCGGCACATCCCGCTCAACCACCGATTGGAATTGCAGCAGGCCAAATCCCTGAATGTCGAAAACCCGCTCGATCAGCATCGAGCCACCCACGAAAATCGTCACCAGACCACCCAGGCTGGTGGCCACCGGAATCATCGAGTTCCGGAACGCATGGCCGAAGACCGCGCCCCGGAAACTCGTCCCTTTAGCCACGGCCGTGCGCACGTAATCCGCAGCGAGGTTGTCCATCAGATTGTTCTTCACCAGCATCGTCAACATGGCGAAACCGCCGATCATGTAACAGGTCAGCGGCAGGACGGTATGGTGCGCCAGGTCTTTCACCTGGACCCACGGACCCATTTCCCCGAAGTTGGCGCTCGTGAGACCGAAAAGCGGAAACAGATTCGCACGTGCCCCGAGATGAACGAGCAGGATCGCCCCCAAGGCAAAACCGGGAATCGAGTAGCCGAGGAAAATCAAAACCGAACTTGCGGAGTCCAGGAAGGTCCGGTGTTTCAGGGCCTTCAAAATCCCCAAGGGCAAACAAACCGAGTAGGTGATGAAGGCCGTGAGCAGTCCGAAATAAACGGCGACCGGCATCCGGGCGAGGATCATTTCTGAAACCGGGTCGCCATACACCATCGAGCGCCCGAGATCTCCTTGGAGGATTCCGGAAAAGCGCGACTGATAGATCACCACCCGGTCATTGTAACTCGGACGCTCCACCGCGCCCGGGTTCCGCCTGGCGTAGCGCAACTGGCGCTCGGCCTGCGTTTCATAACGGATTTCCCAATCCTGCGCGGGAAGCGCTTTCCCGGTATCAGGAAAAATCACGGAGCGGATCGTACCACCTTCCCGCTTGGCATGGACGAGCCGCCCGTCGCCCTTGAGAATCAGTTGAGCCGTGGATTTCCCGTCAACGCTGCCGCCGATGGTCTCGTCTGACTGGATGTCGAACTCGCCCTTAGAGATATCAATCTCACGGGGAAGAACCCCCAGCCATTGGCCATAGGCGACGAGGGTGGTTTTATCGAGACCGTAGGACTCCTCCAGTTCCTCGAGCTGCTCTTCGCTCAGGCCGCCCTTGGAGTTTCCGGACGAGGTGCTTTTCCCCTTGTTCCCTTCAGCCGCCTGTTGGAGCATTCGGTCGATCGGACCGCCAGGCACGAAGCGGGTGATCGTGAATACGAGCAGCGTGATCCCGATCATGGTCGGCGGAATCAACAGCAAGCGGCGGAGAAAATAACTTTTCACAGATGGTTCGCCAAAGGTTTTAGCCAGCCGTCAGGATCATGCAAGCTTGACGATTTTTGATTTTGCGCGACCGACGTGCGATTTCTAAAAATTTGGCCTGCATTTTCGACCCGACCCTTCATGTTCTGCCGCGTGATCGTCCGCGACTTACTTCTCATTCTAGCGCTGTTTCCGCTGCTCGGCTCTTGCCAGAAAGAATCGCAAGTGGACCAGGCGACTCGCGAGGGGATCCTGTTGTTGGGGAACTCAGGCGAGCCAAAGGGGCTCGACCCCCACATCGTTTCCGGGGTTCTGGAGTCCAACATCCTGCGAGCGCTTTTCGAGGGCTTGATCACGGCCGACCCGCTGCACGACAACGCCACACCCGGCGGCGCCGCGCTCGAGGTCACGCCGGACGCCACAGCCACCGTCTGGACCGCCAAGCTCCGGCCGGATGGAAAGTGGTCTGATGGGATGCCCGTCACCGCCCGGGATTTCGCCTTTTCCTACGAACGCATGCTGACCCCCGAACTCGGCGCGAAATATGCGGACATGCTCTATTTTCTCAAAGGCGCTGAGGACTTCAATAAAGGGAAAACCAAGGACTTCTCCAGCGTCGGGGTGCAGGTCATCGACGATGACACCCTCCGGCTGACCTTGCGCGGCCCGACCCCATTTTTCAGACAGGTGCTCAAGCACTTCACCTGGACGGCCGTCCCCCGCCATGTGGTGCTGAAGCATGGTAAAATCGGCCAACGCGGAAACCCATGGACACGCCCGGAAAACATCGTGGGAAATGGACCCTATCAGCTGAAATCCTGGCGTCGCAACGATCACATCGATGTCACGCGGAATCCGTTCTACTGGAATGCGGCCCATGTCACTCTCAATGGCATCCGCTTCCTGCCGATCGGCAACCCGTATACGGAAAGCCGGATGTTCCGCGACGGGCAGCTCCACATGACCTATACCGCGACTCCCGAGGTGATCGACCTGATGCAAAAGAAGCACCCCGAGCAACTCCGCCAGGAGCCTTATGTGGGCACCAGCTTTTTCCGATACAACACCACCCGCCAGCCCCTCAGCGACCCGCGGGTGAGGAAGGCCCTGAGTTATGCCATCGACCGCAAGGCGATCTGCGGGAATGTCTTCAGGGGCTTCACCCCCGCGCTTTCCATCACCCCGCCGATGGGTGACTACAGGCCACCCCAGGACCGTGGATTCGATCCGGAAAAAGCCCGTCAAGCGCTTGCAGACGCAGGCTACCCCGGCGGCAGGGGATTCCCCCGGCTCAAGCTGCTCATTGCAAGCAAGGAAACCGCAGCCACCCTCGCACAGGCGACTCAAGCGATGTGGCGGAACACCCTCGGAATCGAAATCGAAATCCAGAATAAGGAATGGAATGCCTATCTGGTCGCCATGCAACAGCTCGACTACGACATCGCCAACGCCGGCTGGATCGGCGACTATCTGGACCCGCTCACGTTCCTGGAAATGTGGACCCCGGACAACGGCAACAACCTCACAGGATGGAACAACCCCGCTTTTGCCAAGCTTCTCCAGGACTCGTTCCAAGAGACGGATGCCACGAAGCGCTTCGCTTTGCTTGCGCAAGCGGAATCGCTGCTCATCGAGGACGCTCCCGTTCTTTTCATCGCCTGGCAGTCGCGGAACTATCTGCTCCACCCATCCGTGGAGGGCTGGAATCCCCTGCTGCTTGCGAACAACCCCTACGAAATGATCCGCCTCATCCCGGGCCGTTAGCCATCCGCCATGATCCGCATCATCATCAACCGCATCGGCCAGGGGATCATCACGTTGTTTGTGTTGGTCACACTCACGTTTTTCCTGGTACGCGCCATGCCTGGCAGCCCCTATACCGAGGAAAAGGCGATCCCCGCCCACACCCTCCAACGGATGAAGGAATACACCGGGCTCGATCAACCCCTGCCCGTACAATATTTCCGCTACCTGAAAAACCTGATCGTCCACCAAGACCTCGGAGACGTGATCAAAAAAGATGGCGTCAAGGTCTCTGAAATCATCGCCGAGTCCTTCCCCGTTTCATTCGGCCTGGGGGTGCTATCCATCGGCATCGCCCTCATGGTGGGCATCCCCGCCGGCGTCCTCGCTGCGGTTAGGAAAAACACCGCCACGGATTTCATCTGCCTGTCTGCGGCCATGATCGGGATCTGCTTGCCGAGCTTCGTGATCGGCCCGCTGCTCGCTGTCTTCGCGGGGCTGGGGCTGGACTCGCTGAATGTGGCGGGTTGGTCGTCTCCGGGGGACTGGATTTTACCCGCCATCACGCTGGGCCTGATCAATGCGGCCTACCTTGCCCGCCTGGCACGCGGCGGGATGTTAGATGTGTTGTCGCAGGACTACATCCGCACGGCTCGCGCCAAGGGAGCGCCTCCTACCCGCATCGTCATCCGCCATGCCCTGCGTGGCGGACTCATCCCGGCAGTGGCATTCATCGGCCCCGCCTTCGCGGGGATGATCTCGGGATCCTTTGTCATCGAGACGATTTTTCAAATCCCCGGCATGGGCCAACATTTCGTGAACGCGGCTACGGATCGCGAGTTCTTCCTGATCCAGGGACTGGTGTTGTTCTACGGCTTCCTCATCGTCGGTGCCAATCTGTTAGCCGATCTCGCCCAAATCGCCCTCAACCCACGGCTCCGCAAATCCTAACCGCAATCTATGGAAAAAGGCACTTCACTCTGGAAAGACGCATGGCATCGCCTCGCGCATAACCGCGCGGCGATCGTCAGCCTGTTCGTCTTGGTCTTCATCCTGTTGCTCTGCTTCATCGGCCCCTTGATGCCGTTTGTCAAAAGCCCCACCGCCATCAATCTGTCCAACACCGGTGCCGCGCCATCGGCCGACTTTTGGTTCGGCACCGACCAACTCGGACGCGATCTTTTCGCCCGGGTCCTCTACGGCGGGCAAGTCTCCCTCTTGGTGGGCCTCGTGGCCACCGCCGTCGCGGTCTTCATCGGCGTCATCTACGGTGCCATCGCAGGTTATGCTGGAGGAAAAATCGACGACCTGCTGATGCGCTTTGTGGACATTTTATTCGCCCTTCCCTTTCTCGTGCTGGTGATCCTCTTCGCGCTGGTGGTGGACAACCCGGCCTCGTTGTTTACGGACTGGATCATCGCGAAAACCGGCTTCGCCCGGGACCGGGTGGCTCCCATCACCACCTTGATTCCATTGTTCATCGCCATCGGCGCGATCGGTTGGCTGACCATCGCACGGATCGTGCGCGCCCAGGTGATGGCGGTGAAAAAACAGGAGTTCGTGGAAGCAGCGGTCTCCCTCGGCCTGAGCCGTCCGCGCATCCTGTTCCGGCATATTCTCCCCAACGTCATCGGCCCCATCATCATCTACACGACCCTTGCCGTGCCGGGAATCATGCTGTTAGAGAGCGTGCTTTCGTTTCTCGGACTCGGCGTCAAACCGCCCAACAGCTCATGGGGCATCCTCATCAAGGAGGGTGCGGACCGCATGGAGGTGAACTGGCTGCTGCTGTTTTTTCCGTCGATCTTCTTCGCCAGCACCCTGTTCGCCTTGAACTTCCTGGGTGACGGCCTGCGGGACGCGCTCGACCCGAAGTCGGCGAAAGATTAGTTTCACCAATCCGCTCCCAAGCCGTGGCGACCGGCGATTTCCAACAAATCCTCCCGCATCGGCCACTCGTCCGGACGCTCGCTGGTCTGGTGCCGCTTGCTCGCTCCCTTCAGCGTCATGCAGCCGGTATTATCGCCAATGGTGCGGATGAAATCCACTTCCTCGGCCGTGAAGCGGATGTCGGGCATCTTCCCGAACTCGCGGATCTTGTCTTCGATCAAACGCGCGCCGGCACCTGCTTCCTGAATGAAAGTCGGAACCACACTATGCACGGCGGGGTGGCTCAGATTCCAGATGGAAGCCAGCTCCAACAAGGTCAGCCCGTATTTCTCGGCAAGAGGTCTCATCCGGTTCGCCTTCTCCATCCCGTGCTGAACCCAGCCCTCAGGGCGATAGGTCCGGTGGTCGCCCGGCTTGAAGCTATGCTCGGCACCACCGATGTCATCGTGAAACACACCACCGTAATCCACGACCCGCGTCATCACCTTCACCCCGTGCTGCTCACAAATCGGGAGGGTCAATCCGACAGGCCACGGCTCCAGCGGATTGAGAATCAGCATCGACCAGTCGATCAAACTTCCAAAACGCTCCAAGCAACCGATCAAGTCCAGGGAAAAACCATTCGCAGGACCCGGCGCAATTCCGAGCCGGTCGGTTAGACCGGAACTCTTCGCGCCCTCAAGCGCCTGCCAAAGTGGCTCGCTGGTGTAGCCGAGCTCATCCGGGTTGTGGAGCATCAACAAATCGAAGCGATCCGCGCCACAGCGTTCCAACTCCTTGGCGCAGGCCATTTGAATGAAGTCGGCATACCCGGCAGGTCCACGCAATTCCGGATCGGTAAAACGAGGGTAGCCCTTGCTTCCCTGCCGCTGGCCTTCGTAGAAATCATGGCCGATCATCCCCACCAAGCTGTAACTGGCACGATCCACCCCCTTGAGCGCCACCCCTAACAGCTCATCCGCCTTGCCGTTTCCATAAACGTCAGATGTCACGAAAGTCCGGATACCAGCCTCGTAGGCCGTCTCGATGCAGCCGATGAAGCGCTCCTCGGATAAAGTCTCGCCAAAATGCATGAAGCGTCCACCGCTCCAGGTTCCGTATGCCGTCGTTGTAGGTTCCATCGTGAGAAATTTGAAAAATGAGGGATGGCAGTGCCTAAACCCGCAGTGGCAAGCGGTCAACCAAATCGCCCAAGAATCGGCGCGAGATCCGCCGCCGTTTTTTCAGGCCACATCGCCCGTGGGGTAAAAATCGCCGTATCAAGCACCCGGTGGCATGGCCCTTCCGGCGCTTCCGGGATCCGCGCCACGACGTCCTGGATGATGCGCTTGGCCATGGCGCTGTTCGCATGAAGATTCTCAATCACCGTCGCCACCTCCACCGCCTCCTCGTCCTCTTTCCAACAGTCGTAGTCGGTCACCAGGGCCAAGGCCGCCGCCGCAATCTCCGCCTCCCGACACAGCCGCGTCTCAGGACCGTTGGTCATGCCGATGAGATCCGCGCCGATCATCCGGTGGAAATTCGCCTCCGCCCGGGTCGAGAATGCCGGGCCGTTCATGCACAGATACGCCCCGCCATTATGGACCCTAGGAGCCAAAGAGCGCGCCGCAGCCAGAAGATTTTCCCGTAATTCCCCACAATACGGCTCGGCAAAGCCCACGTGCGCCGCGATTCCCTTGCCGAAAAACGTATGCTTCGCCGCCGTCCCGGTCCGGTCAATCAACTGGTCCGGCACCACGATATCCCGCGGTGCCAACTCCTCACGCAAGCTTCCCACCGCCGTCACCGAGATCACCCAGCGCACCCCCAACGAGCGCAAGGCCCAGATATTCGCCCGGTGATTGATCTCATGGGGCAAGACCCGATGACCCACCCCATGGCGCGGTAGAAAACAAACCTGCCGACCGCCCATCCGCCCCATCACCACCTTGTCCGACGGCGCACCGAACGGCGTCTCGACCGACCTCTCCACGATCTCCTCGAATCCATCGATTTCATAAAGCCCGCTCCCGCCGATCACTCCGATTACCGCTTCGCTCATCACTCACCGACTAAGCCATTTTCACCGAGCCCGCAAGCAGACATCCTGAGAACTCCCCTTGCACAAGCCATCCCGCCTGTGATTCCCTCCGCCATGTTCTTCCTCACCACCGCCATCGACTACACCAACGGCTCACCCCACATCGGCCATGCCTATGAAAAGGTCCTCGCCGACGTGATCGCCCGCTACCGCCGGCTGCGCGGGGATGAAGTCTATTTCCTCACCGGCGTCGATCAACACGGCCAGAAAGTCCAGCAAACCGCAGAAAAGGAAGGTGTCTCCCCCGCTGATTTTGTCGCACGCACCACCGGGAAATTCACCGCCCTCTGGGAAAAACTCGGAGTCAACTACGACGGCTGGGCCGCCACCACCGACGAGCGCCACAAGGCCTGTGTCCGCTCCATCCTCACCAGCCTGAAAAACCAAGGCCAACTCTACAAAAAATCCCACTCCGGCCACTACTCCGTCCGCCAGGAACAGTTCCTCCAGGACCGCGACCGCGACGAAGCCGGAAACTTCGGCCCGGAATGGGGCGAGGTCGTCGAAATCGAGGAAGAAAACTGGTACTTCAAACTCAGCGACCACACAGACTGGCTCAAATCCTTCATCGAGTCCGACCCCGCCGTCATCATCCCCTCCTTCCGCAAATCCGAACTCCTCAACGCGCTGGAAAAAAACTCCGGCATCGACCTCTGCATCTCACGCCCCAAGGAACGCCTCCAGTGGGGCATCGAGTTCCCCTTCGATCCCAACTACGTCACCTACGTCTGGTTCGACGCGCTCATCAACTACATCTCCTTCGCCGGCTACCACGCCGCCGCCGACTCCGGCCTGCCCGATTTTGACGAAATCTGGTCCAACCGCCCCATCCACATCATCGGCAAAGACATCCTCATCCCCGCCCACGGCATTTACTGGCTCTGCATGCTCCACGCCATGGGCTTCAGCGACGCCCAAATGCCCCGCCTTCTCGTTCACGGATTCTGGAACAGCCGCGGCGGCGACAAGATGTCGAAATCCACCGGCAACATCGTCGATCCCGATCTCCTAGCCGACCAATTCAGCACCGAGGCCGTCCGGTATTACCTCGTCCGCGACATCGTCACCGGCAAGGACTCCGACTTCGACATGGACCGCCTCGTCATGCTTTTCAACACCGAGCTCGCCAATGAACTCGGCAACCTCTGCAACCGCGCCCTCAACATGAGCCAGCGCTTCACCGGCGGCATCCTCCACCACGGCGGCCCACTCACCGAGGACGACACCGCCCTCCAGGCATCCCTCACCCAATCCATCCATGACTACCAACTTGCCATGGACGAGTTTGAGATTTCAAAAGGCCTCGAAGCCCTCAGCCGCCACATCGTCCACTGCAATCAATACGCCGAGCGCATGAAACCCTGGGAACTCAATAAAAACCCGGAGAACCACCAGCGGCTCGCCACCGTGCTCTATCATCTCGCAGAAAGCGTCGCCCACGCCTCCGTGCTGCTCTCACCCATCCTGCCGGATGCCGCTGCCAAGCTTGCCGCGCAGATCAATCTCCCGTCCCTCACCACCCTCAAGCTCGCCGATCTCCACTGGGGCCTGCTCCCTGACGGACACCTCATCGAGAAACCACTCCCCATCTTCCCCAGAATCATCACAGAAAAACCCTGATTCCCGGAAAACGAGGCCGACAGCTTCCCAAATCCTCTGTCGCAGGCTCCAAAGTCGCGATATGGCCGATTTTGGGACCATCTGGCCGAAATCGGGTGCAAAAAATGCTTTCGTTCTCCTGATTTTCAGGTATCTTGATCTTGTTCTGAGCGAGTTCAAACTCCTTGGAACTCCTGCCACCCAGTGCTGGAACACCTGCTTTGACATAACATCCGGGGGGAAGTTATTCGAACACGTTCCGAGCCGAGTGGTTGAAGAAACAAGCGCGCTTTGCGAGATCCGGGGGGATATCCAAAGCGCGCTTTTTTTTGCATCCGCCCCCCCCTGATCCGATGAGCATCCGCCCTGTCGATAGACATTGACTTGGCACCTGCCGCTGCAAAGGTCGTGCACACAGCAGGTCTCAGAAATGAATGAAGATTGCCAATCCGTGGGTGTGCATTACCACTCGTGCTACGAGCGTCATGACACCGGCCCCGGTCATCCGGAGTCGGCTGCTCGGTATCAGGCGCTGGAAGCAGCCCTCGAGACCCTGCCAGCAAGTGTGGCGCGCGTGGGAGGGCGCAAGGCCAGCGTGGCCGAGATTCTACTCGCCCATGAGCATTACTACCATGACTTGGTCTATCGGAGTGCGGAAACCTTTGCAGACAAACTCCCCACCGGTGACACGGCCATTTGTGAGGAGAGTTATGAGGTGGCATTGGAAGCGGCCGGCGCCGTTCTAGCAGCAACCGATGCGGTGATGCGTGGAGACCTGCAGTCCGTTTTTTGCGCCGTACGCCCGCCGGGACATCATGCCACAGCCACGAGAGGGATGGGCTTTTGTATCTTCAATCACGTCGCCATCGCCGCCCGGTATTTGCAATCGAGGCACGGACTCATGAAAGTGGCGATCATCGACTGGGACGTCCACCACGGCAATGGGACGGAAGCCATTTTCATCGAGGATCCATCGGTTCTCTACATTTCCCTGCACGAAGCAAACATGTATCCCTACACCGGGCTTGCCAGCGAGCAAGGGCAGGGAGCGGGGCAGGGATTCAACCTGAACATTCCCCTGCCCCACCATTCGGAGGGCAGCCTCGCCTTGGAAGAGTGGGAGAACCAGATTGCACCCGCGATCGACGATTTCAAACCTGACTTCATCCTGATATCCGCCGGTTTTGATGCCCGGGTGGATGACCCCATCGGCGGGCTGCGTTGGACCGATGACACATTTGCCGCAATGACCCGGCGCGCCCGATCCCTGGCCGCAAGGTGGTGCCATGGCCGCTTGGTTTCCGTGTTAGAAGGGGGCTACAATCCGGGTGGATTGGCATCTGCCGCACTGGCGCACGTCCGCGCGCTTGGCTGAACCGGTCCAGGTGAAAGCTTGTCATCAATCGATTTCCCCTCAAGGATACGTCACGTGAATATCGTCGACCAGATCGTTCTCAGAGCCTCCGCTCAATGTCCTGCATTGATGCATGAGGGCGAAACGACAACCTACGGCGAGCTTTTCGAGCGGGTCTCGGTGGTTGCGGACTGGCTCAGCCACTGCCCCGGCTTCGACCGCAAGCGCTGCCCCCGCATTGGATTGGCTTGCGAGAGCGGGGTCACCTACATCGTCCTGGCACTTGCCATTCTCAAAGCAGGCGGCTGCTTGGTGCCGATCGCGGAGGAACTGACCGAAACAGAACGACGTGAGTTGATCGAGAGAACCGCACTATCCGGCCTGATTCTTGGATCACCGGAGACCTGGATTCCCTCCGTCACGCTTTGTATGGAACCATCGACCCTCGCCATCTGGGTTGCCCTTGAGGGTGGCAACCTTGAAAACGAAGCGGAGTTCGCGAACCTGGAGCCAGCGTTCATCCGCTTCAGCTCTGGCACCACAGGAAGCAGCAAGGGAGTGATCCTGAGCCATACAAAGCTGCGCGAAAGGATCGTAGCCGCGAATGCCGCCTTGGAAATCTGCCCGCGAGACCGGATCCTGTGGATGCTTCCCATGGCACATCACTTCGCAGTTTCCATCGTGCTCTATCTTTACCACGGAGCCTGCACGGTGTTAGGCAGCTCGCACCTTGCGGAAGAAGTTCTCGACACCGCCGAAACCACCCGCGCGACGGTCATTTACGGCGCACCTTTTCACTATGCATTGCTTGCCGCCGACCGCGGAGGATACTCATGGCCGGACTTGCGCCTCGCCGTCTCGACCGCAGCACCTCTCCCCGTCGAAACCGCGCGGCACTTCTATCAGAGATTTGGAAAAGCGCTGGTTCAGGGATTGGGCATCATCGAAATCGGGCTGCCACTGGTGAATACGGGCAGCGCCATCGACGCCCCTACCGCAGTCGGCCGCCCGCTGCCAGCCTTTGACATCGAGCTTCGTGATGACGATGGCAGGGCCTTGCCTGCGGGATGTGTAGGCGAGCTCTGGATCAAGGGCCCGGGCATGTTTGACGCCTACCTTTCACCGTGGCAACCCGTCACGGAAATCTGCGTGGACGGTTGGTTCGCCACCGGAGACCTCGCCGAGACCGATGCCGCCGGGCGGCTGCATTTGCGGGGAAGGAAAAAAAGCGTGCTCAACATCAACGGGATGAAGGTCTTCCCCGAGGAAATTGAAACCATCATCGAGCGTCATGCAGCGGTGAATCGGTGTCGCATCACGGGCATCCATCATTCCATCCTCGGAATCGTCCCAGTCGCCGACGTCATTTTAGAGCCCGGCCATTCACTCACAGCCCGGGAACTCATCCACTGGTGCCGTGACCTTGTTTCCATCTATAAGGTCCCCGTCCAGGTCCGCTTTGTGGATCAGATACCACTCACGGCAAGCGGTAAAATCCGGCGGGTTTGACCTTGCCGTCAAAGACGGACAGCCAAGCGGGTCTGCCCCGCCAAGGGATACTCTTGGAAGACCTTCACATGGGATCGGCGATGAATCCCGACCAACATTCCCACCGCTGCAAGGCTGAAAACAAGGCTCGTGCCGCCATAACTCACAAACGGCAACGGCAGTCCATCATTGGGCAGCAATGCTGTCGTGACCCCGATGTTCACCATCGCCGGAACCACGATCACGCAGGTCAGCCCCAAGGCCACACAGCGGTTGAACACATTGTCTGCCTGAAGCGCGATCCCGCAGCCACTCACCGCAATCAATACGTAACAAAGAATCACCCCAAGGGTGACGGGTAAGCCCAACTCCTCACCAATCACGGGGAAAATGAAATCGATGTGCGCGAAGGTGAGCGTCCCGAATTTTTCCACGCCATTTCCAAGACCCACCCCCCAAGGACCGCCATTCCCCAGGGCAAGCAGTGCCCGCCATTGCTGCATCCCCCGATCCAATTGATGGACGGGATTCTCCAAATCCAGCCACGCCTCGATGCGCCCCCAACGGTTCGCATCATGATAAACATAAGATGCCGCTCCCGCCATCACGACCAAGGCGGTGGGCACTGCAAAAAGCAGGCGCGTTCCCACGCAAAAAAGAATCGCACCAACTGCCACCGACAACGAAAGCGCCGTCCCCACATCCGTTTCCGCCGCGATCAACAAAATTGGAACACCCGCAATCACTCCCGGAATCACAAAACCACGCCATAAGGTATGCACTTCGGTCTGCCAACGCGCGAACCAGGAGGCCAGCGCCACCACAATCACGATCTTGGCGGCTTCCGACGGCTGAAACTGGCCGATGACCGGAACCTTGATCCAGCGGTTAGAGCCATATTGAGGCTCGGCGATGCCCGGCACAAAACAGAGCACCAGCAGGAAACACGCACCCAGCAACATCCAAGGGGAAAGCTTCCTGACGATTTCCAAGGGAAAGCGCGCTGCCGCGATCGCCGCGAACAATCCAACCATCACCATGATCGACTGGCGGGTGAGGAAATGATACTCGCCGAAGCCTTTGACCCAAGCGCCCGTGCTCGTCAACATGATCAGCCCCAGCGCGACAAGCACACCCACGGCCGAGCAGAGGATAATCGAGAAGTGACGGGCGATCATGGATCTAACGGGGAATATTCAAGGTCATACCAACCTTCATTTTACGGGCGTCGCTGATGCCGTTGGCCTGCATCAATAAATTCTGATCCACCTTGAACCGATTGGCGATTCTCCAGACGCTATCGCCATTCTGGACCGTATAGGTTTTTCCGGATGATGCCGCCGCGGGACTTGCCGGGCGCACCACTTGAGCCTGCATGGCAGAGGGAGAGCCGACGGGCACGGCATCGACCAAGGCACCCGCGTCATGCGCCGCCGACTGCTCACGGATCGCGGTCACCTCCGCAGGCTCCAACGCAACGACCCGCTGCGGTGGTATCGTAAGCAACAGTCCGGGCACCACGTCCTTGTTCGGATTCGCCGCGCGCAGGTCCGCTTCATCCACCCCATGATAGCTGGCGATTCTCGCATAGTTGTCGCCCGGCCGTGGCGAGTAGGACTGCTCGCCGGAGGAAAGACGTCGCATCTCCGCTTGTGGCGCGGGAACCACCGGGTTCAGGGTCGCGGGTTTCTCAAGCTTGTTGTCAACGGAAGCCCTACCATCCAGGAATTTCTGATGAACAAAGATCAGCCCGATGGCCACGATGTGGATCAGGAAGATAATCGTAAGGGCTCGGGAGATTTTATAGCTGCTGTCCTCAAGATCCAGATCAGGGGTGGCAGCCGCTGCGACGCGCTGCTTCCGACTTCCGGTCACGGCACGCAGTCGTTTGAATAGTCCTTTTTGCGCAAGGTGGCGTTTAACAGGCAAGGTCCGAGGTTTCATGGCGATTAGCGAAGTTGATGGACAAGGTCACGGAAAGCGTTGCCGCGTTGTTCGTAACCGTTGAATTGATCGAAGGAAGAGGTTCCCGGGGAAAGCAAAACGGTCGACCCACGCGGAGCAAGGCTTCGAGCCGTGGCCACGGCATCCGCCAGAGTCACCACGGCTTGGCAATTCACTGCCTGGGAAAACAGCGCCGCGAGAGGCCGGGCGATTTGTCCAAAGGTCACCACCGCCAGAGTCTTTTCCTTGAGCAGTGGAACCACCGGGGCGTAATCGAGGCCTTTTTCTTTACCTCCCACAATCAGCACCACCGGGCGGTTCTGTGAGCGGAGCGCGCTCTCCAAGGCGTGCAGATTGGTCGCTTTTGAATCATTGAGATACTCGACCCCATCAAGGGTCCGGATCAGCTCGCAGCGGTGCGGTGGCGGTGAGTAGCCGTGCAAGGCATCGCGCATGGTTTGCTGGGAGATCCCGAGGGCCTTGCAAGCCGCCATCGCAGCCATCGTGTTCTCCGCGTTGTGAAGCCCGCGGAGGGTGGTTTCCTTCTCCAGGTCCAGCCACTGCTCGCCCGCGTGATGAATCGTCTGACCATCCGAAAACCAGTCCGCCGAAGGATCGGTGGTGGAAAAGCTGACCCGCTGCGCGACCAAATCGGCAATCGGCTCACCACTCCGCACCACTGCGGTATCCTCCGCGACCTGGTTGATGAAGATTCTCAGCTTGGCCGCGCGGTATGCCTCCACCGTTGGATAACGATCCATGTGATCCGGCGCGAAGTTCAGCCAAACCGCGACGGTTGGATGGAGGGACCGGATCGTTTCCAACTGAAACGAGCTGAGTTCCAAAGCCACCGCTGCGGGAGGATTCGCCAGCATGACGACTTCCGCGAATGGCACGCCATAGTTCCCACAGGCATTCCCGCCGAGAGCAGCCTGCTCCAGAATCCGGGCCACCAACTCGGTGGTGGTCGTCTTTCCGTTTGTGCCCGTAATGCCGATGATCCGTCCCTGATAGATGCGTGATGCCAGCTCCACCTCGCCGATCACTTCACCCGCGTTCTTGGCAAACGCCCCGGCGTATGGGCCGTAGGTGTCGATCCCGGGACTGATGACCAACAGATCGGATACCACCCCCGCGCCTTCGTCAGAAGTTGCGTTCGGATGGATCTCCACGCCTGGCGACATTCCCACGAAGGCATCCGGGCCGGCGGTATCCCATGCGCTGACGCGGGCACCCTCGCGCAAGGCAAGCGCCGCTGCCGCGCGACCGCTGCGGCCCGCCCCCAGAATAGCAATGTGTTTTCCAGTCAGTGTCATAAGTGTCAGGCAATCTTGAGAAGCGCGAGACCGAAGAGCGCCAGCATGATCGAGATGATCCAAAAGCGGATGATCACTTGGTTTTCATGCCACCCCAGAAGCTCGAAGTGGTGATGGATCGGCGACATCTTGAAAATCCTTTTTTTCCGCAGTTTGAAACTACCCACCTGGAGAATCACCGACATCGCCTCCATGACGAAGACCCCGCCGATGATGATCAGAAGCAATTCCTGCTTGGTGCACAGGGCCGCCGTCCCGAGCGCACCGCCGATCGCGAGGGAGCCGGTATCGCCCATGAATACTTTCGCAGGATGGCAGTTGAACCAGAGGAATCCGAACGAGGCTCCCACCAATGCCATCAGAAACACCGCGAGCTCACCGATGTAGCGGTTGTGGGGAATGACCAGATACTCGGTGGCCATGAAGAAATGCCCTGCGAGGTAGGCGAGAAATGCATAGGAAAGCCCCACACTGATGGTCGTGCCTGTCGCCAATCCATCCAGGCCATCGGTTAGATTCACCGCATTGGAACAGCCGACGATGACGAGCGCGAAGAATGGGATGATCAACCACTGAAGGTCGATGATGGCCACCTTGAACAAAGGGAAACAAACCGCGCCGATTCCAATCGGCGTCTCACCCAGGCGGTAACCTGCGAGCCCTTCCGCAATCTGCTGCTCGCTTGCGCCAAAGCCGGAGATCTCTTTTTTGAAATAAAGGAAGGATGCCGCCACCAGGGCGATGATGAGCTGCCAGGCCAGCTTTTTACGACTGCTGATTCCATCTGATTTCTTCTCTTTGACTTTCTTGTAGTCATCACAAAAGCCTAACAACCCACAAGCCGCCATGGTGCAGGCACAGACAGCGATGAATGGATTGAGCGGCCGCGCCCAGACAAGGGTGGAGACCAGCACCGAGCCGATGATCAACACCCCGCCCATGGTCGGAGTGCCGAGTTTGCCGCCGTGCAATTCAGCGAGCTTGTGCACCTCGTCCGCGGTGCGGAGGGGCTGCCCGACTTTCAGCGAAATCAAACGCCGGATCACCCAGGGGCCGAAGATGACCGACAGCAAAAATGCCAGCAACCCGGCGCTTGCGGCGCGAAAGGTGATGTATTGGAAAAGATTCAAAAATGAGAAGGTATGCGCCCAGCCGGGAGTGCCCGAAGCCCTCTCGGCTTCGAATGCTTGATACCAAAAGTCGAATACAGCGGGGAACATTAGTTTTTAGGGAATGCGGCGTTCATCACGCGTTCTACAGCAGCGGTGCGGCTGCCCTTGAAAAGGACAACATCACCGGAATTGACCTCGGTTTTGAGCCACTGCGCGGCTTCCGCCAGGTCTGGGAAATGAGGAGCGTCTTTTGCGCCACGGGCGATGCCCTCCGAGCCTTCACCCACAGCGACAACCTTGAGCCCGCGCTCGGAAGCCAGAGCGCCGGTTTGCAGATGGGCAGCAGCTGCATGAGCACCCAGCTCCCCCATCCGCCCGAGCACGATGAACCGGCTCGAACCTTGCGCAACCGGCATCTCCGCCAGAGTCTCAATGGCCGCAGCCATCGACTCGGGGTTGGCATTATAGGTATCATCGATCACGGTGATCCCCTCATACTCATAGTTGGCGAGCCTGCCGCCGGTCACCCTGGACTCGGCTAGACCCTCGGCAATCTCGGCAGGAGAGACACCCAACTTCCAGCCGACCGCCGCGGCCAGCAAGGCATTGGTCACCATGTGCCGGCCTGGCACCGGTAGATGCACCCGGACCGCATCCTCCCCATCGATCACAAGATCGAAGAGCGTGCGATCCCCCTCGAACCGGAGATTCTCGGCGCGGACCAGCCCCCGGCCATTTCCTACCGAAATGATGGCCGCGCGGGTCCGTTGGCGGAGATAGTCATGAAAATCACAGGTTGCGGGAAGATAGAGGGTTCCGTCGGCAGGCAGTGCACGCGCCAGCATGCCCTTTTCCTCGGCGATTGCCTCCCGGCTTCCGAGGAACTCGATGTGTGCGGTGCCGATGTTCGTGATAATGCCATGCTTCGGCCGCGAGATCTCACAAAGCGGGGCGATCTCACCCGCATGGTTCATTCCCATTTCCCAGACTGCCGCAGTGTGCTGCTCCGTCGTGGCGAGGACCGTCAGGGGCACCCCGATGTGGTTGTTGAAGTTTCCTTGGGTGGCCGAGACCTTGAAGCGTTTCGAAAGCACCGCCGCGGTGAAATCCTTGGTGCTTGTTTTGCCGTTGGAGCCGGTGATTCCCACGACAGGTAGATCCAGTTGCTTGCGCCACCAACAGGCAAGGCGCTGCAGGGCGAGCAAGGTTTTCGGCACGACGATGACGGCCTTGTCCTCGGCGACCTCGCCGTTCCACTCATGCACCACCGCCACCGAGGCTCCCGCTTCGAGGGCTTGTGCCGCGAATTGATCCCCATTGAAGTTGTCCCCGCGCAAAGCAAAAAATGCCGAAGCACTTGGCAACTTGCGGGTGTCCGTCGAGACCCCGCTGGAAATCCACACGTCACCACTCCCGGCGGCCAGCGGGACGCCGAGAATATCTGCGAGCTGTCGGGCAGTGATTGGCTTCATCGCATTTCTGAGATCGTTTGTGCCCGATCACGCAGGGCCTTGCCGGCGTGTTTGCGGTCATCGAATTCGAGCGTTTCGCTTGCAAAAGTTTGAGTGGTCTCATGCCCCTTCCCGGCAATGAGAATGATATCGCCGGAAAGCGAGTTGTTGACGGCGAACGCGATGGCTTCCGCACGGTCGGGGATGCTGCGGGACTTCACGCCCTTGAGACCTGCCTCGATTTCGCGGATGATCACCAACGGGTCTTCCGACCTCGGATTGTCGGAAGTGATGACGCACGCATCGCTGTGACGGGCCGCCGCAGCGGCCATCAACGGGCGCTTGCCCTTGTCCCGATCCCCGCCACAACCGAAGACGGTGATGAGCCGGCGCGGATCAAGTTCACGCAGCGTGCGGCACGCGTTTTCAAGAGCATCCGGAGTGTGCGCATAGTCCACAAAGACCGTCGCGCCGCCGGCATTCCCGACGTTTTCCATGCGTCCGGGGACCTGCGGGGCTTCAGCAAGAGCCGCAATCGCAGAACGAGGGCGGATTCCACAGGCATTGGCAGCGGCCAGCGCCCCTAGCAGATTATAGACATTAAACCGACCGATCAAGGGTGCGCGCACCAGATAGGACTTACCTTTCGCGCTGAGTTCGAATTCCATCCCACGAGCATTCTGTCGGAAGTTGTTAGCTCGGAAATCGGAATGGACGCCGAAACCGAACCGGACCACGGGCATCTTTCCATCCAGTGATGCCGCCAGCTCCAGCCCATAGGCATCGTCTGTATTGATCACCGCAACCGGTTTTTTCCCCAGCGGATTTGCCGCCAGATCATAAAACCACGCGGCTTTTGCCTGGAAATAGGCATCCATCGTGCCGTGGTAATCGAGGTGGTCCTGGGTGAGATTGGTAAAGATGCAGGCGTCGAAGCCGATCGCCGACACGCGCTTTTGATGGATGCCATGCGAGGACACCTCCATGGCCACCCCGCGGCAGCCGTTGTCCTTCATGCGCGTGAGCACGGCTGAAAGCTCGATGGAGCCCGGCGTGGTGTGCCGGGCGGTTTCCATGGTCTCCCCATCGTCCACCAGGATCGTCCCTAACAGACCAGCACGATGCCACTCCGACTTCATCAAGTGATGGAGTAAAAAGGCGGTGGTGGTTTTCCCATTGGTTCCTGTGACGCCTGCCATGGCGAGATCCTTCCACGGATGGTCGGCAAGCACGGATGCGAGAGTCGCGACGGCAGCGCGACTGTCCGGCACGTGCAGCCAAGTGGCGGGCGCGCTGTAGTCCGCAGGTTGCGCGGTCTCCGCGAGGATCGCGCTCGCACCGGCGGCCAGCGCGTCATTGATGAATCGATGTCCGTCGATCACGGTGCCACGGATCGCTGCAAAAACCGCTCCTGGAATCACGTCGCGTGAGGAGGCGGTGATGGTATGCACCTCCGTATCCAACGGTCCTGCAACCGTCACTTTGGACAAACTGGATATAAGATCGCGTAGGGTCATCGGGTGGCAGTCGCAAGCGCTGGGACAATCGGTTGAGTAGGCACTAAGTTCATGTGAGAGGCGACGCGGGTTGCGATCTTGCTGAAGATTGGCGCGGCAATGGTTCCACCATAGCGCGTCACCTTTTGCGTTTTCGGATCATCGACCACCACCACGCAGACGAAGGCGGGCTGATCGACAGGCATCATGCCAGCAAACGAGACGATATAGCTATTCGTGAGATAGCCACCTTTCGGGTTGTGTTTTTGCACGGTTCCTGTTTTTCCGGCGACGCGGAATCCGGGAACGGCGGCGCGTGTTGCGGTTCCTCCTTCAAGGACGACCTTTTCCAAAGCATTGCGCATCTGTGAGGCTGCGCTTGGCTTGAGCACGTCATTGACGACTTCCGGCAGATAGTCTTCGACGATTGTTCCATCATTCGCGATGACCGACTTGACGATGTGCGGTTTCCGCAGTTTTCCGTCGCTGGCGATTGCAGAGTAGGCACACGCGAGCTGGAGGGGCGTGACATTCGAGGCGTAACCAAAGCAGGCTCTGGAGAAGTCGACTTCGTTGCCGGTATTACGCGCGATTCCCGAGCTTTCGCCGCTCAATTGAATCCCCGTGCGTTTACCGAATCCAAATCGATGAAGGTAATCGTAGAAGCGCTTGGCCCCCAACTGCCGTCCCAGACTCCAGGTTCCGATGTTATTGGATTTCTGAAGCACTCCTTCAAAGGAGAGAGAGCCTGCGGGATGATCATCCTTCACTTCGACCGCTCCGGACTTATAATATCCATGATGGCAAAAGATCGATGTCTGCGGCCGGACCAGCCCTTCATTCAGAGCGCCCGCGGTGGCGACAATTTTGATTGTCGAGCCTGGTTCATAAATCGCTTGAATGGCATAGTTATATCCATTTTCCGAGATGTCCTGCTTCAAGTTGAGATCGAAGTGGGGGCGACTGGCCATTCCCAGGACCTCGCCTGTTTTGGGATCCATCAGAACCACACAGCCGCGGACAGATTCAAACTCCGCCAAGCCCGCATCCAGTTCCTCTTCGACAATCGCTTGAATTCCCGTGTCGAGAGTCAGCTTGACATTCAAACCGGCACGCGGCGGTTTCAAGCTGGTCTCTTTCCCCGGGACAACCAGACCTCTGGAGTCTCGCAGATGTTCCCGGGAGCCGTCCCGGCCGGCGAGAAACGTCTCCATGGATGACTCGATTCCAAACAGTCCGAGGACCCGGGCGCGGGATTTTCCGAGTTCGTCCTTGTTTTCCACTTCACCTGTGAAGCCGATGAGGTGGGTTGCGAGGTTCGGCGCGGTGTACCAACGTTTGATTGAATTTTCAAATTCGAATCCTTGAATCCACCGGCTGTCCACCTCATGACGCAAGTTGTCAGCCACATCCTCGGGGAGATCCTTGGCGATGGGAATCCACTTTCCCTTGCTGTTTTCGATTTTCCCTCGGAGCTCCTCGCGTCTCATGCCGAGCGGTCGCGCAAGGATTCCAATGGCATGAGCGAGATGCTTTTCAACGATCACCTGTGCCTCCTCGCGACTGAGAAGCTCGCCTCGGAGGACATTGATCCTGCGGTTTTTCTTTGCGGAGTCCAGCGTGCTCCAACCCGGTTCCTCGCTAGCCTCCTGATAGGCAAGACCGAAAGCCGCCAGCTTTGGGTCATACAGGTGATTTTTGTCAACAAAGACGGTGGAAACCGGGACGCTCTTGGCAAGCGGTTCTTCGTTGCGGTCCACGATCATCCCACGACTGGCCGCCAGGACCTCGGTCCGGTGGTAAGCCTTCCGAGAGCTTTCCGCATACCGCTGCCGGTCCACCAACTGAATCTTGACCAAGCGCGCCGAAAGCACACTCAAGCCCACCACAAGCGTGGCGCACAGGATGATGCAACGGGATTGAAAAGCTGACTTCACAGGTTAGGGAATCGTTGATGCCACGCTCGGGCGAGAGCCTCCGGCCGTAAGAATCGATTCGACGGCATTCATCGGGATCGGACGCAGAGAAGAACTGTTCGCCTCGATTTGCTTGCGAATCACAAAGCGATTGAGAAGTTGGTCCATGCGCATTTCCGTGGTCCGGATGTCGAGGCGGTATTGCTCGACACGGCGGTCGATCGCATCGATTTCACGTGATACCTGAATCTGGCGGTTTTTGTAAACGGCATGAAGCACCCCTCCGCCAGCGATGATGGACACCGCGACGATGAGCGCGATGAAAGCAGAAGCGGGAGTGCGGACTTCGTTACGACGGCGGTTCATGGCTTGAGATCCAAAAGCTGTGCAACCCGCAGTTTGGCACTGCGGGCTCGCGGGTTCTGGGAACATTCCCCGGTGGTTGGAATGATGGCCTTCTTCACAAGGAGGCGGAATTGACAGTCCGGATTGGGCCGTGGCTCCGGCCAACCGGGTTCATCAAGGAAGAGCGTGGAGCGGTGCTTGAGAAAGCGCTTCACCATGCGATCCTCGAGACTGTGGAAGGTGATGATCAACAACACGCCCCCCGGTTTGAGGACTTTGGGAATCAGGGAAAGTGCGGTGGCCAGGGACTCGAGCTCTTCATTGACCGCCATCCGGATCGCTTGGAATGTCCGGGTCGCTGGATGGGTGCGTCCGTGACGGCCGATGGCACGCTCGACGCAAGCGGCCAAATCGAGCGTCGTCTCGAATGGCGACTGCTCCCGCCGCCTGACGATCGCCCCGGCGATCCGGCGCGCTTTGGATTCCTCGCCGTATTCGAACAAGATCCGCACGAGTTCGGCCTCCGGCCAGTGGTTGACGATCTCCGCCGCCGTGCGCGGGCTGGACGGCCCCATGCGCATGTCGAGAGGACCTTCCCTCATGAAGGAAAACCCTCGCGCAGCGGAATCGAGCTGGCGGGAAGATACCCCGAGATCCATCAGCAGGCCATCGGCCAGTTCCCCCTTCTGGATCTCGGGGATTTCTTGAAGGCGTGAGAAGTTTCCCTCCCACGTCGAAAATCGAGCACCAAAGCCCGCGAGCCGTGCGCGGGCGTGGGCAAGTGCTTCCGGGTCGCGATCCACGCCCAACACCTTCGCTCCGGAATTGAGAAAAATCTCACTGTGCCCGCCGCCACCGAGTGTTCCGTCGATGATGAAC
Organism: uncultured Verrucomicrobiota bacterium; assembly: GCA_937867415.1. Taxonomy (GTDB): domain Bacteria; phylum Verrucomicrobiota; class Verrucomicrobiia; order Verrucomicrobiales; family Akkermansiaceae; genus Luteolibacter. The sequence goes on along the minus strand of CALMKO010000089.1, from coordinate 10,660 downwards.
TTCCCCGGACTCGCCGCCATCCACTCGGCACATTCCTCAGGGAATACCGGCAGATGGTAACCGCCCGCTGCCGGATTCTCAGAAAAGGGGTCCGGAGCCTGCGCTGACAACCAGCCAGGAGCAGCGCAGGCATCCGTCGGAGAGATCCACTCGTGTGCTGTCCCGAGCCCATGAGTGGATCCTAAAAAAAAATTCTGCGATGGTCGCGCAAACAACACCCCTGAAGAAGCGCGGACCATCGCATCGAATGCTGAGCCAAGCTCGGTCCCGAGAGACCTCTTTGCTTCAGCTACGAAAGTTCCCAGACGCCGCAACGACAACCAGCCAGGAGCGGTGCGGACGTCTGCTTGATCGACAAAACGGGCGGCTGTCCCGAGCCCACCATCTTGTCTTGAAAAGAAAGTCTGCGATGGCCGCGCTGACAACCAGCCAGGAGCAGCGCGGACCATCGATTTGAAACGCGCAAAAAGCTCTGTCCCGAGAGACTTGTTGCACTGAGCCAGGAAAATCACCGGACGCCGCACCAGCAACCAGCCAGGTGCGGTGCGGGCATCCGTTAGGATTAACGAAGAGGCATACTGTCCCGAGCGCCTTGCTCCGTCTGAAAAGGAAAAGAGTCCCAACTCCGACACTCGGGCGAGAGCGACCGTAGCCGCTGATTTGCGGACCGCTTCAAGTGTCGGAATTGGTGGGGTGAACAACATTGCTGCTGTTGGGTGTGTGGTGGGTGAGAGTGGTTTAGAAAATTCCGAGCACGTCGTTTTCGAGATTTGGAGCTTCGATGATGAGCACCTTGGCGTGGTTTTCCTTGCTCCAGACCTCGAAATGGAGGTCGCGTCCGGCGAGGACGACTTCCGAGTCCGCCTTGATGCCGATCGCCTCGCTAAGGTCTTTCGGAATCAGGAGCTTCCCTTGGTCGTTCACATTCGCCGCCCGGCACTGCATGGCGAAAGTTCCGAGAAGGTCGGTCTTTTCACGCGGGCTGAGATTGCTGTTTTTCACCGTGTTCTTGCGGTGATCGTAGGCCTTTTGGCTGAGCACCTTGATCACGGGCATGTCGTGGGTCTTGGAGGAAAGAAGATAAAGCGGTTCACCCGCCGCCGGACGCCAGCTCGTAGGGATGGAAACCCGATACTTCGGGTCCATCTTGTAGGCCGTATGGCCCATGTAGCTGAATTCGGTGGTGCTCACTGGTTGAACTGACCTTCGTGTCAGTGCAGAAAAGTACACTTTTATACCCAGCCTCGACAAGATTTATTTTGAATCCACAAAATAAAAAATAAATCGCTTAAAATAAGCGAGTTAGGAAAACCATTCGCTGGTTTTTCCAAAAAAACCGTGAGATCCATCCTCAAAAACGAAAAAATTTTACTGCCCATCAGGGGTTAAAACGACCCAGATTTCACCGGAAAGTGCGAAAAATGAACTTCGGTGTATTTGGAAACAGGATTGTAGCCAGAATCCAAAATCCCGCCTCCCGCCGTTGCGGAAGGATTTTAAGGATCAACGTGAAACCCGCGTGTGGAATCCATGAGCCATGAAGAAGTCTGGTTTCACCGATCGGGTGAAGACGAGTGGGGTTTTCGATTTCCGAGTCTTCTTTAAAATCCGTCCAAGTCGATCAATCCATGCTCAAAAGCACCCCTCTCTGACGCACTGCGGATTCCGGGATCAATCGTGTAAATACCCCTTCGGCCGATAAAAACAGGCAAAAGGAACGTAAATGAGCAGCGTGGCGAAGACCAGCCAGGTAAAGAACGAGAAATAGGCCGCTCCTTCCAACTTACTCTGCCCCCCTGAAAACTCCGTGCGCTCAAACCCCGCGGCACTCGGCTGCTCTGCTATTCCAAGCTCCTCCTTGCGTCGCCCGAGCCAAGTCGCGCCGGCGGGAACCGTCTCGGAGGCCACCTTCTCAATCATTAAACCCGTATCCCACTGCGTCTGACTCGTTCGATCCGGACCGGCACTGGATATTTTCGCGTGAGTGGAGTCGATGAGCTGATAAACCAGGGGATTTCCCCACAGATCTTTTGCCTCCCCCAGCAGTTTACGGCCCTCTGGATTCGACGGCAGCGCCTTGCCGGAAGCAACCTCGATTTTTTCCGCCGCCGCCAGGAAAACCGACCGCCCGGGAATCTCCAGGGCCTCCAGGCGCCCTTGCCGGCAACGCGCCACAAGATCATCCAGGGTTCCCGTCACCCCATCATGCCCGGGTAGCGTCACATTCCGCGGCGAGGTCCGCCAATCCGGCGGCAATTGTGCAGTCGCCGCCGCAAACTGCACCTCACCCGCGGATGGAATGGCGATGAAATGATTGACCGCTGCCGTGAACTTGTTCCCACCCCACACCGCAAGCAGAAACAAGGACATGATCAGGGACTTCATCGCCCTCGGCGACTGGGTGTATGCGAATTCCAATCCCACGATGGAAACCATGATCTCCGAAGCGGTGATGATGGCGAAGGCCAGCACCTGCCAGCCGATGGATGGGCGCTGCCCGGCATCGATCCACGTCTGGATCAAGGTGCTCAGAGCGAATGACGCCGTCATCAGAAGCAAGCCCAGCCCGATCTTGCGCAAGGGGGTGAGCGGAAAGATCCGGTCCAACCATGGATAGACAAAAAACGTGAACAACGGAATATAGATCAAAACCAAAACCGGATTGACCGCCTGAATCTGCGACTCCAGCCAGGTGACCCCGAGAAATGTTAGATCCATCTGTTCCGCTTGCAGGACCCAGGATGAGCCCGTCTGGTCATAGAGTGACCAGAACACCGCGATGAACGTGAACAACGGAATCAGCTTCCCCAGCGCCACCATGCCATCCCTTGAAAACATCTCCTTGAAAAAACGCGAGCCCGATGGCGGGATGTGGACGAAGCGCTTGCGTCCCAGCCAGAACATGAATGTGGCAAGCGCCATCAACACCCCAGGCACACCAAAAGCCCAATGCGGCCCGTACTGGTGAAGCAACCACGGCGTGAGCAGCGTGGAGAAGAAGGCCCCGAAGTTGATGGAAAAATAGAACCAGTGATAGATTCCCGGTATCAGGTGATGGTTGCTCTTTCCGAATTGATCACCGACATGCGCGGACACACAGGGCTTGATCCCCCCCGAACCGATACAGATCAAGACCAGCCCCACGAGCAGCCATTGCGGAGAATTCCCGCTGGTCCCCATGCAAGCCAGCGCCGCATGACCGAGGCAATAGACCATCGAGAGCCACAGGATGGTCCGGTATTTCCCCAAAAAGATATCGGCCAACAAGGCGCCGAGAAAGGGCGTGAAATACACCCAACCGGCGAATTCATGGTAGTTCGCGACCGCCTCGTTCTTCGAGATCGCCTGCCCGCTGCCATCCATGAGATGTAGATACTGCACCATGAAGACCACCAGAATCGACCGCATCCCATAGAATGAAAATCGCTCCGCCGCTTCATTCCCGATGATGTAGGGGATACCGGGCGGCATCCCTTCGATTTCCAACGGTGTCGTGCGGTGGGACATGGAATCGGCGAGGGATACTACCAGCGGATCGCCGCGGCAGCCCAGGTAAGGCCCGCCCCGAAGACCACCAGCACGATGTGCTCCCCGCGCTTGAACGCGCCGGTCCGGTTCGCCTCATCCAGGGCGATGGCGACCGCCGCGGCGGATGTGTTGCCGTATTTGTCAAGATTGACGAATACTCGCTCATTGGGAACTGCAAGGCGGTCGGCAATCGCATCGATGATCCGAAGATTCGCCTGATGGGGGATCACGCAGGCGATATCCTCCGCTTTGAGATCCGCCCGGTCGATGACCTTTTCCGCCGCCTCCTTCATGCGGTTGACGGCATGTTTGAAGACCTCCTTGCCCATCATGGTGAGCGTCACCAGGTGATCGTTGACGTTGGCACTGGTGATCGGACAGGCGGTGCCTCCGCCCGGGATGTTGAGCAGGTGTGTTAGATTTCCATCTGTTCCCATCTCGGTGGCGAGGATCGAGCCCTCATGCGGCTCGGCCCGGCGCAGGACCGCCGCTCCAGCGCCGTCGCCGAAGAGCACACAGGTTGTCCGGTCCTCCCAGTTCGTCACGGCAGAGAGTTTTTCCGCGCCGATGATGAGCGCGTTCTTGAAGGCGCCATCGGAAATGAGGCGCTTGGAAATCTTCATGGCATACAGGAACCCCGAGCAAGCCGCCGAGATGTCGAAAGCGACCGCATGGTTTGCCCCCAGACTTTGCTGGACATAACAGGCGGTCGCCGGCGTGGGCGTGTCCGGCGTGATCGTGGCGACGATGATCAACTCGACATCCTCCGCCGCCAGCCCTGCCTGTTCGAGGGCTCGCCTGGCAGCGTGTGTCGCCATGTGTGAGGTGAACTCACCCTCAGCAGCGATCCGGCGCTCTTTGATCCCGGTGCGCGTCACGATCCACTCATCGCTGGTATCCACTTTGGCGGCAAGTTCCTCATTGGTGAGGATTCTTTCCGGGACGTAGCTGCCGGTTCCAGCAACGCAGACTTGATACGGGGACGACAATTCACTCATGCGCCGGGACATTGGAACCCATGACGGGTTGCCACAAGCGCGAAGTGAAAACGAAAATCAAACTTCCTGGCGTCCGACAGGAGAAAGTGCGGCCAGCGCGCTTTCAATCTGAGGATTGACCCGGTTCTCCACGGTTTCCAATGCAACCCGGATCGCATTCCGCACCGCAAGCGCGGTTGAGGAGCCATGAGCGATGATGACCACCCCATTGACTCCGAGCAAGGGGCTGCCACCGTAGGTCTCATAACTGCTTTTCTCCTTGAGCGCCTTGAACGCCCCCTGCGCCAACATGGCACCTGCGATTCGGAGTGGATTGCCTTTGATCTCGGCTTTCAACCATTTGGAGACCGCCTTGGCAGTCGCCTCGATGGACTTGAGCATGATGTTGCCCACAAAGCCGTCGCACAACACCACGTCGAGTTCAGATTCAAAAAGATCCCGTCCCTCAACGTTTCCGATGAAATTGATACCCGGTGTCTCTTTGAGCAGCTTGAAAGCCTCCTTGGTAAAGGTGGTCCCCTTTTCATCCTCCTCGCCGTTTGACATCAGCCCGACCTTGGGATTCTTCACCCCGAGGACTCCCCGTGCAAAAGCGGTGCCCATCACGGCATAAGCCACAAGGTGCTCAGGCTTCGCTTCAGGATTCGCACCCGCATCGAGGATATGGCAAATTCCATACTCATTCGGCAAGGCGGAGGCGATGCCGGCACGATCCACGCCGGGAAGCGTCCGCAGCTTCAACGTCGCAGCGGCCACCGCCGCGCCCGTGTTTCCAGCTGACACAAACGCGTCCGCACGGCCATCCTTGACCATGTCCATGGCGATGCTGATCGATGACAACTTTTTGCGCCGGACGGTTTTCGCCCCGGGTTCTGCCATCCCGATGACCTCGGGAGCATGAATGATACTCACCCGGGGATCGTTCAAATCCAGTCCCTGCTTCTTGCACTCTTCCTGCAAAACGTCGTCAATGCCCACCAAATACAGGTGGGTCAATTTCGGATGGTAGCGCAGTGCATCAATAGCTCCTCCGATGTTCACGGCGGGGGCGTGGTCCCCACCCATTGCGTCCAGGGCGACTTTCATGCAGGATAGAAAATGCTTTTACAGAGTTAAAACGGTTTACGGATGCACAAAAATGACCGCCCAAGGAATCCCCGGGCGGTAATGAATGGTGGGAACGATCTTCAACCTCAGAGTGCCTCGACTTCGAGCACCTGGCGACCGCGATAATACCCGCATGAGGGGCACGCGATGTGCGAAGGCACTTTACTGCCGCACTCAGAGCAGCTCTTGAAGATCGGTGCGCGCCAGCGTGTTGCGCCTCGGCGCATTTTTTGGCGGCTTTTGGATTGGCGTCTTTTTGGTACTGCCATGGTCGTAGTTCAGTTAAGTTTTGTCCTTGAGGTCCTTGAGGATGTCGAGAGCAGACCATCGGTCGTCACTCTCGGCGCGGGGCGGAGTGGGTAGCCCATCTTCTGGGGACTTGTCCACTGATAAATATCGGGAATCGATTTCACACTTCTGCGGGACATCTCCATCCTCGCATCTCGGGTCCACCGGAAAGTTGATCAAAACCTCTTCACGCAGCGCTTCTGTCGCATCAATCACCCCCTCGCGCTCAATCTCAATCGACACCGCAGCCTCCTCCAAACGGATCGTCTGCACGAACGGATGCAAAGTCCTGACACACGTAAATTCGAATGGAGCTGCCAGTTTACCAGTCATAAGCAGTTCAGAACCAAATCGTTGCACCCAGAGATCATAACTCAGCGGCCCGACCGCCTGCGCGTCGTCCTCCGCCAAGCCGAACACCTCTTTCGGGAGGTCCCCCTCATACTGCTTCCCCTCATCCGGCAAGGTTGCCAGATCGATGATTAATTGTCCCTTCATGGCCGGATGGTAACTCACTCACCCGCGCCGCCAAGTCGCAAAATTTCTGACTCGCAAGCGCCCCCGCCCCGCTAAGTTCGCCCCGCCATGCCAATCGACATCCCCTTACTCACCCGAATTTGTGAAGCTCCCGGCGCTCCAGGGTATGAAAAAGAGATCCGCAAGCTCGTGCTTGCCGAACTCTCCGGCCTTGCCGACTCCATCAAGGTGGACGCCATGGGCAATGTCATCGCCCTTAAAAAAGGCAAATCCGCCAGCCACAAAATCATGGCCGCCGCCCACATGGATGAAATCGGCTTCATCGTCACCCACATCGACGACAAGGGCTTCGTCCGCTTCAATCCGGTCGGTGGATTCGACCCCAAGACGCTCACCTCGCAACGTGTCATCATCCACGGCAGCAAGGATCTCATGGGGGTCATGGGCTCCAAGCCCGTGCACATCATGTCCCCCGAGGAAAAAAACAAGGTCCCCAAGATCACGGACTACTTCATCGATACCGGACTTCCGAAAAAAGAGGTCGAAAAACTCGTCTCCATCGGGGATTTCGTCACCCGCCACTCGCCGCTGATCGAGCTCGGTGACTGCGTGAATGTGAAATCCCTCGACAACCGGGCCTCCGTTTTTGTTTTGATCCAAACGCTCCGCGCATTGAAGGCCTCCAAGCGCAAGCCCGCCTATGATTTCCACGCCGTCTTCACCGTTCAGGAGGAAGTGGGCCTCCGCGGTGCCCAGGCATCCGCCTTGCAAGTCCAGCCGGATTTCAGCTTCGGCCTCGACACCACCATCGCCTATGACATTCCGGGCTCCACGCCCCAGGAACGCTGCACCGCACTGGGCGAGGGCGCTGCCATCAAGCTCATGGACTCCTCGGTCATCTGTGATTACCGCATGATTGAGTTCATGAAAGCCACTGCAAAGCGTCATCATATCAAGTGGCAACCGGAAATTCTCTCCGCTGGCGGCACCGACACCGCCAACCTCCAGAGAATGGTCGCCGGTGGCTCCATCGCCGGCGCGATTTCCGTCCCCACGCGCCACATCCACCAAACCATCGAGACCTGCCACAAGGAGGATCTGAGCGCCTGCGTGCAGCTGCTAAGCGCCTGCGTCTGCGACCTCGATCAACACGACTGGAACTTCTAACACGGGGCCGAATACAATCTGTTAGGTAATCCTCGGCTTGTCCTGAGGCAGCGATCATCCCGCCGCCCCGGAAGGGGGGCTTACTCCGGGCCCACTCCCCGCCCGCACAGCTGCGAGACCCATCGCTCCATCCAGGAGCCTGCGTCGCGCCCCTGCACCGCCAGCCCGAGGCGACCATTCATGGTCACGCAACCGGCTCCAAGCAACTGCCCCGTCACGACAGGCGGGCAGAATACCCAGCCAGCACCGTCTTCACCGCCTTTCCACACGCCGAGGTTCGAGAACGCCCCAATGGTGCCAGCGGGTTTGGCTCGTTCTTTTTTTAGGTAGTCCACCTTCGCCTGATGCCCCAGAATACCACCCGCGGTGAGTAGAAGAAAATTGGCGCGATGCTCACCACGCGCCAAGCGACGCCGGATTTGGTCATGGATGGCTGGTGCATCATCCTCCCTCCCGATGCGCACCTCGATGCAGCTCACATGGTTTTCCGTATCATCGGGATAGCGGATGTCACCACGCAGGTTGACCGGGATCATCCAAGCGATGCCTTGCCGCGGCCTGCGGACTGCCGGACGCACCGCCAGATCGAGATGTCGCAACAGGAAGCTGTTCGCCGTGACCTTGAGCCGTCGGCAGGCGGAGAGGATCTCCTCCGTCTCGCCCTCCGTGAAAAGATGCCAGCCCACGGAAAGCGGCGGCTCCGGCGTGCTCCAGTCGCTACGATCCGCGCACTTCCCTTCCTTGCGGCCGTCGCGCCAAAGCCGCCACAGCGGCGCGATCACACCACGGCATGAATGCCTGGTCTGCGGCAGCTGCTCGATTTCCGCGCCGCGCTCCCGCAGCAGCCGCGCGAAGCCACCAATCCCATCGCACTCGACATGGGAAACAAAATGCCACGCGACCAGCCCCGTTTCCCGGGAAACCCACCCGTAGCGTATGCCCATGAAATCCCCCGCCGCCTCGGAAGCGCGGAACCAATCGGAGGATACGTTTTGTCGGGATCGCTGGCTCAATGGGAATCTACCCCCCAATCCTCACCCACGCCGCCGCGTCCCGGAAACAAAAATTTCCGCGATCTTTCCCGAGGGGCTGGGCCATGGCTGGGCAATCAGCATCGCAGCGATACCGGGAGCATCCATCCACCGCGAAGCGCCCGCCACGCGGCGTCGAGCATGCCGGGGTCATGGCCGGATTTCGACCCGAATCGAAAGCTGCGGGGCTTGCGGAACCGTCAGCACCAGGACGCGGAAATTCTCGTTCGGTTTCTCAGTTTTGAGCGGTGGCGTGGCAGCGGCGATGCTCCAGGTGCCAGTGGGGCTGAGTCGGCAGATCCTGATTTGCCTACCCGCTTTCCGCAGCGTTGCGATGGGTCCGCTGATCGTGATTTCCGCATCGGTCAGCCCCCGCCAGACAACATCTCCGGTAGGCGCGGTAATCACATCCTCGATGCGGGTGGCCCCCAGGGTTTTGTCAAAGCTTGCCGAACGAATCACCTGGGTTGCTGATCCTTGATAGGCAGCGGTGAGGTCGAAAGTGGCGACGAGAGAATCCCCGGCGAGGGATGAGTGAATGAGCGGACAGGGTTTTGAGTGGGCGTTCTGGAGATTCCCATGGATTTCCAATGTGTTGTGGGACCGATTTTGGAGACGGTAATAGCTCCACCGGGATTTTCCAAAGTAGCCGGGGAGATTGTAGTTTTCACTTCCCATGTCATGGAACCAGCGTTGCCCGTGTACGTCGTAAACAAAGGAGCCGACATCCATGTGGCCGTGATTGGAAGCAGGCGTGCCGCCCTTGATGGCGAGCCAGGCATCTTGATTCGCCCACCCGGTGCGGAAAATTGCCACGGATTGTTCACCGCCAAAGGTGGCGGCAAGAGGGATCCGGGTGGATTCTGGCGGGGCGGGCGGAAGCCAGAGAAGAGTCAGAGGAAACCAGCGATCGCCCGCGATTTTTCCTTTTCCCTGATCGAGACGCCCACTGAGCTCGGTCCTGATGTAAGCCGCTTGCGCTGGATCGCCGTAGTGGCGGGCGATCCAGGCTTGCGCGGCGGAAGGCACGGAGCGGCTTGGATTGCCGTCCGCAAAATTGAAGGAAACCCCTGTGGAGCTCGAAAGATGCATGATCGCGTCCCCCGCCCGGCGTAGGACGGGATCGTCCGTGAGCGGGATGTCCAGCGGGGCGCACGCAGCGAGCATCATGACATGGAAATTCGTTCCATAATGCCAATACCCCGGCCCTTCCGGATACATGCCGTCCGGGCGGTAGAATTTTCCACAAGCTTGGACGAGTTCGAGTCCTTGGGTGAAGAGTTCTTCCGAGAGGGCGCTGTTTTCGGGCGCGTTGGGCTCGGCAATGGCAGCGGCCCCAAGAGCGATTCCCGCACCGCAGACTTGGGACCAATTGTTGCGAGGCATGGCCCACCCGGATTTTTTCTGGAAAATGGCTTGGGCTGGCTTGAGGGCCTTTTCGATGATGGCGCTGCGGTAAGTGCTGAGTTGTTGCGGGGAAAGAGTGCCGTGGAGCCAATCGTAGCCGACAGCGACTGCGGTGGCCATTTCCGCCGTGTCAAGGAAGTGGCTGGGATTCCAATCCTTGAGGGCGCACGCGGCATCGAGTTCCGCGATGGCGCGGAGGCGGTAAGCCTCGCCGCCGCCCATGCGCCAGGCCCAAGTCGTGTGAAGGATGTTGTGAAGCGCGAGGCGGGACTCCGTGAGAAGGCGTTTGCCATCGGGGATGTCGTAGCGGCAAGTGCGCTTCTCAAGGACCGTGGCGGCCTGATTCATGATGGCGGATTGGAGGCGCGCGGCGAGGGGGTCGCGAGCGATGTTCTCGCGCATGGCCGCCTCGTCCACGACCGGGAACCAGAGGCGCGGGTGAGCTTTCTCCGCCAACTGACCCTGGGCGATGGTGAGGGTGGCAAGCGAGACAGCGAGGGTCTTCAGCATCATTGAACTCTCCTTACGCACGGCGGGCGGAGAGTTGTTCATTTTAGGGAGTTAGAAGTTATTGGGAATGAATGAATCCCTCAGGCTGGCCCTCCGGAGCTTGCCTAGCTCGCTGCGTGGCAGGGTGTCCATCCGGATCGCAGGCTT
>CALMKO010000088.1 GCA_937867415.1 uncultured Verrucomicrobiota bacterium | reverse complement strand
CACCGAATACTTGGCTCGTAAATACAATAGCCTTTTTTTCAACATCACCCCAATGCTGAAAAAGCAGAATATTGGTGCCATCAATTGGGGGCTTGTCACCGGAAAGACAAATACAAAATACACGTGGGGTGAAGTTGTCAGCGACGGGTCCGATCCAGAGCTTTGGCTGCATGACATCCTATATCAGGATGGAAAACCATTCAAGCAGGAAGAAGTCAATCTGATTAAAGGTTTAAATGGAAACTAGGTTGATTCCCCCGAAGCATGTACCCACAAATATAATTCACATCAATCATGTTTAGTATAATGACAACGTGCCCGATGAGGCGTTCTTCCCTGACTCCGGGTCCGCCCTCACCTTTTAGCGATGCATTACGTCATGTGAAGAGGATCGCGAAAACCTGCGGAGTTTCCCTGCCCCCTGAACCCATGGTTGCTGCTAGCCTGTTGCTGGCATCACCGCTAATGGCGGAATACCACCTTACCTTCAGCGACGAATTCAACAGCTTTGATCGCTCCCGCTGGCAGACTTGTGATTACTGGGGAATGCGGAACAATCCTGGGGATTATCAAGCCCAATGGTTTTGCGATCCGAAACATGTTCCCGGAGGCTCTAACTTTGAGCCCTTCAACCCATTCATTTCAAAGAACGGCACCCTGACTATCCGGGCCCAGCCCAGCCCCGACAAGGCCTACACCGGCGCCCCGCCCAATTCCAAGGGGCAACCCTATGTGTCAGGCCAACTTACGAGCGCGCATCGCTTCACCCAGCGCTATGGCTACTACGAGCTCCGGACGAAGATCCCGCCCGGGAAGGGTCTCTGGGCCCGGTTCTGGCTTCTCACGGATGATGGAAGCTGGCCCGGCGAATACGATGTGTTTGAAGTCCTCGGCAAAGAGAATCCCGTCACGGTCCACCAGACCACTCACTATCGAGACGCGCTGTCCAAACGCGGGATCGATGGCAAGACCTATGACGGAATCAATCCCGTGGATGGCAAGTTTCACACGTATGGATTCTTGTGGGAACCCAAGTCCGTGACCTGGTATGTCGATGGTGTGGAGACATTACGCCAGGACAACCGGGTCAACATCCCGATGTATGCGTTGATTGACCTCGCGGTTGGAAACGACCCGGGGAACCTGTGGCCGGGAAGCCCCGACAAGTCCAACGTTTGGCCCGCCGACATGGAAATGGATTATTTCCGAGTCTATTCCAACGATCCATCCTTGCCGAGTGTGACCCCGGGCCCAGGCTACACGCCGTCGATCCCGCCCAAGGGAATCACGCTCAGGAAAACTTCTCCGACAGCGGTTCTTCCACCCGAATGGACTGCGGGCGACATCGGTTCTCCTGAGGTGAAAGGCTCCAGCACTTGGAATCCGATCACCGGCGAATGGATGCTGAAAAGCTCGGCCTTCGGCGGCCAACGCCATTTCGCGGGAAAGCCGCTATCTGGCGACGGAGGGGTCATCGCCACCGTCCAGACTACCACTGCCATGAACAGCAATGACGTAAGCTCCGGCGTGATGATTCGCGAAGACTCTTCCATCAACTCCCGTGAAGTCTCGCTTCTCCACATGACTTCAGTTCATCATCCCAAACAAGCGCGAAGCCTAGTGCTCAAAATCCGCAATCAGCCGAACGGCGAAATGGAAACCCTCGCGACCCTTCCGAACATCACGCTTCCTGTGACTCTCCTCCTCAAGCGGTCAGCAGACACCGTCACTGCGGCCTATTCACCGGATGGAGGGACCTCATGGACGGTCGTCGGCGGAAGCAAGTTTCCCGCATCGCCGGAAAAGGTTGTTGCTGGAATCTCGGTGGTTGGAAACCAGGGCAATTATCATCGCTTGTCTCGCAGTATTTTCAGCAACGTGGCGGTCGGACAGACCGCCCCTGTCCTCACGACCGCGGCCGAAAGCGTCGTCACCGGGGAGGCACTTGCCTGCCGACCGTCTTTGATCAGTCAAATCACGGGTGCGAGAATCGCAACCGGCCCGGTGACGTGGTCGGTAGTCTCGGGAGGCGGCAGGATCGATGCAAATGGCATTTTCACCGCGCCCGCACTGCTTGGCGCTGGGACGGCCACCATTCGGGCGGAGTTCCAGTCCCATGCTGTTACCCGCACCGTCGCAATCACGCTTCCAGATCCCTGGGCGCTTCCATCCCTCGTCCACACTCCTCCGGGTGATGCCGGATGCGTTGCTGGCGTCTGGACCCTCGTGGGTGGGGGAAAAGGGATTTCTATCGACAACAATCATGATACATTCCGTTTTCTTTCATCCGCAGTTAGTGGAAACCATACAGCCACCGTAAAAGTCCAATCCTCCAACGGCACACAGGCGGGTCTGGTGATTCGCGATGCCACCAAGCTGGAGGATTCCTTCGCAGGAGCTCGTGGCCGCTTCGCTGGCCTCTGGGTCACCCCTGACGGGTTGCAGTGGGCGACGCGCGAGTCGGCCGGCGGAAAAGCGAGGTCAGACGCACAGACGTCGGCCGGCGCGACTCCGGTCTGGTTGAGACTCACCCGCTCGGGCGAGGCATCCGACGTCTTTACCGCTTATCATTCCGCCGATGGCAGTAAATGGACTCAGCTTGGAAGCCCCAGAAAATTCTCCCTCAGCGATACCGCGCAAGTCGGTATTGTGACGGCCAGCGGAAACGTTACGACAACCGCCACCGCCACCTTCTCCGATATCAGCGTCTATGCCGACGAAGCAGCCCTTTCGGTGGGCTCATCGAAGTAAAATAATAGGAAATGGCCTGAACAGGCCATTTCCTATGGTCTTGAGACACGCTAATTGTCATTCGGTTGTTTTCCACGTCGACCCAGCCAATCCATTCGATCCAGCTCAGCTTTCCAGCCTTTCGCTCTTTCAGTTCATCAGCTTCTCACCATGAAAAACCTAATCTTAGAACGACTCTCAAAGCTAGTGATTGCCGCCTGCCTGCTCATGGCATCACCACTTTTCGCGGGCTACCATCTGACCTTCAACGACGAGTTCAACAACTTCGACAGCTCACGCTGGCAGACTGCCGATTTCTGGGGCATGCGCACCAACGGCGGGGATTTCCAGGACCAGTGGTTCTCCGATCCGAATTTCGCACCCAGCGGCTTCACGGCTTTCAACCCATTCATCCCCACCGGTAATGGTTCACTCATCATTCAGGCAAGACCTACCCCTGCCGGAGTCTATAGTTTTGGGATGCCTTACGTGTCCGGCCAGTTGACCACTGCCCATAAGTTCACCCAGCGTTACGGCTACTTTGAGTTACGTGCGAAACTGCCACCCGGCAAGGGACTTTGGCATCGATTTTGGCTTTTGACCGATGATGGTGTCTGGCCTGGCGAATACGACGTCTTCGAAGTGCTGGGCAAGGAGAACCCCGTCACCGTCCATCACACGACCCATTACAGGGATGCGATCAGCTCCCGCGGAGTAGACGGGTTTGCATCCACTGGCATCAATCCAGTTGATGGAAACTTCCACAACTACGGCTTCCATTGGACGCCGGAAACGGTCACCTGGTATGTGGATGGTCAGAAAGTCATGAGTCAGCCCAATCGGATCAACATTCCCATGTACACCTTGATCGACGTGGTCGTTGGGAGGGACCCGAACAACTGGTGGCCGGGAAATCCTGATGCTACCACCCCTTGGCCAGCAAATATGGAATTGGAATATTTCCGGGTCTATTCGAATGACCCGTCGCTGCCTCGTGTCAGCTTACCTTCGGGAACCAGCCACGCAGCTCCACCCATCGGCTCAGGGATCACGTTTACCGACACCCAGCCCACCACGACGCAACTGCCTCCGGGCTGGACCGCAGGTGACATCGGGCCGGTTGAAGTCAAAGGCAGCAGTGCTTGGAACAGCAAAACCGGCGAGTGGATGGTCAAAGGTGCGGGCTACGGCGTCGGCGGCTGGGGAGACCAGTGCCAGTTCACGGGCACGCCGCTCACCGGCTATGGCGGAGTTGTTGCTACGGTGCAGAGTGTCACAGCGATGAATGACAACGACGTGAGAGCCGGCGTGATGATTCGCGAAACGAATAGTGACAGAGCCCGCGAAATCGCTCTTTTATCAAGCACCGCAGTCAATAAGCCGACCACTGGAGGCAGCCTTGTTTTAATCTCCAGAAATGCCACCAATGGAGTGGCGACCACCTTGGCCACCATTCCGAATGTCAGCGCCCCCGTGTCCCTCCGGATCATGCGGTCCGGCAACTCCTTCACTCCTGCCTACTCCACCAATGACGGCCAGACGTGGACCACCGTCGGCACACCGCAGACCCTGGCCATGGGCAGCACCGTTCAGGCGGGCCTGGCAGTGGCAGGACACTCGAGCGTGTTCTTCCGCCTCTCTCGCAGCACGTTTTCCAATGTATCGGTCGGCCAGCTCGCTCCCCTGCTCACCGCTTCGTCCACCAGCGTATTGACCGGCCAGACGATCCAATGCAGCACCTCGCTCATCAATCAGTTGAACGGTTCCATCGACACCACCGGTCCGGTCACATGGTCGGTGGCCAGCGGAGGCGGCACCATCGATTCCAACGGTACCTATACCGCCCCGCAATTGATTGGCACTGGCAAGGCACTCATCAAGGCAGTATTCGGAAACCATACCGTCACTCGCCCAGTTGATATTCTGTTACCTAATCCTTGGAAAGTTCCCAGTGTCATCAACAGCCCTCCGGGTGACGCAGGATTTTCCTCCAACTTGTGGACGCTGGTCGGCGGTGGCAACGGAATCTCGACCAACAGCAACCTAGATGGCTTCAGATTTCTCGCTTCCACCATGGATGGCAATGACACACTGACGGTCAAACTTACCTCGTCCAATGCCACGCAGGCCGGACTGGTGATCCGCGACGCGCCGACCTACACTGACGGTTTTGTCGGCGCACGTGGCCGCTACGCAGGTATCTGGCGCACTCCGACCGGCCTGCAATGGGCAACGCGTGAAAGCTCCGCCGGAAACGCCGTATCAAGGGCTGTCAATACCATTACGACGCTGCCCATCTGGTTGCGGCTCGAACGTTCAGGGGGGTCGTCCGACACGTTCAAAGCATTCTATTCCACGAATGGAACGACGTTCACCCAACTTGGCAGCTCACGCATCTTTCCCACGACTCTCCCAGCGAACGTGGGTTTCGCAGTAGCCACCGGCAATCGCCATACCACGGCCACCGCTACATTCTCGGATCTCAGCGTGGGAAGCAACAGCAGCAATTCGCCCACCGTGGCAACTCCGGCCAACGCGAATCCCAACCCTGTCACTGGAACCAGCACCAACTTAAGCGTTCTCGGGGCCGATGATTCTGGCGAGCCGGCCTTGATCTACTCTTGGTCAGCTTCGGGCCCTGCTCCAGTAACGTTTAGCATCAATGATACCAATGCGGCTAAGAACGCTACTGCCACTTTCACGAGGGGCGGTAACTATGCCATGACCGCCACCATCACCGATGAAGGCGGATTGACAATCACGAGTAGTTTCAACCTAACTGTAAGCCAGGTTCTCACTGGAATCAGCACCAGCCCGGCCACCGTGTCGGTGAGCACCAGTGCGACACAGCAATTCACTGCCAACGGGATCGACCAGTTCGGACAACCGATGCCAGCCAGCGCCACCTGGACACTCACCAGCGGCACCGGAACGATCAACAGCAGCACCGGGCTCTTCACGGCTCCGGCCACTGTCGGTGCCGCTGTGGTGACTGCGGAGGTCGGTCCTTTTTCGGCTACAAGCGCCATCACCATCACCGTGTCCACCGCCCCGCCAAGCCCGTGGGTAGGAACCGACATCAACAGCACACCGGTTGGAAATTCAACCTTCCTCGAAGGCACCTGGACATCCACCGGCGGCGGCTCGGCAGGTGACCAGTGGGGTCTCTCCGGGACGGGCATCAACGGGTCGAGATACAATGACTCATTTCACTTCGTCAATCAACAGATCACTGGCGACGGAACTTTGCTGGTTAGACTCATCGACCGCGGAAGCGCCGCACAAGCGGGTTTGATGGTTCGTGAATCCACCGCTAGAAATTCACGCTACACGGGCCTTTTCCATACCACCGAATTTACGTTGCCCGGGCTGGCGTGGATGTCACGCAGCACCGTCGGTGGATTCGCCGCGCTCCATAACACCCAGATCGCCACTACGTTTCCGGTATGGCTCCGCCTGGTCCGCTCGGGCAATACCTTTACCGCATCCCGCAAATCTGATGCAGCAGCTGACTGGACTCAGATTGGAACCCAGACGATCGCTCTGAACTCCACCACACTGGTCGGTTTCGTGGTCTCCAGCGGAAGCAACCTTTCTACAGCGACGGCCACGTTTTCGGATCTGAGTTTCACCCCCACCGTCAACACACCACCCACCGCGGCAACCCCGGCTGCCGCAACACCTGACATAGTGACCGGCGCCACGACCAATCTGAGCGTCGCAGGCGCGGATAACGCAGGTGAACCAAGCCTGACCTACGCGTGGACGGCGACTGGCCCGGCGGTTGTCACTTTTGCCGCCACCAGCACCAATGCGGCAAAAAACACCACAGCGTCCTTCGCTCTGGCGGGCAATTACAACCTAACAGCTACGATCACCGATGCTGGCGGTTTGACCACGACGAGCAGCGTCGCAGTCACCGTCAACCAGACAATCACCAGCATTTCACTTACCCCTGCGCCGACCAACATCGTTTCGGAAAAAAACCAGCAGTTCACCGCCACCGCATTCGACCAGTTCGGCACGCCGATGACAAACCCACCGACGTTTACTTGGAGCGTACCCAGCGGCGGCGGAACCATTGGCAGCAATGGTATCTATACTTCCCCGACGGTAGTCGCATCACAATCGGCCGTCGTCCAAGCGGTGAGCGGATCCATCACGGCCACCAGCACGGTTAACATCATACCTCGCGTCGCCCTGCCCAGCCCTTGGGCGGAAACAGGCATCGCCGCCACTCCAACAGGCGAAACCAGCGTAAGCAATGACAACTGGACCGTCAGCGCGGGAGGCACAGGGATCGAATGGTATAGCGCCACAGACTCGTTCCACTACGTCAACCGCCCTTGCAATGGAGATGTGATTGCAATCGCCCGCCTGACCGACCCGGGAACCACCACTGAGGCGGGCCTGATGTTGCGGGAATCGACCGACGCGGATTCGCGCTATGCCGGCATTTTCTACACCACCCAGGGTAACACGTTGGGCTTGGCGTGGATGACACGGGAAACAGCCGGTGCTTTCACCAGCCTTCAAGGAACGACAGTCCCGGTCTCCGGTCCCGTCTGGTTGAAGTTGGTCCGGAGGGGGGACACATTTACCGCATCGTATTCACCGGATGGCATGGCATGGACTGAACTAAGTCCCGCACGGACATTCTCCATGAATGCTGCCGCCCTCGTAGGTCTCGCCGTCGCTGGTGGCAATCCCACGACCACTGCCACCGCCGCCTTCGCGGATTTCAGTATCAATCTCGGACCTTCCGCCACCTTCCCCGCTGCCGCCACCAGCCTCTCGGGAAACTCCACAAGCTTAAGCGTCCTTGGTGCCGATGATGGAGATGAGTCCGAACTCAGTTACACATGGTCGGCGACCGGTCCGGCAGCCGTGACCTATAGCTCTAACAGTAACAACAGCGCCAAGAACTCAACAGCGACATTCTCCATGGCCGGCTCTTATACGTTTACGGCTACCATCACCGATGTCGTTGGCTTAACGGCAGTGAGCAGCGTAGTTGTCAATGTTGGCCAAATATTGAGCAGCATCGCCGTTGCACCGCTAACGCCGAGCATCCTCTCCAATACCAGTCAGCAATTTACCGCGGTGGCTTACGACCAGTTCGGTGCCACGATGGCCACACCGCCAACGTTTACCTGGACCGTGCAGAGCGGCGGAGGAACGATTCTCAGTAACGGGCTATTTACCGCCCCCACCGTTGTGACTCTTCAAACAGCCGTCGTGCATGCCGCCGCCGGTTCCTCCACCGGAACGAGCTCGGTCACGGTCACCCCGCCCGGGACTTTACCAACTCCATGGACCGCTGCCGACATCAGCGCCACACCCGTCGGCGATTCCAGCGAAAGCAACGGCAACTGGACGGTCACCGGCGGTGGAACAGGACTCTTATGGTCGATCTACAATGATTCATTCCGCTATGTGAACCGCCCCTACACCGGCAATGGAACGGCTATCGTCCGTCTGGAAAATCGAGGAAACACGACTCAGGCTGGCCTGATGTTCCGTGATTCCACCAGCAACTCTTCCCGCTATGCAGGGATCCTTTTCACCACTCAAGGCACCACTCCCGGGCTCGCATGGATCACCCGTGAAGGGACGAGTGGCGATTTCACGAGCCTCCGAACTCCGACTGTCCCATTCTCTGTCCCGGTCTGGCTAAGATTAACCCGCGTCGGCAACACCTTTACCGCAGCCTATTCCTCAGATGGGCTAACGTGGACCCCGCTTGGCCCCGCCCGGACAATCACCATGAATGCCACTGCGCTCGTCGGCATGGCGGTCTCCAGTGGCAGCGCGAGCGCTACGGCCATCGCCACGTTTTCCAACTTCAGCATCAATCCCGCCCCCACGGTGGCAACTGCGGCCACCGCAACGCCCAGCCCTGTTAGTGGTAACACCACGGCCTTGAGTGTTTTAGGGGCAGATGATTCAGGTGAAGCCGCTTTGAACTACACGTGGTCCGCGACCGGTCCGACAACGGTCGCCTTCAGTGCCAATGGTACAAACTTGGCAAAGAACGCCACTGCGACCTTTACCACGGCTGGCACCTACAACCTGCTGGTAAAAATCACGAACGCTCAAGGCCTCTCTGTTACGAGCGCCGTCACGGTCAGCGTGAACGGCCTGTTCACCGTCATGACGAAAGTAGGATCATTTAATCCAGCTGCGTCAGCCAGCGTCAGCGGCGGCTCCTATACCGTTACCAGCGCCGGCTCGCTGGACTCGGGAAACAACACCGACAACTTTTACTACTATAACCTCCCAGTCTCCGGCGACGCCGATCTGGTCGCACGGGTCGTCTCGATGTCCAGCACCAACAACTCCGCCCGTGGCGGATTGATGATCCGCGGATCTAGTTCTAACAACTCAGTATCATCGGGCATCTTCACCACCGCCGGATCCGGTATCCAATCCATCGCCCGCACCACGGCGGCAAACAACAGCCTTGGTACCACCGTAGCAGGACCCACCCGTCCACATTGGTTGAGAGTCTCGCGCCGCGGGACGACATTCACCACCTATCACTCTGCCGATGGCTCTTTGTGGACGCTTGTTCGAACCGACATGATTCCCACCATGCCGAGCACGGCCAACTTCGGACTCGTAGCCGCACGGAGCAGCAACAACAGCACGAATACCGTCATTTTCGACAATGTCTCGCTTCAGGTGAAAGGCCCACCCACGCTTGTCGAACCCGCGTCAGCCTCGCCGACCGTGATTGCAGGCACGACGGCCACCCTGGCAGCCCTGGGGGCGGATGATTCCGGAGAAAGCAATCTAAGCTATGCATGGGCCACTACCGGAACGCCCCCGGCCTCCGTGAGTTTCTCCGCCAATGCCAGCAACGCGGCCAAGAACACCACAGCAACCTTTCAAAAGGCGGGTAGTTATACATTTCAGGTCACGATCACCGATGGCGACAACATGACCACCACCAGTAGCGTGAATGTCACAGTGACCCAGACCTTGACCAGCAACCCGGTTGCGCCTGCCACGACCAGTATCAACTCGGGAACCACCCAACAATTCACGACTAACGGTTTCGATCAGTTCGGCCTTGTGATGTTAGAGCAGCCAGCTTTCTCCTGGTCCCTGGTTTCCGGCGTTGGCAGCATCAACCCAAGCGGCCTCTACACGGCCCCGAATGCAGCTGGATCCGCCAACATCAGGGCCAGCCATGGCAGCATCAACGCCAGCGCTGTGATCAGCGTGATCAGCGCCATGAATCCATTCGATACCTGGATGAGCGACTACCCCTTGTTGACCGTCAGTGAAAAGGCCCCCGATGCCGACCCGGATGGCGATGGCGTCAACAACCTTCTCGAATTCGCCCTCGGTGGCCATCCTAACACAAGCACCAACCGTGGCTATCAGGTGGGCACAACCGAGGACACGAATGGCAACGGCCAGCAGGATCTCACCCTCACTCTCGCCGTGCGAAATTCCGGCGGCTCACCCATCTTTACCTCGGGCGCAGGTGGCATCCAGTCGGCTGTCGTTGATGGAATCAAGTATACCATCCAAGGGTCAGGCGACCTGAGCTTCCCAACCGGAACGGTAAGTGAAGCGCCAGCTCCCACCGGTTTCACTCCCCTACCCGCCGGCTACGAATACCGCCGCTTCCGACTGATTGACTCGGAAGGGCTGTCCGGAAAAGGCTTTTTGCGGGTGCAGATCGAGGTGTCACCCTAACAATCGGCAACCGCCCCGAAAAACTCATGGCTACGCTTACACAACCGACACCAAACCAACCGTCTTCTGGTTCATCTTCAACCACCCCATCCTACCGGTTGCCATTCAGCATCATGACCGTCCTCTTCTTCATGTGGGGGTTCATGACCGTTTGGAACGACATCCTGATCCCGCGCTTCAAGGAGGCATTCACGCTGACGTATTTCCAGGCAATGCTCGTCCAGTTCGCGTTCTTCGGCGCGTATGCGGTCGGCTCTTTGATCTACTATGGGATCTCCATCGTTTCCGGTGACCCGATCAACCGGATCGGTTATAAAAACGGAGTGATCCTCGGCCTGCTCATCGCTGCGGCGGGTAGCGCGATGTTTGTTCCGGCAGCGATGATGAGTTCCTATCCCTTCTTCCTGATCGCTTTGTTTGTGGTGGGTCTTGGATTTACCATGTTGCAAATCACCGCGAATCCCTATGTGACCATTCTGGGACCTGAGGAAACCGCATCGAGCCGCCTGAATCTATCACAGGCTTTCAATTCGCTTGGCACGACGATCGGTCCGCTGATCGGGGGCTGGCTGATTTTCACTGTATTCAGCAGTGGTGATCTCCATGGAGCCGAGTCGGTGAAAATCCCCTATCTCTGTTTCGCGGGCGTCTTCGTCACGTTGGCGATCGCCTTTAAATTCGCCCACATTCCCAACTTCAAGAATGAGGAAGCGATCACTCGTGGAGCAGGTGCCTTGAAACATCCGCACACCGTATTGGGGATGATTGCGATCTTCATGTATGTCGGTGGCGAGGTGGCGGTTGGCAGCGCGGTGATCAATTTCCTCGAGCTCCCGGAGCTTGGCGGTCTGAACCACCAGGCGGCCACCCACTATCTTGCGTTTTTCTGGGGTGGCCTCATGATCGGACGTTTCATGGGAGCCTTCGCCCTGAGCAGTATGAAACGCAGCACGAAAAACCTCCTCATGATTACGACACCGATCCTCGCATTCATCGCGGCGGGAATTCTCACCAACTGGAACGAGGCGCTGCATTATGGCGTGCCCCTGATCCTGCTGCTGGTTACCTTTTTCCTCGGGCATTCCAGTTCGCAACGCATGCTGGTGTTGTTCAGCCTAGTCATTATCGGCCTGCTCGGCGCGGGTATGATCACATCGGGCGAGACGGCAAAGTGGGCCATTCTCGGTATTGGTTTGTTTTGTTCAGTGATGTGGTCGAACATCTTTTCCTTGGCGATCGAAGGGCTGGGGCCCATGAAGAGCCAGGCGTCGTCCTTGTTGGTGATGGCCATTCTGGGTGGCGCGCTCCTGCCTCCCTTGCAGGGCCTCATCGCGGACAAGGTTGGCATTCAACTCTCATTCATCGTTCCAATGATCGCCTTCGCCTACATCACCTTTTACGGCCTCTATGGCTATCGCGTCGGCCGGGGCTCCAGCAAAGCTGCGGACTAAGCAAAAAATATTCATGAAAAACTACATCCTCACCCCCTTCCGCCCGTCCTGCACCTTCGCCGGGGTGGTTTCCGCCACTTTACTGCTCGCTTCCCCGGTCGTCGCGCAAGCGGCTGCGAGATACCGATTGACGTATAACGACGAGTTCAACGCTGGATTCAACGCCAACAAGTGGCTGAGCAGTGATTTCTACGGAATCCGGAACAACAGCGGTGATTACCAAGCCCAGTGGTTCAGCGACCCCAACTTCGCGCCCGACGGCTTCACGGCCTACAATCCATTCGTTTCCGATGGCAAAGGCTCTCTCATCATTCAGGCGGACAAGACCCCAAAGGGGGCCTACAGCCAGAAGCTGCCCTACGTTTCCGGCATGATGAGCACCGCCCACAAGTTCACCCAGCGTTACGGCTATTTCGAACTGAGGGCAAAGGTTCCGCCCGGCGCTGGGCTGTGGTCACGTTTCTGGCTTCTAACGGACAATGGCGCTTGGCCCGGGGAATACGACGTGTTTGAAATCCTTGGCAGAGACAACAACCCGGATCCAAAGAACTATTTTACCTATCAGGTTCGCCAGACCACCCACTTTTGGGATCGTTTGAGCGCGCATGGCATCGATGGCACCTCCTACCGGGGAATCAATCCTTTCGATGGAAAGTTCCATACCTATGGATTCCTTTGGAAGCCGGATTCCGTGACATGGTATGTGGATGGCGTTCCCACTCTGACACAAGCTAACCGCATCAACATCCCGATGTATACCATTCTGGATCTAGCGGTCGGCACGGATTCCAACTGGCCGGGGAAAGTCGATGCCTCCACTCCTTTTCCTGCAAAAATGGTGATGGACTACTTCCGAATTTATTCAAATGACCCATCGCTGCCCAGCGTCACACCGGAGAAGGGCTATACCCCGTCCACCTTCTTGCCAGCCGAAGTCGTTCTGGATCCGAACCCCGCACCAGCGCCGTTGCCTGAGGGTTGGGCTGTCGGGGATGTCGGAAAACCGGACATCAAAGGCTCTGCCACCTGGCACCCGATCACGGGCGAGTGGATGCTCAAAGGTGCAGGAAACACCATCGCAACCAGCGGCCAATGCCAGTTCGCGCGCACCCCGCTGCCAGGCGACGGCGCGATCATCGCCTCGGTGCAGAATGTCACGGAATCCGCCGCCAATGACGTGAGAGCCGGGGTGACGATTCGTGCCACCGCCGACACAGGTTCTCCGGAGGTATCATTGTTATACAAGGCTTCGATTCCTTGGCCGAGCCTTCAATACACCACCAGCCTCACACTCCAGACCCGAAACACCAACGGAGGGACCATGGAAGAAACCATCGCGGTACCCGCAGTAGCCACGACATCCGACGTCGCTCCGATCACGCTGGGGCTGGTCCGCTGCGGCAACATCATCACCGCTGCTTACTCGACCGACGGCGGAGGCAAGTGGATCCCGGTTGGCGCACCGCAGCCGGTTTCGATGACTGGAACTTTACTGGCTGGAATCGCGATGGGAGGGAACCAGAACAACTATCAGAAACCCGCGCGCGCCATCTTCAGCTGTGTCACGGTGGGTTCTCTCATCCCCACCATCGCCGCACCCGCCAGCAGTGTCGTAACCGGTGACACTCTTGCCTTCACCGCATCCTGCAACCATGCTATAACCGCCGAAAAGCTGCCGACGGATTCAGTGAAGTGGTCCGTGGTGAACGGCGGTGGCACCATCAACTCCAGCGGTGTCTATACCGCGCCGAAACTTGTTGGAACCGGTCTAGCAACTATCAAAGCCGAGGTCAACGGGCTTCCGGTGACCCGCACCATCTCCATTGCTCTGCCCAGTCCGTGGACCATGCCCTCCCTCACGCGAACGCCTCCGGGTGATGCCGGATTCGATTCGGGGCGATGGACGGTCGTCGGTGGTGGAACCGGCGTCTCGACCACCGGCGGCGAGGACTTTTTCCGATATGTGCCTGCCGTGGTGGCAGGCAACGAAACACTCACTGTTCGAGTCGAGTCCTCGGCGGGAAATCAGGCGGGTTTGATGTTTCGGGATTACACGTCCATCGGCGACAACTCGGCCGGCCGAGGTGCCCGCTATGCAGGGATCTGGCGCAGCCCGACAGGCCTGCAATGGGCCACCCGGGAAACCGGCGGAAAAGCATCAATCTGGGAGCAGGCCACCCTTCCGGCAGGGCCGATCTGGCTGCGCCTCTCACGCTCCGGGGCTGCATCCGATGTCTTCACCGCTTCTTACTCAATCGATGGAACCGCATGGACCCAGCTTGGAAGCCCGCGGACTTTTGCCATGACCGATCCTGCCTTCGCCGGACTCGCCATCGCCAGCGGTGACACCAGCAAGACCACCGCAGCGGTGTTTTCCAAACTGAGCATCGCAAGCCGCCCTGCCGGCTCGCCCACCATTGTCGTGCCAGCCTCCTGCCCCGCAAAGCCCCGTCAAAGCCCCAACACCATCACCGGAACTACCAGCGAAGTGGCCGCGCTCGGTGCCGATGAAGGTGGCGAGGCGGCTCTCACCTACACCTGGTCCGCGACCGGTCCGGGGAGCGTGAGTTTCAGCGAAAACGGCACCAACGCCGCAAAATCATCCACAGCGACGTTCACCAAGTCAGGATCCTATGTCCTTACCGTAACAATCACCGATTCAGACAAACTAACCGTCGTCAGCAGCGTGGCAGCAAAGGTAAAATAAGACGGATCATTCAAGCCTTGATCGCGACCTGCTCAAGGACTTCCCGCAGCCAGCGGAAGCACCTTGAGCATGAGATTCCGGTATTCAATCCTCATCGGCGGGCCGGCGTGGACTAGCACTCCGATCAGCTCGGCATCCGTTCGCGCGGGGGAATACTCGTCCACAACGACGCACATGACGCGGCCGTTGATCAAGTGGGTGATGACCTTGCCGCGGATGGAAAGACGGGGGCGGCGCTTGCGGTAATCAATAACATACCTGACAGAATTTCAACCCACCAAAAATGATTATCAAAACGCTCCATCAACGCTTTCGATTGACGAAGGAGGCTCGAAACACTCAATGGTCGCTCATGCTTACAAGTGGCTTTATTCGGCCATTCTTGAGTGAAAACTGGTTAAAAATATTGTTGACCGTAACTGCATACTTCATTCTGGGGTTCATCAATGGCGAGACGTTGCAACAGAATCTCAAAAGCACACTAGAATTTGCAGTAGCATTCCCTCTGATGCTCACAGCCATCTATTTTGTAATCTGGTCGGCAAGAGACCGCCAGTTGCGAAAAGCAGCTCAAAAATAGATCCAGCGAGCCGACAGACGCGTCGATCCAACGGCGATCTACTGTCAAGTTTAATCGGATTCTTGCGCACCACCGCCTCGCCTATCACGTTACCGAGCATTGATGGCAAACCGCTCAAGGCTTGCCAGTATTCGGAGGAAGCAGCTTGAGCATGAAATTCCGATATTCAATCTTCATCGGCGGGCCGACGTGGACCTGCACTCCGATCAGCCCGGCGGCCGTTCGCGCGGCGGAATCCTCGTCCACAACGACGCACATGACGTGACCGTTAATCAAGTGGGTGAGGACATTGCCGCGGATGATGAGGTGGACTTGGTTCCAGTCTTCACCACGCAGAAACTTCGCGAGCGCGTCTTTTTCGCCGGTGCTGGCGACGATCGCGGGCTTGGCATCAGCTGTTAGTCGTGTCATTTGCCCACGGAGGGCGAGGAAGGTGCGTCCACGCTCCTCGTAGTTTTGCCCGGTCCAACTGAAGGCGCCGTCGATGTCACACTGATAGCCCTTCAAGGCGAAGGCTGGGTTAGGCACCTGGCTGCTGCGGTAGTTGATTCCGCTATTTCCGTCGGCGCTTACGCGGTATTCGACTTTTAGTTCGAAATCGGCAGGCGCACCGCCGCGCCAGATGGCGAATGAGTTGGCGTTGAGCAGCGTTTCCGGAGTTACCTCACCGACGAGCATTCCGTTTTCGACACGCCAATACTTCGGGTCCGCCTCCCAGTTTGTTAGAGTTTTGCCGTCGAAGATCGAAATAAATCCTGCTGTATCCGCCCCGGCAGGTTCCGGAAAGATGGGTTCGGCGCTTTTTGCAAGGGATGACAGACCGAACATTACAGCAACAAATGACGGAATGGCGGTCGATTGGATTTTTCGGGTATTCATATTTTATTGTGAAAAGAGTTGGTTCGGGGATTTGTATGATTATCAGTTTACCGGTGAAGTTCGTTGAAAGAGTCGATGCACTTACCAGAGGCTAGGCAATGGGTGATAACAAAGTGAAATCTACCGGTAAGCCGTGAAGAAAAACGCGATGCATCAGCAGCAATTTCGTGATCATCACCTCTGAACCTGGCGGATAAATTCAGATGCGACGAGGGTAGCTCTCCGGGTCACTTTGCCAAGAGATTTTTGACTGCTTTTGGCTACTGTTTTTCTGGGTGGACCTGCGCCGGTTCTTCAGGCGCAATCAAACAGTTTTTGCTGATTATCCGAGATGTAAGGAAATCACTTCCTCCGCTTCCAAGTCGAATTCCTCCGATGAATCCCTGCTCAATTCCCAATAGTCTCCCAACCGGGACACTTCACCGGCCGAATGCGAATTTCAAGATCCAACGAATGGCCCGATCAGGCCATATCTCGAATGGTAAGAACGTGTCAGCGTGGCTCGGTGCGTAAATCCATTGATATCAACTTCATTATTGCGATTTTCCTCGCCATCGTCACCGGAGCGCAAGCCCGCAATCCCATCGGTCCGCCATCGACTTTTCCAGCGGATCCCTCCGCCAAGGTCGGCGCGGACGGGCAGCTCTATGTCTATTGCTCGCTGGACGAAAAAACCGACCACTATTGTTCCTACTCCAACGTCGTGCTTTCCACCAATGACATGAAGACATGGAAGTTCCATCCAGACAGCTTTGTCACCTTGGGAAAAAACGACATGTTGCCAGCCAATGACACCATTCTCTATGCGCCCGATTGCCAATACCGGGACGGCTTATACTACTTCTACTTCTGTCAACCGGATCAGATTCCTATCGGGGTTGCCACCTCAGAATGCCCTACCGGTCCCTTCTCGAATCCAAGCTTCCTCAACGTCGGCAAGCATTTGGAAATTGATCCAGCCACCTTCATCGACGATGACGGACAAGCCTATCTTGTCTGGGGGCAGTTCAATCTGAAAATGGCGAAGCTCAACAAAGACATGCGGACGCTTGACGAGGGGTCGATCCAAGAACCAGTCATCACTGAGAAGGAACATCATTTCCACGAGGGAGCCTCCATGACCAAGCGAAACGGCCTTTACTACCTGATCTATGCCGATGTCAGTCGCGCAGCAACGCCAAGCTGCCTCGGCTATGCGACTAGCAAATCTCCATTCGGGCCTTACCAGTATCGGGGCGTGATCATCGACAACTCCCACTGCAACCCGGGAAACTGGAACAACCATGGCTCTATCGTCGGGTTCGGCGGGAAATGGTATGTATTCTACCATCGTTCCAGCCAAGGAGTCGTCATGATGCGGCGGACTTGTGTGGAACCGATCACCTTTCGTGATGACGGCAGTATTCCCGAGGTGGAGATGACAACCCAAGGCGCCGAGCCGCCGCTCGACTCCAGCCTGCGGATCGAGGCAGAACAGGCATGCGGGCTGTGGGGAAATATGCGTGTCTCCACGGTGGGCGAGGATACTGAGATACTCTCGGGTATCCGCGATGGCGACCGCGCGGTTTATAAATATCTCGATTTCAAAACAATGCCGAAACATCTGCGAATACGCGTCAAACCGGGGAAATCCGACAGCACCATCAGCTTCCAATCAGGCGATGGCTCGTCATCGAAGATCGCAACCCTCGAAATCAAGGGCGCACCTGATGTAACATGGACCGAGGTCGTCTGCGAAGCCTCCGCCGTCAGCGGCGTGCATGCCGTGGAACTGGATTTCAAAGTAACAGGTGAGGACGGGCCGCTGGTGGACTGGTGGACTTTCGAATGATCACAAACCAACCTTTTCAAGTAGTGAAACTTCTATCGTCTGCCCTGCTTTTTTCGACCGCCATGGCCGTACATGCGGCCGAGCCTGCGGTGCCGGAGGGATATGTTTCGATCTACAATGGAAAGGGTTTTGAAAACTGGATGCTCCTCTCAAAGGATGGAAAACCGGAAACCGCGATTCAGGTTTTCAGTCCCGGCGAAAATGGCGAGATTCACGTCTATCAAAACTTCCAGGACGGTTTCCAGCTCGACCAGAAGATCGATGACACCCATGCGATGATGGTGAGCAAGAAGTCTTACAGCCGCTACAGCCTCAAGTTTGAATACAAGTGGGGACCAAAAAGACTGAACAACTTCGGTCAATGGCAGTATGACGCGGGGCTTTACTATCACATGATCGATCAAAAAATCTGGCCGGCGGGCTTGGAGTTCCAGATCCGATACGAACATTTGAATCAAACGAATTATACGGGAGAGCTGTGGGATCTGGGCGTGAGTTTCACTTGGGAGCAATGTCCGGACGGTTGCTTCATTCTTCCCGGCAAAGGAGGCACCGTCCTCACCAACAAAAAATGGGACCATCCCGCTGCGGCGGATGCCGTGGTCCACGGACTCGTTGGTCAATGGAATCAATGCGAGCTGATCGTGATGGGCGGCCACTACACCATCCACAAAGTCAACGGCAAGGTGGTCAACCATGCGACCGCGCTCTCCAAGGACACGGGCCCGATCGCCTTCCAGGCTGAGACCGCGGAGATATTCTATCGAAATATCCGAATCAAGGAATTTCAAGCAGATTTGCCTGCCGAGCCGTTTCTTAAGAGCGATCCATGAATTCAAAAATACTTCTAGCAGTAAACGGGCTGTTTGCGATGTCGCTTCAAGGCGCTCTTTCCCAGGCCCCTCGCGTTGGAAATCCCAATCTCAACGTTCCGGCCACGCCGCCGACACTTGCCATTCAGGTGGTCACGGCCTTCACGGGAGTGTCCTCACCCGTGGCCATGACCAGCCCACCCGGCGATACGCGGCGGCTCTTTGCTTGTGATCGCGGGGGGCTTGTCCGCCTGATCCCTGACGTGACTGCAAGCACGCCGACGCCATCCACTTTCCTCGATCTTCCAGCCCTGCTGAAGTCGCGCAACGAATCGCTCAGCACCTCCAGTGAACAGGGATTGTTAGGCATCGCTTTTCATCCGAACTACGCGAGGAACCGCTATTTCTATATCTTCTATTCAGTGAAGATCGGCAGCACGGTTTACGAACGGGTTTCGCGTTTCACCACGAAAGCAAGAGACCCCGACTCCGCTGACAGCGACTCTGAACTGGTCCTGCTCCAGCAGGAAGATGAAGCTGACAATCACAACGGCGGCGATCTTCACTTCGGTCCTGACGGTTACCTCTACATTTCCTTCGGCGACGAAGGCTGGCAGAATGACCTTTACAACAACAGCCAGAACATCACGAAGGACTTCTTCGCAGGCATTGCCCGCATCGATGTGGACAAAAAAACCGGCAGCCTTGCCCCCAATCCCCACGCAGCGATTCCGCTGGATGCCGGAGTGGCACGCTTCTCCGTCCCGGCGGACAACCCCTTCGTCGGCGCGACAAGTTTCAATGGTATTGCCATCGACCCCGCGAAGGTCCGCACCGAGTTCTGGGCGGTCGGACTGCGCAATCCGTGGCGTTTTAGCTTCGACTCCCAAACGAACGAACTTTGGGTCGGCGACGTCGGATCCAACAGCTACGAGGAAGTGGACATCATCACCAAGGGCGGCAACTACGGCTGGGCTTTCCGCGAGGGAAATCACGACGGCCCCAAGGCCAAAGACGCACCCGCCGATTTCGATAGGCTCCACAAAAAACCACTCTACGAATACACCCACAGTGGTGGAGATTCCAACTTCATCGGCAAGTCGATTTCCGGCGGCCTCGTCTATCGTGGCTCGGGGATTCCAAGCCTGACCGGTTCCTATATCTTTTCCGACTTCGTCTCCGGCCATATCTGGTCGCTCACTCGCAATGGGACACAGCCGCCGACCGTGACCCGCATCGCCGGTGAGGTAGGGATCGTCGCGTTCGGGACTGATCCGTCAAATGGCGACCTGCTCATGGCTGACTTCGACGGCAATCGCATCCTCCGGCTTACGACCGATACGGCCACCACCCGTTTCCCAGCCACGCTCAGTGCGACCGGTCTCTTCACCGATCTCGCCAAACTCTCCCCTGCCCCAGGTTTGATTCCCTATACGATCAACCTCCCTTCCTGGAACGACCACGCCATCACCCGCAACTGGTTCATCATCCCGAATACCACCGACAGAATGATCCCATCTGGCGATGGCTTGTGGACGTTTCCTGCCGGGCAGATCTGGGTGCAGCACTTCGATATGGAAACCGTGCGCGGAAATCCAGCGACCAGGAAGCGCCTTGAAACCCGGTTGTTAGTAAAAAGCACTTCCGGCGCTTATGGTGTCAGCTACCGATGGAATGACGCCGGGACCGATGCCACGCTGGTGCCTGACAGCGGCGCCGATATCGATCTCAAGCTCACCGTGGATGGCACGGCCACCACCCAGCGCTGGCACGTCCCGAGCCGCTCCGAGTGCATCGCCTGCCACTCGCCGCAGGCCGGCTACGCGCTTTCCTTCGACACCCGCCAACTCAATCGAAACTTCGCCTTCCAGGGCTTCAGCGGCAACCAACTCACCTTTCTTAAAAACAGCGACTACCTCAGCGCCCCACCCGTTTCACCCAGTCAGCTTCCCCGCTACTTCGCAACGGATGATAACAAAGCTCCACTCGAAGCCCGCGTCCGCTCTTACCTCGCCGTAAACTGTGCCTACTGCCACAAAGCCGGCGGCATGGTGCCCTATGGGGTATTGGACGCGCGCCCTGAACTCACGCTGGAGCAAACCGGACTCATCAACGGCAAGGCCATCAACAACGGCGGCAATCCCCTCAACAAACTCATCGTTCCGCAAGATCCAGACCACTCCGTTATCTATCACCGGCTTGCCACCACCAACGGCTTCACCCGCATGCCGCCATTCGGATCGTCAGAAGTCGATCAAAAGGCGGTCGCACTCCTGAAAGAGTGGATCCAACAGACGCCAGCAAAAGATCCGTGAGTTGATACACAACACCAGCAACTAACCCTCCCATGAATCTTAAGCCATTCACCGCTGCGCTGATGATCACCGCCTGCGGTGCTGCACTAGCAATCGAGAGGCACGCTCCCAAACCCGATCTGGTGTTTACCGAAGATGATGGCTTGCTCTCCGTGGAGGCCGAGTACTATTACAAGCAGAGTATCGCCACGACACGTGCGTGGCACATCGCATCACCAGAAAGGATTCCGGACATAAAACCGGATCCGGATCCATCCCACCTACCGGGCGCCAGCGGTGGTGCCTATGTGGAGATTCTGCCGGACAGTCGAGTGACTCATGACGACCCACTCATCGATGGAGAGAACTTCTGTAGCGAACCCGGAAAGATGGGGGTGCTCCATTACAAAGCACATTTCAAGAATCCCGGGCGATACTATGTCTGGGTGAGAGTCTTCTCGACCGGCACCGAGGACAACGGCATCCATGTAGGACTTAACGGCGAGTGGCCGGCATCCGGACAACGCTGGCAGACCGTGAAAAAACACGCCTGGGCTTGGGACAGCAGGCAGCGGACCGATGAAGTCCACTCTGGTGTGCCGCTCCAGTTGTATCTCGATGTCACGAAGCCTGGCGAGAATGAGATTATGTTCAGCATGCGCGAAGATGGATTTGCCATGGACAAATTCATCCTATCCAGCAACCGCGAATTCGTGCCTGATGAAAATTGATTTTAAGTAACTTCTCAAAAACTCTAGCTTCACCCTGAGGGTGATGGCAACAATCGACGCAACTTTCTAGTTATCCGCGTTAATCTGCGTCCGTCTGCGGTTCTATTTCCCTCTCTAGGCTAAGCAGAATCGACCCCACGGGAAAGCCGCTGAAAGATGAAATGGCCCTCAATGTCCATCACAATGGAAAACTGATCCTGGCCAAATACTAGAACGCTCAGTTTGCCATTGCCTCGCCGTCAAGACGCACGTCTTCCGCCCCGGCACCTAACACGAAGGCTGGTCGCGCATCGGACGCGGCAGGGGTGACGCTCACGTCATGAAAATCGACACGTCGGGCGTGACGGATAAAGAAACCCATCGCGGGAAGTCCTTTAACGCTGAACTGATGGGCGTCGGGATAACCTTTTTCGCTCTCTGCCACCGGTGCCTGCATCATCTCGGTAGTGCCTCCGCCCTCCATACCTACCTGGTAGTTTCGAATCACCACATCCTCGATGACTCCGTCCTTGATGCCGGAGATGAACGAACCCTGGCGGAAGTTCCCGCTTCCTGAAATGTTTTCGATCACAATGCGCCTAAGCGAACCGACAGGCGCTGCCGGCATCCCCGGCATCAGACGGCCCCGACTTCCGACGCGCAAAAAGACCGGGCACCGCGCGCGCTCGATGGACGTGTCGGAAATCAGGATGTCTTCCACCGTGCCACCATCGACAGTGGCGAGTGTAATACCAGTGCTGGCCTGATGACCCGCCGAGCTTTTCATGTCTTTGGCAATACCACCGAGCTTGAGGTTGCGGGCAAAAATACGACGGAAGTCGCCCTGGGTATCGGTGCCGATTTTGAAAGCATTGCAGGTGCTATAAAATGTGGAATCTTCGACGAGCAAATCCTCGGTCGGACGAAGACTGGCACCCTTGAGGCAAAAGGCGTCGTCTTCCGAGTTGATCATGCAGTTGCGGAGTATCACCCGGCGGCAGCCGTCGATGTCGATACCGTCGTTGTTATAGTTCGCATGATTGATAACCATCATCTTTTGAAATATCAGATCCTCACAATTCAGGTAATTCTGCATCCAGCACGCGGAGTTCGTGAGCGTGATGTTTTCGACGACGATTTTCTTCGAATCGATAAACCGCATTCCGAAAGGTCGGCCGGGAGTTTCGGCGATGGTTTGTTTCCCCGGGAAGTTGGATTTCGTGCCGCGGAAATCGATCGTCCCCGGTCCCCGGATTCCGACGCGCTCGACTCCTTCTGCAAAAATAAGCGACTGTTTCACCTTCATGTGGGTGTCCATCACCGTCTTTCTTGAAGCGATCTGATCCGGGTAGTCCGCAAGGTTCGTGCTGCCGAGGATGCGGGATTTCTCGGAGATCTCCAACATGACGCCGGATTTCAACACGAGAGTCCCGGTCACATAGTCACCTTTGGAAAAGAGAACCACGCCTCCGCCAGCATTGGAACACTCATCAATCGTCTTCTGGATGGCGGTCGTGTTGAGGGTGACACCATCCGCCACGGCACTGTGCTTCTCCACTTCAAAGCGACAGTTGGGCACGTCCCAGGGCTTAAGATTGGCGGTCAGGTCGGCAGCCATTTTCACAAGCTTCTCCCGTAACGGATTCTCCCAACTCACTGATTCTTCAGCAAGGGCGATGGCGTGGCAGGTGAAGAGCGCAAGGATGACAAGAGATTTCATGAATTGGAACGCATTCGTGGATTCATTGCGGCCACTCGCCTTCATCGGCATTCCTTGGTTCGTCGAGCAGTTGAATGCAGGTGCAAGGGCCGAGATCCGGCTCGTCCCATGCCGACAAGGACCACACCACCGTTTTATCCGGAGTGACTTCGAATGCCTGAACGGACGTCTTCCATTCCTCGGTGTTCTTCACACCCGCCACCCAGTTGCAAATGACCGTGTTTCCATTCGCCAAGCGATTTGCGGTCTGGGTGTTGTAGAGTTTGAACGGTGCATCCTTCTGGGTAAATTCCCATACGGTCTCTCCCTCGATGTTCACTTCCCTCGTGTAGGCCTCGCTGTCACCTGTAATAAGGGTATTGCCATTTTGCAAGCGGATGACCGACCAGGCGGAAGACGCGTTGTATGACCAGACCACCTTGCCGTCGAAGTCCATTTCAATGACCTTCTTTTCACCAAGCAAGCCTACCATGAACGTCTTCTTTCCCGGCGTGATCGTCACATGCCGGAACTGATAGTGCACGAAGGTGGATTCTGTCGGGACGATGATTTCCTTTAGAATCGTGTTCGTCGCGGTATTGATGACCATAACCTTGCCCACTTTCCCGTTCAAGGCCAGCAGCACCGTGTCCTTCGCAATGGGTTTGCACGAGTGAGTCTCGGTGCCATAAGGGCATCGGAACTCCCAGATCAGGTTCTTGTCCGGCGAAATGATTCCGGCCCCCGACATGCAAGCAAAGAGAATGTTTCCATTGGAGAGCATGTTCACGTCTGAGAATTGCTGAATCGCGAATGGACATAGATACAGGGGAATCGAGTATTTCCACGCCACTTTTCCATCCCGCACGAGGAAGATGGACTGTGCTTCGGGGTGGCGGGTATCCCATTCCCCGGCGATTAGGAACGGGCGCGCTTCAACTCCCTTTCCAGGCACCAAAGGAAGCAGATCCGCTCCCTTAGCGTTCAAAATCAGACATAAGGAGAGAAGGCTGGCGAACAAGGTGGTCGGATTCATTTTCATACTAAAATATGGCGGGGTCGCTGACCCTCCAGTCAGCAACCCCGCCTCAGTTCCGGGGAAAACCCATTAACTCCGGAAAATCTTTACGCCTTGCGGCGGCGACGCAGCAGGGCGAGCACACCCAGTCCACCAAACAGGGTGGCGACGTTCGGCTCGGGGATGGCGGTGACGGTCACGTAGTTCAAGCCGCTTCCGCCATTCAGGCCTGGGCTGTTGTCATTATAGTTGATCTGCCAGCTTCCGCCGGCATCGGTGAATAGGGTGTCGTCTGCAATATTGACCAATCCGGGGGTGGTGAAAGTGCCACTGAGGGCACCATCATAGGCGAAGAGGGTGAACTTGTTGCCATTGGTATAGGTGCCGAGCTGGACCAGATCCAGGATGCCACCGAGGGTCAATGCGCCTGTTACATCACCAAGGTCGGCAACGGTCCCGCCACCCATGAGTTCATAAAGGTAGGTGCCGCCGACTGTCAAATTACCGCCGAAATTCATCTGGCCGACGCTATTGCCGATCGCCAGGGTATTACCGGAGGTGACGTTGACGTTCGGGTTGATGGTGCCGTTGCCGCTGAGTTTTCCGCCGGTGCCGCTAAAGGTGACAG
The DNA here is from genome assembly GCA_937867415.1 of uncultured Verrucomicrobiota bacterium. GTDB lineage: Bacteria > Verrucomicrobiota > Verrucomicrobiia > Verrucomicrobiales > Akkermansiaceae > Luteolibacter. The sequence continues at coordinate 13,555 of CALMKO010000088.1, read as the reverse complement.
CCTTGGTGAGAGCGGTGGAGGAGTTGTAGTTGAAATCACCCGCACCGATCGTGATGCCGCTGGTTCCGTTGATCGTGCCGGTGGAGGCGATAGTGAGCTTGCCCGCATTGACCGCTGTTGATCCTGCGTAGGTGTTTACACCGGCCAGAGTTTGCGTGCCGGCACCGCTCTTGATGATGCTGAAATTGCCGCTCAGCACACCGGAGAAACTTGCGGTAGCATCGTTATTGCCAAGATTCAAAAAGGCCGTGGCTGCTGTTGAAGTGTAGTTCTGGTTGTTGACCGTGCCGCCCCCCAGAGTGGTGTTTGACAATCCATTGATGGTCCGGGTTCCACTCGTTCCCAGTCCAAGGGCGACAATGCCTTGGGAATTCACCACAAGGTTACCTTTGCCGGTTCCGCTCGGGAGGTTTGCGATGTTATCAAGCACGCCTTGATTAACGATCGTATCGCCCGTGTAGCTGAAAGTACCGCTGCTCATTTTGAAGCCGCCCGGGCCGGCCTTGACCAAACTCACTGGACTACCGTTGTCATAGATACCGCCGCTGCTTCCAATGGTGCCAGAAGCAAATCCATTGTTATAACTTAGCGCTGAAACTTGTAATTCGGAAGTCGAGGAAGTGAGTTTCAGGTTTGCTGAGGGGTTAGCGAAGGTGCTGCTAAGCGAATATAATAGCCCACCGGAACCCAACGTAAAGGTCGCTGCAGTATTACCACCGACCGAACCGTCCACCGCGATATCCAAACTGTTAAGACTTTGGGCCGTGCCGCTTCCGTTGAAAAAGTTCCCAGCGCTAGTGGCTCGGTAATTGGTTCCACTGACGGTATTAGCACCGAGGGCGGAAGTAACTGGGGTGGCCGCCGTGTAGCGAACCACATTGTTCGAACCATCGAGAGTGGCAAAGCCGAAAGTGGTCGCACTGTCCCTAATGGTGGCATAGCTACCGATAATTCCATTCGAGAGTGTCGGAATGGTCCCCGTCAATGTAAGGGTTTTGGTCCCGGTGGTGGAGGAATCCACAAACAAGCTCGAATTGGTTCCTGACGTTCTGGTCCAATTCGCAAGAGACAGCGTGGTGCCGGTACCACTGTTGGGGTTGATGCGGATGGTGCTGCCTCCGGTATTCAGCGTGAAGTCGCCCAAGGTTTGAGACGAAGTGCCCACGTAGTTTCTGCCTGTCACTTCGAGGGTGCCACCAGAGAGGGTAAGGGCGTTGGTTGAATTCGCTACACCCGAAACCGTTGCCGCAGTGGTCAGATCCAAACGCAGCAGGCCTTGATTGACTGTAATTCCGCCGGTAATGGCTTTGACCGTATCGATTAGGAAGAACTGACCAGCGCCTATCTTGGTGAAGCCGTTGGTGCCGCTGAAGCCTGCATACATCTGGCTGGTCTGGCCGGCAGTATTGACATTGATAAAAGGATTGGCGCCATCCAGCTTAACCGAGCCGGAGCTGATTCCCCCACCAACGCCGTTCCAGATGATACCATTGGCGACGGGCGTACCCGAGGTGCCAGGATTAGAGCCAACAGCACCGGAGTTGAACTGGGCAACGTTGTTCGGGCCATTCGTCGCATCCCAAGCATTTCCGGTGACACCGGACCACTCAGTGTTGGCAGTATCATTCCAGAATCCATCCCCGCCACCGGCAGTGCCGTTCCAAATGCCCGTAGCGGCAAAGACGGATGGTACCGAAAGTGTGATTACCGCAAGCGCGGGGAGGAATGAAGAGAAACAGAAATTACGGGGCTTCATAAATGGGTCTTGTGGGATTTTTTGTTTGTGGTTTTTTGCCAATGGATAGGGGGTTTCGGGGAGGGGGTTGATCAGGCCACTGAACGAGTTACTATGGATTTCTATCGTTCTCTTCGGATCTTTGGTATGGCCTGATCAGGCCATTTTCCGGGCACTTCATGACATGAATAAGTCAAGGACCGCTGCCTGCCGCTGACTACCAAGCACAGGGGTTAGATCTCTTATGAATACAACAGGATCCATGAGGGCTGGGACACTAGACGGTGATGCGTCAGAAAGATGGTTTTTCTTCCTAAAAAATAGCGGGGTCGCTGACCCTCCAGTCAGCCACCCCGCTCTAGTCCCGAGGAAAACCCATTAACCCCGGGAAATTCTTAAACGATGCGTCGGCGGCGCAGCAAAGCGAACGCGCCGAGACCACCGAGCAGTGCGGCAGCGTTCGGCTCGGGGACCTGAACGACGCTGAAGCGGTCGATATTGACGATACTTGAGTTTTCGCGCAGGGCGGCAAAGACCTCAGTGTCGGTCCACATAGCCGCATTTGTGATCGCCGTGGAATTGGAAAGCGAACTTACGAGGGTACCCACAACACCGGTGTTACTGCTGTTATAAAGTTCCACCAACATGTTGAACTGATTGGTAGTGGCCGTCCGGGTGATGGTTGCTCGGAGATCGTACCAATTTCCAACGGTCAACGACAGCGTTGCGGTCCCCGCGTTGAAAAGTTCACTGCCGTTTGAGCGGATTTCCAACCAGTTGTTGCCTCCGATTCTTGCGCTAAGCTCCGTTCCAGAGCTGAAAGTTAACTGTGAATTCGTTGGCATCAATCCGATATGCGGTCGGGCGACACCAGTGGCTGACACGTGCTGAAAGAACAGATCGAGAGTGATTGAGTTTTCACCGACGGTGGTGAGATTGATTGCAGTGTCTTTGCGATTGAGGACCATGTCAGTACCATTCTGAAGACTCTGGCTACCACCCAGTCCGGTACTTGCCGAAATCGTTGGGGCAGAAGACCGATTGTAGGCAGCATCAAAGGCCGCATTCGGGCCTCCAGTGGCGTAAGTATCGAAGTTATCAACGAAGCTTACGGCTGCGTGGAGCGGACTAGTGATCGCCAAGACAAATCCCAAGGTGAGGGGGCGGTGTTTTTTCATACTCTGGTGTTTTTTGGGTCGAGTGTCGTGTATGGGAACGCAACCAACTGGTTTGTTTTATTTCCTTGGATGCATTCCGGCTATGGCCCGAACGGGCCATTTTTCCGAAAACTCATGGTATAAAGGCTGATGAGCAGAGTACCAGCACCGCAATCTTGGCTGGTTACCTGAGTCTATTGGCCCAGAAGGGTCATCGTGGCGACAAATCCTCAATTTGAATCTCCCGATACCAAACCTCGGAAGGCGGGCCCGAATGAATCTGGAGGCCGATATGACCTGATCGCGGGATCGCGGGATCGTTCTCCATGAAGTCAGTCGTCAGAAGGCCGTTGATCCAAAGTCGGATGTGCGGCCCTTCGCAGCGGATGGTGTAGCAGTTCCATCCATCGGGTTTAAGGACTGCGACCAGAGCACTCGGATCGCAGCGGGTCCCTAGGAAGGTTTTGCGTCGGCTCTCGTCGTAAATGCCACCCCAAAAGCCCTCTGCTATGTCCGCCTGATAGCCTTCCATTTCGCTGCTGCCCTCCACGCGTTTGCTGCGGAACTGGATGCCGCCATTTCCCTTGGGATTGACCAAACGGAACTGCAAGCGCAACTCGAAGTCTTCAAACACGCGATCATCGACGAGAAATTCATTTTGAGGAATCTCCTTGGTCATCGAACCAGCAATGATCGCGCGGTCAAAAACACGGAACCAAGACAGGTCCCCTTTCCAGCCATCGAGCGAGTGTCCGTCGAAAAGACTTATGGCCTGCGAATTTCGTAACAATTCCTGCGCCGCTTCTCGGATGTGGGCAGGAGCGTTGGACGATAAGAGGCTTTTCAACATCCGGATGGCGACATCGGTGTTCCCAACGCGAATGAGCATGGCCGACGTCGCTAGATTTGCGTGAGCGATTTCCAGCAATGCTGCCTCACTCCGCGAATCACTAACGGAAGACAACATCGCAAGGGCGCGTTGAGTTTGGTCCTCCATTGAGGCGTCGGTGGCGGCAATTCTGCCAATCGCAGCCAGCACCCCGGATCGCATGCCCCGAACCGGGTCCTTCGCCAGTTCTATCAATCCACCCAACGCTGCCTTTTCCTGGCGCACGGCAAGTGAGTTCACCACGCCGGCTAGCAATCGGCCGTTCAATTTTGGCAGAGCCTCGATCAACACGGCTCCCGCAGCGGGTAATGCAATGTTTTCAAGCGCAGAGCGGGCGAAATCGGACAAGCGGTCATCGCCCAACAACTTTGCAAGTGACGGAATTGCCTGTTCATTGCCGACGACGGCGAGCCGTTGGCAGGCCCGCGCCTTGAATTCGAAGGACGCATCGGACCCTAACAACTCGACTAGCTCAGCAGGTGAGGATTTTTCGGGACTCATGGATCACTGGGCTTTCATGCATGCCAAGGTGCACGCCGCGCGCGACTGCAAAGACGATTGGCTTCGTCATCATTGGCGAAGGATTCGGAAACCGGATCAAAGGTAACTTTTCGGCCGACGATGGAAGCGATGGCCGCAGCATGGCAGGCGACGTGAGAACTGCGCATCACTGCTGAATTTGATGCCGGTGCATTTCGCGACTTGATGCAGTCGAGAAAATCACGGACGTGGGCCGTTGGGTCTGTGCCCGGCACCGATTCGATGGCGAACCCCTCCAACAAGGACGTTGGCTCCGCGGCGATCTTTCCGAAATCACCCGCCTCGACCCAACCGTTTTCGCCCTCGAAACGAATCGGGCAGGTTCCCAGGTCAAGCCAGTCACCATTTCCCTTCGGACCACCCGGGCGCATCACCAGCTTCACATCGTTGGCGTAGCGGGCGTGAATCGTCGGGCCATCCGGTGTAAACTCCACGGGAGTCGTTCCATCAAGACCGAGCGCCCATTGGCACAGGTCCACGGTATGCGCACCCCAATCCAGAAGTCGCGCACCGGAATCGAAATCACGATGCCCGCGCCACTGACCGCGCACATAGGCTTGATTGTAGGGCCGCCACGGCACCGGACCGAGCCAACGGTCCCAGTCAACCTCCTCAATCGCAGGTTCCTCTTCTGCGGGCAGCCATTCATGAATTTCCTCAAGATGATAAATCGAAGCATGAACGGTATGGATCCGTCCGAGACGTCCACTGCGGGCGAGTTCCACCGCTTGGCGGAAATTCGGAACATTCCGCCTCTGGGTGCCTGCCTGGAAAACCCGGCCATAGAGCCGGACCGCTTCATCAAGTTCCCGGCACTCGGATATGGTGATTGCACATGGCTTTTCCGAATAGACATCCTTGCCTGCCTTTGCCGCAAGGATGCTCGCCACGGCGTGCCACCGATCACCGGTAGCGATGATGGTCGCATCGATATCATCGCGCCCGATGACCTCCAGCATCTCGCCAGTCGTCTGGCAGTCCTGATTCTTATAGGCGCGATCCACCATCATCTTGGCAGTCCAGCGATTCGACTTCTGCACGTCGCAGACAGTAATCAATTGCACATCCGGCTGTTTGAGAAACGGTGCCAAAACCTCGCGCCCCCGTGGCCCGATGCCAATCATTCCGATTTGGATACGGTTGCTCGGAGCCACATGACCATCGCGGCCAAGTGCGCTGGCCGGGATGATTGCGGGCATGCCAAGAAGCTGCGCGGTTTTCTTTATAAACTCCCTGCGGGTCGTATCATGGGTCATCGGTGCTGCCTTAGGAATCGGGTAAGTAGAGCTTGATTGGAAAAACACAAACAAGCCAACTACTTTCCATCGGCATTCCAGAAGATGTTGGCGATTCCTTTTTGGGTGCCCGAGTTATCGATTTTTTTGAGGTCCGCCGTGGTGATATCGCCCACATGGCCGTCGTAATAGACCACGAGGGCCTTGCCTCCGTGGCGGAATGCCATCTTGCCATCGTTCGAGCGGCCCTCGACCGCTTTTGAATCTTTCCAGAGAAAACGCCCTTTGTAGTGGGCAATCCAATCCGTGCAGGTGATGAAGGCCGCGCTACGCTCGGGCGAGGCAATCTCGTGCACAAAGAAAGACTGTTGAGATCCGGGAATCGCCCAGCCCCGGCCCGGGCCGTCCATTCCTTCGAAGTTATAGCCGAAACTACCTTCAAAAGTGTCAAAACCAGCTCGTTTCGCCCTTACTGCGGCAGGGTCCAACAGACTGAGGGGAACCGTGTTCTCACCCTTGCTGCTCTTGATGACGACTCCATCACCATTCAGATAAGAGATGAACGCTTGGTTGGTGAACCAATTCCCGCCGAAACTGCCCTTATCGTCAAAACCATAAACCGGCATGTATCTGCCATTATGATCAGCTGCGTAACCTGCATTGGCGACGTGGAGTTGCGAAATGTTGCGCGTCGCGACCACCTTGTCGGCCGAGGATCTCATCCGTTTCATGCCCACAAAAATCAATGCAGCCAGTGTAATGATGATCGTGATGGTCACCAGCAACTCAACGAGGGTGAATCCCCGCGCAGTCTGGGTGTTAGGATTTTTCAAATCGTTTGGATTCATGTCGGTATTCTTATAACTACGAAGTTGATTTGTAAGGCGGGCGAAGATTCATCGACCATTTTTTATATCATACGGTGGTTCAAAATCATGGAGTTCCAAGATCCTCGACCTTGAAAAATTCGGAAGAAAGAAGCGTCTGGGTGCGCAAGAAGGTCGTGGAAGTGCCCGTGGCATCGATTACTCCAATCGGGCTGAAACCCTGAAGAGTCGTGGATTGATGAACTCGATAGCGACGTCCTGCGATGCTATCAAAGGTGATTGAGATCTGATCCGGCTTGGTCGCCGTGAATGCGGTGATCCGCAAGGGTGTCTGGGCAGGGCTGATGCTGAGGAGCTGGAGATTGTCGAAGCTCACGCAGTTGTCGCCATCGAACCCCGTGGCCGCAGGGGTGGTGTTGGTTTCAAACTGGAACTGGAAGAACTGGATCTTCTCATGGTATTGTTGGAACCGTTCCAACGAACCGCTACTGATAGCGCCCACACTGAGCATGCGGGAGACCTTGCCGAAAGTGTTGGGAATCGGGAAACCCGCTTGACCCTCGAAACGAATGTTAAGGATCAGATCCCGATTGGTATCGGCGTCAGGAGGGGAAATGGTGTCGTCCGGAGCTTCCAATACCAGAATGACCTTACCGGTCGGCTGGGTGCTAAAACCAGTCGCCTGAATATCAAAGTCCAAGCGGTAGTCCTCCAGCCGCGAGGAAACCGCCATGCGGTTCTGGGTGGCGCTGTCATAGGAGATTGTCGAGCCGAACAAATAACTGGAGTAGGCTGCCCCCGGCGGCACGGGATTGTTACTGCCGGCCCAAGCGCTGGTGTCCACGCAGTCGAAACGACAACCGGAGTCCCCCACTCCGCCATTGGTGCGCTGGATCGCGGAACGAAGAACTGGGGAAGTGTTGATTTGCGTGTAAGGCTCGCCGAAATCGCCGTAATCGAAATACGTGCCACCCCAGGATTGAAAAACATTGTCATAATCGAGGGTCAACAACGGAGTCTCAGCAGGCGGCGCTTCATCAACCAGGACGACATTGTCCACGATCAGTTCGTTGCCGGCATCGAACGAAAAATTCTCGGGTCCTCGGGTGATTTCCGGACGGACCTCGATTTCATTAACGGCCGCATAATGGCTCGCAAAAGTCGCGGGAGCGGTGCCGCCTCCGAATCCCGTGGGACTGGTGAGAGGAAAACTGGTCGTCGTCAAAGTCGATTTGTGGGTGACTGGATAACTCGCCTGCAACACCAAATCCCGGTTACCATCGGTAGTCCCGATGGTGCCATCCGGCGCATAGAAGAGGACCGTCACACTGCCAATGGACTGGGTGAGACCGGAATTCAGGCCCGCCACCATGGTATCGAGCGAGAGCCGGTATCGATCAAGCGAGGGTGAAGGAAGAGCCGCCGCAGGAATGGCTGCCATGCTGAGTCCGCATCCCCAGTAGGTGTAGTCCACAACCGAAGGAATGGAAATTCCAGAGAGATCTGCAGCGTGCCGCAACGCGTTGGTGCCACCCATCCCGATCGGGGCTGTATCCATGGTTGAGACGACTTGGGCACCGACATCGACATTCCCACCGGAACCATAGCCCGCCCACGCATACGGATAGGTGAAGGTGGAAGCGAACGAATCAAAGTCGATTCTGATAATGTCACCCGCGTGGGAGAATGATGAGCCGGAAAGAAGCGCGAGTGTGAGCAAACCTCGGCAAACGAGAGATGACTCAGGGGTTTTCATGGATTTCAGTCGTATCGGGAAGTTGGGTTTTTTGCGGGATCCGCCGAGACTTAGGTTCAGCAATCGAAACCCTATGAACGCTAGCCAATCCCGACGAAACAAGGTATGGCCCGATCAGGCCGTTTTGTTCGCAGAGATGGGGGTGCGTTTGCGGGGGCGGTCTGAAGGGAGAGAAAGCCGGTGTTGACTTGCCATTAAGGCAAACCCTGGACGACGCGGAGTCCACCGGTCCCGCCGTAGGAGCCCACGGGAACAATGGAATGACGCATTGCGCAGCGGCTGTATCCCGCGTTGTCTCCCCAGCTGCCGCCCCGCACGACGCGAGTGGATCCGCTGGCAGGACCTCTCGGATCGGTTTGCGTATCCCCTGTATCATAAGTGTCACGCCAATCCCAGCACCATTCCTTCATGTTGCCGGCCATATCATAAAGTCCATAGCCGTTAGGCGCGAAACTCCCCACGGGCGAAGTGTATGGAGTAGCCCCTACCGCATAGGTCGGATGAAAGTTTTCCACTAACCCGCTCAGGTCATAGCCGTTGGTGGAAGTTGCGTAATAATTCGCCTGAATGTGGCTGATGCTGTCACCCCAAGGAAACAGCTTTCCAATCAACCCTCCGCGCGCCGCCTTTTCCCACTCCGCTTCGGTGGGCAGTCGGTAGCCGTTCGCGTTCCAGTTGCAGTCGGGGACGTTGGTGCCTGTCTTGTAGGTCGCACCTCCAATCCTATAACAGGGCGTTAGATTTTCTTTCTCGCTGCGCGCGTTGCACCATTTCACCACATCATACCAGGTGACCCACTCCACCGGGTGGCCCACGGCCTTCGACAAGCCTGGCGCGATGTCGGTGTAACCCGCCGTCCTTCCCCAAGCCCTTACCTCGGTCCATAGCTCCTTGGTCGTCTCATACTTCGCCATGAAAAACCCGCTCACATTCACCGTCCGCACCGGAGTCGCAATCCCGTCCTGCCCCATCTGAAAACTTCCCGCAGGGATCAGCACGAAGCCGTCCGGGGCCACTGGTGAGCTGTCGAGAGCCAACCGGAAGAACCTCCGCGTAACCCCGGGTGGATAGGGAGTGGTCATCACGAGGTTGTTTCCGTCTCCTATCACCGCCTCGCCAAGACTTAGCCAGGTTCCGCCCTCCAGCGCATCTGAATGTTGAAGTTGGTAACTCCGTCCCGCGACGGATGGCTGAACGGTAAGGTTCAACGTTCCTCCGACGATCTCGATTTTTGGTGCGACCAATTCACTTGGGGCGATGGGCACCGCTGCCCCACCTAGATTCGTGAGCGTTACAAGAATACAAGCTGTCAGGAACTTAAGTCGCTGAAAGAGAGGCGCTTTGGTGATTCTGAAGCTTGAACATGTCATCATGCGGAAAGCGTAAAAAAAGGGAAGTGATCTTCAGCGAGGGAGTAAACTGAAAAGCCCGGGACAGGCGCACAGGTGAATTCCACCAAGCTAAGGACGGCGCCAGATACGGACGTAATCAACGCGGAACTCAGCGGGGAAAATCGTATCGTCGATTCCTTTGAGTCCGCCCCATGCACCGCCGATGGCGAGGTTCATGATGAGGTATTGGGGCGAACCGAAGGGCCACTCGTCGGGCCCCTTGCCAGTATTGGCGAAACTGAAGACGGGACGGCCGTCGAAGAACCAGTCGATTCGTTCGGGGGTCCAGATGATGCCAAAGCGATGAAAGTCCGCCGCCGCGTTTGGGGTTGTGATGTTGGCACCTTTTTGCGTGCGCTTGGTGTGATTGAAGGCCTTGGTGTGAACGGTGAAGTGGAAGGTATCGGGCGTCATTCCGACGAATTCCATGAGGTCAATCTCGCCACAGGCCGGCCATCCGGCGGTGGTGATATCGGCGCCGAGAGTCCACAGGGCGGGCCAGGTGCCGCGACCGGCGGGGACCCTGGCGCGGATCTCAACCTTGCCGTAGGTGAAAGCAAAGCTGCCTTGTGTGGTGAGGCTGGCGGAAGTGTAGGAGGCATTTTCCCAAGGCTCCTTGCGGGCGGTGATAATGAGGTGGCCCTCGGCGACGCGGGCGTTTTCGGGGCGGTCACGGGTGAAGAACTGGGCCTCGCGGTTGCGGACGAGACCGTGCTCGTAAGTCCACTTGGCGGGATCTGGGCGGCCCTCGCGGTCGAAGTCGTCTGACCAAGCGAGTTGCCAATCAGAGGCATCGTAAGCGGCGATCTGTGCGGCGGAGTCGGCGACGGTCGGAGCAGACTTACCGCCAAGGCCGGCAGGTTCAGCGAGAGCAATAACCGTGGAGACTGAAAGAACAAGACTGCCGGTGAGTAAATGGCTGCGGTTCATGGTTAGAAGGTAGTAAGGATATGTTTGGGTGACTTGGACAGAAACAAGATGGAGGGCATCGTACCATTCACAGGCGGCGCGTCACTCAGGAGCGACCATCCGCCGCCAACCATGAGATAGACACACCATACGATGTTGGCCCGATATCACGGGGTGACAGGCGCGGGAACTGTTGGTCGATCATCATCGTCCACCAGTTCGAAGGTCAGTTTCTGATCCTTGATCCGAACGTGGAAGTCACCAGCTTCCAAGAGCCTCCTGCCCGTGGAATCGGGATGGCTAAGATCCCGCATTGGATCGATTTGGAAGGTAAAGACGACGGTCTCGCCCGGGTTGATGGTCTTCTTCTCAAAATGTTTCAACTCCTTCATGGGCCGTGATACGGAACACACGGGGTCCGAGATAAACCAGAAGGCGGTTTCCTGCCCCGTCACGGACCCTGTGTTGGTCACTGGAACCTGCACGGTGAGTTTCTGATCGCCGGCCAACTTGCTGTTTGAGAGGGTCGCCTTGCCATAGTCGAAAGAAGTATAACTCAGGCCATGTCCGAAGGTATAGAGTGGCTCGGTGGAAATGTCCTTATAGTTTCCGTCGTTGGGCCGGGCGCTGGACCTCATGCCATAGTAGATGGGGATCTGCCCGGTAACGAGCGGGAAGGTGATGGCCAACCTGCCAGATGGATTCACCCGCCCGGAAAGGATTCCTGCCAGAGGAGTTCCTCCAGCGACACCGGGTTGCCACATTTCGACGATGGCATCGGCCATTGGCTCCAGTCGCTGCAATTCCAATGGCCGACCATTGGACAATACCAGAATGATCGGTTTGCCAGTTTCTTTCAGGCGAGCCACAAGCTTCTCCTGAATGGCTGGCAAGGCGATCGTCGAGCGGGAGGAGTTTTCGCCGCTCCAAGCTTTCTTTTCGCCGATGCAGACCACGACCGCATCCGCGTTGCTGGCGGCAACGAACGCGTCGGCGAATCCGGATTCGTCCGTGCCGTCGAAATCGCAGCCGCGCGCATACGACAATTTGACATTATCCCCGAATTCGCGGGTAACTCCCTCGAAGATGGTTTCGACATCCTTGGGCTTGCCATTTCCCGACCAACAGCCGAGGAGATTCTCCTGGTCCTTCACAAGCGGTCCGATCAAGGCCAGTGATTTGACCTTCGAGGAAATGGGCAAAGCGGCCCGTTCGTTTTTCAGCAACACCATGGATTCTTCAGCAAGTTTGGCGGCGACGGCCCTATCCTCCGGCCTGAGATAGCGCTCGGCTTCCGGCACAATCGGAGTGTACGGCTGCTCGAACAATCCAAGGCGGAACTTGACGCGCAAGACCCGGGACACCGCGTCATTGATCGAATCCATGGTTACCTTGCCCTCAAGTAACAACTCTTGGAGATGATCCGCATAGATCCGGTCCACCATGTTCATTTCGACGCCAGCCGTGAACGACTTCAGACCCGCCTCCTTGCGGTCCTTGGCGACGCCTTGGGCGATCAATTGCTCGACGGAATTCCAATCGGAAACCACGAATCCGCCATGCTTCCATTGCTGCTTGAGAACTTCAGTCAACAGATAGCGATTGGCGGACGCCGGCACACCGCTGATGTCGTTGAATCCACTCATCAAGGTGGCAGCACCCGCTTTCACACCAGCCTCAAAGGGTGGCAGATACGTCTCCCAAAGTGCTTGCGCGGAAATGTCAGTGGCCCGGTAGTCCCTCCCACCCTCCGACACGCCGTAACCTACAAAATGCTTCAGACAAGCAGCAACACTGCCTGAATCCGACAAACTAGCCCCCTGATACCCCCTAACAGTTGCAGCCCCGAATATCGAGATGGCATACGGATCTTCGCCATAACTTTCGGCGATCCGGCCCCACCTCGAATCGCGTGCGACATCGATCATCGGGGAAAAGGTCCAGTCGATTCCCGTGAGCTTGGTTTCACGGGCGGCAACTGCGGCAGCCTGGGTCACCAAGGGCGGGCTCCAGCTGCACGCCTGGGCCAAGGGAATCGGATAGACGGTCTTGATCCCGTGAATCGTATCGAATCCGAACAAGATCGGAATGCCGAGTCGCGATTTTTCCATGGCCCGCTGCTGGATCGCATTCCGCTCCACCGGGTTCTCATTGAGGTAAATCAGCGAGCCGACCTGTGGATCGACATCGTTGACCGCCTCCCCCTTGTTGTTCGGGTTTAGGTTGACGCCGAATGAGAGTTGATTGAGTTGTTGGATTTTTTCCTCGGTCGTCATCTGCCCAAGCAGATCTTCGATTCTCTGTTCCAATGGGGCGTTTTTGTCCTTATAAAGGGGCAATCCTTGGGCGATATGGATGGTGCCAAAGATCAATAGAATCAGGGTAAAGATGGAAGGTTTCATTTGTGAACATGGCTGCACCCAAGCCTGCTGAATCCTCAAACGTCGTGGATTCTCAGCGAGCCTGTCGCAGCAAATTCGGGTTGATTCAGATTTAGCCACTCGAAACGCTGCATGATATGGCCTGATCGGGCCATATTTGGAGCGATTCACCGTTTTGGAAACCGCACCGAAGGCGCAGCCGGCTGAACCCGTTCACGACGTGCCAGGAAATCAAAGACCACGCGGTGATAGGGATTAAACTCCGGATCGGGGATACCGGATCGAGGGCAGGAAGGTGTGCCGTAGCCGGTTTGGAACATGTCGTGGTGATAGGTCGGATAAGCGCCAACTTGCCAGACATGAAGGATTTGCACGATATGATCGAAGGGTGATGTCTCACCTTGCGGCCCACCGAATTTTGCGGTGCCGTTCCGAGCCGGTTCGTCATCCACCACGGGCTTGTGAAACTTTTCAACGAGTGATCCAAGCTCTTGTGGGGCGATCTCCCAATAGCGCCCGTCACGCGAGGTGTGCGGGCTGAGGTAATCGAGCGCGGCATTCTCCTCATCACTGCCGAGGTCTCCAGAGTAGCCCGGGGAGTTCGTGACCAAACGTTGCGGATCGATGGACTTGATCACCCTAAGCAAGTGCAGAACGCGAGAGTCCGAGTGTTCATTCCAGATCACACTACGCGACAAAATTTAAGATATCTTAACAAATGACGGCCCAGGGTGT
>CALMKO010000087.1 GCA_937867415.1 uncultured Verrucomicrobiota bacterium | reverse complement strand
GCGCCTCGCAAGCCGGAGACGAAACCCGCGCCGCAGCTCCGGACCAGGATCGCTCATTCACCGTCGCCAAAGCCCCTGCCACCGTGACCCTTGGCAACCTCAGCCACGTCTACGACGGGTCCGCCAAATCCGCCGCCGTCACCACCACCCCTGCGGGGCTGACTGTCGATCTCCGCTACAACGGCCAACAGACCGCCCCCTTGATGGTCGGCAGTTATGAAGTCACCGCCGTCGTCGCAGACGACGACTACGAAGGTGCAGCTTCAGCAACACTGATCATCTCAGCGATTCCGCAGACCCTCACATTCAATCCGCTTCCGGACAAAACCTTTGGGGACGCCCCCTTCCCACTCACCGCAACCGCGAGTTCCGGGCTGCCGGTATCATTCAACATCCTCAGCGGCCCGGCGACCTTGGCGGGGGCGACCCTCACCATCACCGGATCAGGGACCGTCACCATCCGCGCCTCGCAAGCCGGAGACGAAACCCGCGCCGCAGCTCCGGACCAGGATCGCTCGTTCACCGTCGCCAAAGCCCCTGCCACCGTGACCCTTGGCAACTTGACGGCTACCTACGATGGCACTCCGAAAGCTGCCACATCGGTCACCAATCCCTCCGGCCTCCTCGTGGTGAAAACCTACAACGGCAGCAGCACCGAACCCATCGCGGCCGGTTCCTACACGGTCAATGCCACCGTCGTTGACGCCGACCACCACGGCTCAGCCTCCGCAACACTGGTTATCATCGACCTCAAAACCCCTCACGAAGACTGGCGCTTCACCCATTTTCAAACCTACGACAATCAAGGCAACGCCGCAGACTCCGCAGACCCGGATCACGACGGCATCGTCAACCTGACGGAATTCGCCCTCGGCCTGGATCCCAAATCTCCTTCGACCATCCCAGCCACCTTGACGCTCGCAAACGGCTCCATGCAATTCACCTACACCCGGCTCATCGCAGCGGTCGCGGAAATCAACTTCAGCGTGGAACAAAGCACCGAATTATCCACCAACCATTGGACTACCCTTGGCGTGGGCTCGGAGTCACTGCCCTTTGCTAGTGACGGCACACGACATTCCGTCACCGTCACCATTCCAGCGACAGGAACCAAGCGCTTCGTTCGTTTGAAACTCACGCCAAAGCAGCCTTGAATCCGGTTCGGGGTTGGGCCAGCGTCACCCCAAGCCACGCGCCCCATCCTTTTTGTTCTATGAAACCGCTTTTGTCCTGCGCCATCCTGTGCGCCCTCGTGAACTCGGGCGTTCTCTCCGCCATCACCATCCCCGACCAAGGGATGGAAATGACCAAGGAAGCCAAGCTCTCCGCCTACGTCAACAAGACCGTCGGCACCTCCGAGATCCTGGACTCCGACACTGACGCTCCGGGCGGCTACCGGGTTTCCATCACCGCACCCGAACCGTCCCAACCCTACCTCGCCCAGATCAGCATCAACTGCCCTGCCGGAGGCTTGGAAAAGGGTGACAAGGTGCTCGCAATCATCAAGGCCCGCGCCAGCTCGGGTGAGGGCTCCTTAGGGGTAAAGCTCCAACTCGCCAGTTCACCCTTTACCGAAGCAGCCGGGGCCACGGAGATCACGCCGCTCTCCACTTGGAACGAGTTCCCCGTGCTTTTCATCGTTCAAAACCCGCTTCCCGAGGGCAAGGCCGCCCTGACTCTTTTCTGCGCACGGACCCGCCAAGTGGTCGAGGTCGCGAGCATCCGCGTGCTCCGCTATTCTCCCCAGACGGACGTCTCCAAGTTCCCCCGCATCCGCCGCACCTACGAGGGGCGTGAGCCGGACGCACCTTGGCGTCAGGCAGCTCTCGAGCGCATTGAAAAAATCCGCAAGGCCGACTGTGCCCTCCACCTCACCAGGGCCGATGGCAAGCCCTTCGCCAACCAAAAGGTCAAGCTCACCCTCAGACGACATGAATTCGGATTCGGTTCCGCCACGCCCGCCGCCTTTTACGCAAAAGACACCCCGGACGCCCGCCGCTACCGCGACATCATCGACCGCCTGTTCAGCATCATCGTTTTTGAAAACGACCTCAAAGACATGTGGTGGGGAGAAAAGACGCCACCTCACGAACGAACCGCACGCAACGAAGAACTCAACCAGGCGTTTGCATGGCTGGAAAAACGCAACATCGCCGTGCGTGGCCACTACTTGATGCAGGTGGCCATCCCCAGCAACATCAAGGAAATGGACGCCGCCGCCATCCGTCGCCACTTTCTCGACACCTCCCGCCAGCGGATCGAATTCGCAGGAAATCGCGTCATCGAATGGGACGCCATCAACCACCCGATCGCCTGGACCGGCGCCAAACTTTTCAGCAAAATCCCCGGCCTCGAAAACCTCGACCGCGAGGTCCTCACCCAGGCCCGCAGCCTCACCAAGCTTCCCATGTGGGTCAACGAAGACCAACTCTTCCGCCCCGGCGCACAATCCGACGACACCTGGACCTACCTCAAGCAACTCAAGCAGGACGGGATCAAAATCGATGGCATCGGCAATCAGGCCCACCTCCACGAGAGTTACCTGCCCTCCCCGGAGAGCATCCTACAAATCACGGATCATTTTGCGCAACTCGCTCCTCATCAATCCATCACCGAGTTCGACTTGCAAACCGTGGAGGATGAGCAACTCGCAGCCGATTACACCCGGGACATCCTCATCGCCTGCTTCAGCCACCCCGCCTACACCAGTTTCTTATGGTGGGGCTTCTGGGAAGGAAGCCACTGGGAGCCCTCCGCCGCATCCTGGAAAAAGGACTGGACCATCCTCAAACGCGGCGAAGTCATGGAGGAATGGCTCGGAAAACGCTGGCGCACCGAAGTGACCGCCACCAGCGACGCCGCAGGAACCATCACCTGGAGAGGATTCCCCGGGTGGTATGACCTCACCACCGAGGAGGGTAAAAAAACCGAATTCCAGGTCACCATGAAAAAATCCTCGGCCACCGCGACGCCCGAGTAGGAGCCGCCCCTCCAAGGCCACCTCAAATTTGCGCAATTTCCCAGTGAAGATGCGCGATTTGAATCGGTATCATCAGCGTCGCCCATACTCCGATGCTTCCAAAACTCTCCGCAATCCTTCTCCTCCTCGCCACACCCCTTCATTCGGAGGCACCCGCGAGCCCTCAAGCGCCCCTTCCGCGCGACACCCATCTCATCGCGCTGAACCAGATCGGCTACGCCACCGCGCAAGCCAAGCGCTTCACCGCCCCACTCTCACCGGACGGCACCCCATTCATCATCCGCCGCGCGGACAACCCGCAGATTCTCCACCGCAGCACCATCCAGGGCAACATCGGTGACTTCAGCGCTTTCAAACCCACAGTATCGAACGAACGCTACGTCGTGGAAATCCGCGGCGGCAATCTCAGCCCAGGCATCAGCGACCCCTTCCTGATCCGTCCCGACATCCTGCGCGAGCAGTATTGGCAACCTGCGGTGGACTTCCTCATCGACAGCCGCAGCGTCACCGGCACCCACCCCAGCGCCTTCGGCGGCTGCCCGTGGCGGGATGGCAACTACTACGACGCCATCATCCCCTCCTTGGTCCTTTTCTATCTGGCAGATCCAGCCCACATCGCCACCATGCCACGCCAGATCGACTGGCAGGCTGACAAGAAGCGCGTGCTCGATCCCACCTTCAAATACGACGTAAAAAACCCCGAAAGCGGTGGCGTCATGGAGGCCGTCACCCGCTATTACAACGAACTCGAACCTCCCTCGCCCGGGGCTCCGGACGTCGTGAAACTCATCCACTGGGGTGCCGGATTCTACCTCATGAAACCTTCCACCAAAGACCCCATGGGCGACCCCGAACCCCGCCAAATCCACGCCCAAACGGTGGAACAAGTTTCCTACGTGCTCTGGGCCTGGCCATCCCTCAAGCAATGGCTCCCCCAATCGTTCTACGACCGTTGCCGCGACTTCTGTTTTTCCAACTGGGAAAAATCCCTCGCCATCGATGAAAAATGGTGGAATCCGGAATCCTACGACCCCCCGCCGACCGGCCAAAACCCCATGGCAGGTCGCCTCCACCCCTACAAAGGACGCCATGCTCCCGGCCACTCGATCGTCCCCAATCTCCTCATGCACGAGGTCGCCAAGCGGGAGAACCGCACGGACTCCGCCCAGTATCTTACCGCCGCCAACAAGCAAGCCACCTACCTCGTCGAGCACCTCGACTGGAACGACCCCCGCAGCACCAAGGGCCACCGCATGAGCGAACACCGCAGCATCCCGAACCTCGTTTGGCTGCTGCAAAAATACCCGGATCACGCCCCGCCCGGCCTGCGCGAAAAAATCGAAGCCTGGGCCAAGGTCGCCGTCGCCCGCTCGGCCAACATGTGGGACTTCCGCCGCTACGATGACAACGAACACTGGACCATCCCAAAGCTCAACGACGTCGGCAGCACGGTCTCGTTTCCCGCCATCGCCACCGCCGCGTCCTGGGTCGTGCAAGACCCCGCCCTCAAGTCCCGCCTGCAAGAACTCGCCGTCTCCCACATCGACATCGCCTTCGGCCGCAATCCCCGCCTCGCCGCCTCACCCCACCTCCCCCGGATGGGCTTTCCTGAGATCGAGCGCGGCTGGCCCATCGGCCACAAGCTCAACGTCTGCGCCCGGCTGGAAACCTGCCGCGGCTCCATCTCCTCAGGCCCGGGCTCCGAGATGTTTCCCTTCAATCCCGAAGCCCCGTTCCGCCACGCAGAAGGTTGGGTGAATTACGGTGCAAGCTGGTGCATCAGCCTTTTCTATCTGAAAATGGACAGCACCGCCAGCACTCCCGACCTCTGAGCCCCGGACTCCGCTCCCAGGGGAACAGCATCGCAGGTGAAAAAGCTCTGGTCGAGGAAACCCCGCGCACTCAGATTCCGGCGCGGGTCATTCCGGATGAAAAGCGCCCATGCGCCACCGGTCACCCTCTCCTCTTCACCATGAACATGAATCTCCTGCTCAAAGCCTTCCTTCTGGCCGCCACGCTCAGCATCAGCAAGGCGGATGAACTCGCCAAAGCCTTTCAAAATCCAAGCGAAGAGTCGAAGCCTTGGACCTACTGGTACTGGCTCAACAACCAGGTCACCAAAGAAGGCATCACCAAGGATCTCGAAGCCATGGCCAAGGTGGGGATCAAGCTTGCGATGATCGGTAACATCTCCGGCGAGGGCGGCGAACCCGGCCAAGTCAAAATGCTATCCCCGGAATGGGACGCTCTGACTCGTCACGCTTTCAAGGAAGCGAGCAGGCTCTCCGTCGAGCTCATGATGTTCAACGGACCGGGCTGGAGCCAGTCGGGTGGGCCATGGATCAAACCGGAACAATCGATGCGCCGCATCGCATGGAGCGAGTTCCCCACCACCGGCGGCACATTTTCCCGGAAGGTCCGCCCAGACGACCGACTCCCGAGCCAGGATGTCGCCGTGCTCGCCGTGCCACGCCTCGCCACCGTGTCGGTCGATGGTGCGGCCGCCTCCCCGGCACCTATCAGTGACACCCTCGAACTCGGGAAATCCTCATGGATCTGGTACCCCGGAGAAAATGCAGCGGTCGAGGCACCCGTCGGAACCCGGCATTTCAAACGCGAATTCCAAGCCACCCCATCCACGCTGCTCTCAGCCCATATCCGGTTGACCGCCGACAACCACTACCTCCTCACCGTGAATGGCAAGCCGGTTTTGAAAGACGACGCATGGGAGACCCCGGAAACCGCTTCGATCAAGGAACACCTCAAGGACGGCACGAACACCATCTCCGTAGCCGTGACGAACCCTGAAAAAAGCCCGGCAGGCCTGCTCGCGGCGATTCGCTGCGTCGGCACGGATGGCAAGGAGCAGACCCTCATCTCCGACGCGGCATGGCAGGCATCGCCGGACGGCACGGGCAACTGGGTTCCCGCGGAAGCACTGGGACCCATGCAAATGATGCCCTGGGCACTCAAAAATCCCGAATCATCCACATCTGCTGTCTTGCGCTTCACCCATGCGCAGCCCTTCACCGCCCGCTCGCTCACCGTCCATGGCACAGGAAAGGGCAGGCTCTACGCCCTGCGCGATGGGCAGCGACAATTCATCACCGACATCGACGCCGCTGGAGGCAAGCCGAATACGGACTTCCTCCCCAACGCCGTCGAGACATTCAGCTTCCCGGACATCCGCGCCAGCGCGTTCGAACTGGTACCAGCCTTCGGCTGCCGTGTCGAAATCAGTTCCGCTCCCACAGTCGCCCAAGTCATCGAAAAACAAATGGGCCGCATGCACCCCACCCCCAGCCCGACCTGGCAATCCTATATCTTCCCCGCCACCGCCGAGCCCGGAGACACCACCTCGGTGATCAGCCAGAACCGTATCATCAACCTCACCGCCAAACTCGGGGCGGATGGCATTCTGAACTGCACCCTGCCCACCGGGGACTGGACCATCATCCATTTCGGCATGGTCACCACCGGAAAAATGAACGCCCCTGCCGCCCCGGAGGCCACCGGGCTGGAAGTTGACAAAATGAGCAAAGCCCACACCCGGCATCACTTCAACTCATTCATCACCCCCTTGATCCAAGGAATGCCCCCCGCGGAACGAGCCGTATTCAAGGGCATCACCATCGACAGCTACGAGGTCGGTTCGCAGAACTGGACCGACGGCTTCGCAACGGAGTTCGAAAGGCGCAATGGTTACAACCCCATGCTGATGTTGCCAGTGATGACCGGCCGCATGGTCGATAGCGCAAAAAGCTCCGACCAATTTCTCTGGGACCTGCGCCGGACGGTCGCGGACATGATCGCCGAAAACTACGTCGGTGGCCTCCGCGAGATTGCCAATGCGAATGGCTTGCGACTCTGGTGCGAAAACTACGGCCATTGGGGATTTCCCGGCGAATTCCTGATCTATGGCGGCCAAGCCGACGAAATCGGCGGGGAGTTCTGGACCACCGACACCAGTCTGGGCACCATCGAGTGCCGGGCTGCCAGTTCCTCTGGCCACATCTACGGAAAGCGCCGCATCTATGCGGAGGCCTTCACCAGCACCCTCAAGCAAGACCATCACCCCTACGCCATCAAGGCTCGCGGCGAGGAATTGTTCTGCGAAGGAATCAACCACTTCGTCCTGCACGTCTACGCGCACCAGACGAAAGATGGCAGCCCGGGCAACAACCCATGGTTCGGCACCGCCTTTCATCGCAATACCTCATGGTTCATGCAGGGCCGGGATTGGGTGAAATACCTCCAACGCTGCCACACCCTGTTGCAGCAAGGTGAGCCGGTGGCCGATGTCGCAGTATTCATCGGCGACTTCGCGCCACAGATGACCGGCCCGGCCAACCCGGTGCCCGCAGGCTATGACTACGATTTCATGGGCGCGGATGCGATCCTCCGGAAACTGGATGTCATCCATGGCGAGTGGGTGGTTTATGACGAGCACGACCCCAAGCGGATCGCGTCCCGCTACCCCGTGCTCGCCACCCCCGACGCCGGATACGTCCGCCCGCACGTGACCAAGCGCCTCGCCGAGCTGAGGGCAAAAGGAGGCCGCATCATCGCGGGGGTTCCAATCGCGGCAACCACCCTCAAGCAGGCTGGCATCGCGCCGATTGTGTCAGACACGAGCTGCCCGATCCGCTGGAAGGCGCGGCGCCTTGAGGACGGGATGATGTTTTTCCTCTCCAACTTTGCCAAGGCCGGAACCTTCGAGGCGACGCTGCGTGTGGATGGCCTGGCTCCCGAGTTATTCAATCCGGTCACAGGCGAGATCACCCGCCTGGCACGTTACACCTGTGGCGCTGGCAGCACGCGGATTTCGATCCATATCGATGATCCTTCCGAGTCCTATTTCATCGTGTTTCGCCGGAAAGCGACAGCGCCGTCGGTGGTGAAGGCGCAACTCGCCGGCCAGGAGGTGCCTCCCGGAGCACTTCATCTCACATACCAGGGGAACGACACCCTCAAGGCTGAATCCGAAAAAGCCGGAAGTTATACCCTCACCATGAGCGACGGCAGCAGCCGCGAGTGCGTCATCGACAAAGACTCACAGACCTTCGCGATCGAAAGCCCGTGGATCGCCACCAAACAGAACGACGGAGAACACACCATTCTGCAGAAAACCACCTTCACCCTTCCCACCGCCTTTGGAAAAGGCCAACGGGTGATCCTGGACCTTGGCAAGGTCCAGGTGATGGCCAAGGTGAAGCTCAACGAGCAAGTCTATGACACACTCTGGATGCCGCCATTCACCCTCGATGTGACCGATGCGATCCTGCCGGGAAAAAACCAAATTCAGGTCCTGGTGACCTCCACCTCCACAAGCCAACCCTCACTCGGGACACCGGTCCAACTGAAAACCCTGACGCCTGCCAGATAACCAAGGACAAGGCTCTCAAGGAATCTCCCCGCGATTGAGGATCCCGTCGATCAGCGCGCCACGGGTATCGATCACCGTCACCTTCCTCTTGGCGGCGGGTTGGGATAGAATGCCCCGCAACCGCATCAGCGACTGACCTGCGGACTGGCCATCGTAACTGTTGAACGCGATGGTAAACTCCGACTTCGGTGCCACAGGCTTGCCGCGGTGCTCGAAGCGGGTGACCTCCCCGGCGCGATTCAAGGTGATTTCGAAAGGCCAGAGGATGCGGTCGGATTTACCCCTCAAGCGCTCCTCACGGACCACCTCGATGAGATCCTCCGCGGTTAACACAGCGGTCATGAGCAGGTTTTCATAAGGCAGCAGGGACCAGCAATCTCCAACCGTGATTTCCCCCGGCGGCAGATTTCCTGACCCGAAAGTCCCATGAAACACCCCGTCCACCGGAGTCCCGTTCCGGCTGAGCGCCTCGGAAAAGCACTCACAAAACAGCCTCACAAGCTCGTTGTCCCGGCCAGCCCCGCGAATCTCACGGGTGACGCGCCCCAGTTTACGAGTCATCGAAGCGGCGCTCATTGCCAAATCCGGCCCCGCCGCCTCCATCACGGCAGGGTCGAGTTCGTAAGTCGTATCCATCAACTGGGTCATCGCCTCCCGCCCGACCAGCCTCCGAGAGTCTGGGTCGAAGATCAGATCCATGCGCCCGCAGTGGATGCCATGATAGGAAGCCTGCGAACAAAGCACCCCGGCAAAATCCCATGATGGCTCGTCCTGGTGGGTGTGCCCCGCCAGCAGCACATCCACGCCGGGTGCCTCCTTGAGCAGCTCGCGAAGCGGGTTCGCGAAATCATCCGCAACCCGCCACCCCATGTGCGCCATGACCACGATGGCATCCGCCTTGTCTGCCCTCGCCTCGGCGATCGAGCGCCGGAGCGACTCCAGCGGATGCCTTACTTCTACATCGCCGAGTGTTTCCGGAGCCAGCCAGTAGGGCAGCCCCGGCGTCACCAGGCCGATGAGTGCGATGCGGAAGCCCCCCACGTGCCGCATGACCCATGGTCTAACCGACTTCCAATCCCCATCCGCGCGCCCCATGGATTTCCCTCCAGCCGTGAGATTGGCTGCGAGCACCGCGGGTTTGGAAAGCGCCAGGTTTTCCCGGAGGCATTCCGGTCCCCAATCGAAGTCATGATTTCCCGGCGTCCAGGCGTCGTAGCCAAGACGATTGAAAATCTTCATCATCAGATTCCCGCGGGTGGCATGACCGACGGCGGTGCCCTGATAGACATCGCCGATGTCAAGCAGCAGCGAGTCGGGGTTTTCACGTCGCCACTTGCGGATGATGGTGGCACAGCGGGCCATCCCGCCGACATCATCCATCCCGCCGTAACTTCGAGTGGGCAGGATGTGCCCGTGCAAGTCGGTGGTGTGGATCAGCGAAATCCTGCGGAATCGCTCAGGCTCGGCACGAACCTGAAGCGCCGCCGCACCAAGCCAGGCGGAACTCCCCAGGAGGAACCTGCGTCTCGACTGCCCACTCCCTTTCACGGGCACCAACCTGACAGTTCAGCCCAGCATTGACAAGCGAAGGCATGCGCCTGGCGGAGTCCTGCCATCAAGGTCGCTTGTGCCGCGTCACATTCAAACTCACGGACAGGGTAGGAAGCAACGAGACTCTTGTCGTTGAAGCGATTAGATGGTCTTAGCGGAGAGCTTCGCGCATTTCGAAGGGCCCACACATTCACCAGCACCGCAGAACTGTGGTGCCTTCCTACGCGCCAATTTGAGTTTTACAAGGCACTAGTAACACGGCCCAAAATCTCCGCGGTAGTGCCCACGCCCGTAGAAGCCACCGCCATGGTAGTGATGGTGGTCATTGTTGTTCGCAGCCGCGTAACCGATGAGCCCAGCGGCCGCGACACCCGCCACCGCCAGTCCGGGATCCACGGACTGAACCGGGCGACCATACGAATCATAGGTGGTGATACAACTGACGCTGGAAGAGACACAGGTCACAAGCAAGGCCACGACAGCCCAACGGGAGCAAGATGGTTTCGTTTTCACATGGAAAAAGACGGGCGGCAGTCCGGTTTATTCAACCGGATTAAAAAAAATCATCCCATGGGGCGAAAATCCCCCAAAATCCGTAATCTGCGGCCTACGCGAATAGGGGATGTTTTATGGCCAGCAATATGCTAAGCAACGGGCGGCACAGGGGGGGAAGGACCGTCTGCGGCCCTCATTGCCCCACTCATCCCCCACTTTCGCCCCTCAACCGTTTTTCCCGCCAAGAGACATCGCCAGCGCCTTGTTGCAGATAGCCAATTCCCGCCCCCCTTGATTGTGAGACTTCTTTTTTTTCTTTTCTCCCTCAGCCTCTTGCACCGTGCGGGAGCCGACACCATTTCCTGGAACGGCCAGCGGGGCACGCTTCAGAAGGCTGGCTTCGGCAACCAGCGGGCAACACACTCCATCAGCTCTGGCGGCGGCATTCAAGCGACCTTCACCCTGGGCCATCGCTCGACCACGGCCCAGAAGTTCACCTATTCCAAATGGGAAATCGACCGCTGGGGTGATCCCGGCAGCTTGTCGCCCGCACCCGGCTCATGGCAGGCCGTCAGTAACTCCGCCAACCAAGTGGGCCTCACCCTTTGGGGATACTGGGGAAATGCCGGCTCGCCACTCGTCCCCGGTGATACGACGTCCTACCAGCTCACCATCGACTTCGACCAACCGGTCACCTCACTCACCCTCCCACTCCGCGGAATCAACGCCCTCGCAGACTCCCGCGGGAACAACGCCATCGACATCATCACCGTGGAATCCTTTTTCGATGGGACTCCCCAACCATCCCCGACTTACTCCAGTGTCGGCACGGGCGTGGTCCGCACAGGCGACACCCTCACGGGTGATTTTGCCCATCCCATCGGCACCGATACCGGCCAGGTGAGGACTTCGGATCAGGGCACGGCCACTGCCACCTTCCCCGGCAGCATCGACCGCGTGGTCCTCACCATCACAAGCGAAGCGCGCCACCCCACACCAGCGCTCCTTCAGGATCAGGCCCAAAACTGGTCCATCTCGCTGGGCGATCTCACATTTGATGCGGCACCCGTGGCGGCCAGAAGTCTGGTCACCTGGCAGAACCGGCGAAGCACGCTTTCGAAACCAGCCTTCGACTCATCTCCTGCGAGCACCCAGGTCGTCTCCCACGATGAAAAGTCCCTGGTGACCTTCGACATGACCCACGTGGCCACCACCGCCGGCCGGTTCAGCTACTCCAAATGGGAAATCGACCGCTGGGGCGACCCCACGGCCGCTGCCACGCCGCTGCCGGGTTCCTGGCAAGTCCAGAGCAACGTCGCCAACGATGTCGTGTTAGGGCTATGGGGTTACTGGGGCAACGACGGCACCCCAGGTTCCCCCCCACTGGCTCCGGGCGATCTAACTTCCTACAAACTCAGGATCAAGTTCGACCAGCCCGTGACGGATTTGAAGTTTTCGCTCCACGGCGTGGATTCAATCGTCGGTAATGGACAGAACTCATTTGATCGGATCACGGTCGATTCATTCCTCCGCGACATCCCGCAAGCGGTTCCGGTCTTTTCAAATCGTGGGTCGGCGCTCGCGCAATCCAGCAACATCCTCAACGCCGACCTCAACCTTCCCAACGGGACCTTCCTCAATACCGGCGACGCGGGTTCAGTCTCCCTACGCTTCATCAGCGCGGTGGACGAGGTGGTCCTCACGCTGGTAAACGAAGCCAAAAACCCGATGCCTGCCGCCTTCCAGCCAGCGGACCAGAAGTGGTCGTTCTCCATCGGCGAGCTCTCATTCCTGTGCGGCACCACCAACAACATCGGCTGGGCAGCACGCCAAGGGACGCTCTCGAAGCCAGAATTCACCAACGCCTCCGCCACCTACCAGGCAGTATCGGCCGACGGCGGCGTGATCGGCAGCTTCCAGCTGGATCACATCGCCACCACCGGGAACAAACCGAGCTACTCCAAGTGGGAAATCGACCGCTGGGGAGACCCATCCGGTGTTCATACACAGCTTGGTTCATGGCAAATGATGAGCAACGCCGCCAACGACATAGTCCTGGGCATCTGGGGGTACTGGGGCACGGATGGCACGGCAAACGGGCCCCGGGTCGCCGTGGGCGATCAAACGAGCTACCGCATCACGATCAGATTCAACCGACCGCTGGAAAACCTGAGTTTTTTCCTCCACGGCATCAACGCCCTGCTCAAGCCCGAGGCGGGCTTCAACTCTCAGGACATCGTCACGGTAAGTTCGTATCTGGGCACGAGCCAGCTACCCTCACCTGTTTATTCCCAGGAAGGAAATGCTTTCACCCGCACCGGAGACACCCTTAGCGGAAACTTCGCCGTGCAAATCAACAACGGCTTCTCCGGGCAACACATCAGCGATCAAGGCTCCATCAAGGTCCAACTCGTCCAGCCCGCCGACCGGGTGGAACTCATCCTGGTGAACCGTGCCGACCACCCTGTTCCAGCAAGCTATCAGGACGGCCTGCAAACCTACTCCTTTTCCATCGGTCGTTTCGACTTCCGCTATGGCAATGTGGGTTCTTCCGCCGCACTGTTCCCCGGCTCGACCAGTCCGCCGCCCGGCCCGCATTTTCCCGCGCCGCCTTTGCCCGGCGCACGGGTCTCGCTCGCGCCCACGCCCCAGGGAACCATGCGCTTGAGAGTGCTGGAACCGGTCGCCGGCCTGCCAGACTTAGCGAGATTGGAATTCTCCCCGAACCTCAGCGGCTGGCTCCCCTACCCGGTCACCCAGACCCAAGTCCAGTCCGTGGACCGGGGAGTGGAGATCGATGTGCCGACGGGAAGCCCCCCCGGCCGTGGCTTCTTCCGCTGGCGTAAATGATCCACTCCGCGGACGGCACCCAACGGCGGGTCAAGGCTGCTTGCCACCAGCCGCTTCCCGCGCCTCGGAATCATGCATGATCTCAGCGGCGTGCTCCACCTCCGCGACCGGCTCCGGTAGCCGCACCTTGGCGAACAGGACCCGGAACGGAAACCAAAGCGCAGAAAACAACCCGCCAAGCACATAATCGTAAGCCCGCACCGGCAACATCAATCCGGCGTTCACCGGCTTCATGAAGCTTCGCAGCACTTCGCTTTTCGAATACCAAATCGTAAAGGCGATGATCAAAACGATGCCGATGAACTTCTCCGTCGTGTGGATGTCCACATGGAAACTCAGCTCCGTCACCAGCAACATTCCGACAAAGCCGATCAACAAAAACGCCGTGTGCTCCAGCACCGGAAAGATTTCTATCAGCTTGATGCAATGCCCCGCCACGAAACGCAGCGCCAGAATC
Organism: uncultured Verrucomicrobiota bacterium; assembly: GCA_937867415.1. Classification (GTDB taxonomy): domain Bacteria; phylum Verrucomicrobiota; class Verrucomicrobiia; order Verrucomicrobiales; family Akkermansiaceae; genus Luteolibacter. The sequence goes on along the minus strand of CALMKO010000087.1, from coordinate 26,621 downwards.
CCAATGAAGACACCGGTGCAGACCACCCACATCTTGTCACTCAGGGCGACCGCCGCCACCACATTGTCCACCCCGAGGCTCAAGTCCAGCAGCTCGATCGAGGCCACCGTGGCCCAGAACCCGCGCCCCGCGGACCGGGCGATCACCTCGCCTGCTTCATCAAGCTCCTGCTGCCCATCCTTGTATCGTGCCGCAAAATGGTGCGCCATCAGGTGAATCAGATAGGCGGCCCCGAGAAACTTCAACCATGGGTTGGCGATGATGTAGGCAGCCAGCAACAGCGCCAGGCCGCGGAACACATAGGCACCGATGATGCCAACACGCAGCGCCCAGAATTTCTGCTTCCCGGGGAGATGGGACGCCATCGCCGCGATCGCCAGGGCGTTGTCCACCGAGAGCAAGCCCTCAATGATCACCAAGGAAATAATGACTGGCAGGGCCTCAACGAAATTGGACCAGAGTTCGGGAGCAGTGATGGCGGATAACATAAGCGGAAGAGGGGGGACACTCTACACTCCCGCACCGACTGGCAAGCACGACCCTCGCAAGGCACCCATTTCAGGCTGCTCGTGCTCTGGCACCCGGACTCCACCGCCGCACCGGACTTCGGGCCCGGCGGTGGGACCACTCGCTCGATGGGCCAGCAAGATCTCCGCGTGAGCCGTTGAAGCTCCGCCGGACGCGGGTCGTCAGGCCGTTTACTCAGCCTGCGTCTTGACTTTGCCAAGCACTTCCACCCTGACCTTGGCGACGCCACGACTGGCAAAGCCCAGACGCTCGGCAGAACCGATGGTCACATCGATGATCCGCCCCTTGGTATAAGGCCCGCGGTCGTTGATGGTCACCACCTCGGAGCGGCCGTTTGCTTCATTGATGACGCGCACCTTCGTGCCCATCGGCAAAGTCTTATGAGCTGCCGTATAGCCTTGGTTGCACAACCGTTGCCCGCTGGCCGTTCGGGTCCCTGAGTTCGTCTTGATCGAATACCATGACGCCTTGCCATGCTGGACCTCCTTGACTGCGAGTTGGGATTCCTGCCGACTGAAGGATGATTTCGAGTTGGCATTTCCAGTTGATGCGCAGCTGGGAATGAGAATGACGCCGGCGAGTGCCAGGGCCACGGATTTGAAGTTCCGGGTCATGTTCATCGTTAAGTCGTCCCGGGTTGGGGGACGAGCGAGGCATAAGAGCCACGAAATGAGGAAGCAAGGATAAACTGGCAGGTGCCAAAAACCCGGATTTCCTTGTAAATTCAAAGGATTTTCAGCAAGTAATACAGATAACTTAAATAATTTTCTGGCCAATTTGGCATAAATTTTGTTAACCAAACTTAAATGTTAAAGCAAAAAACCACCACAACACGCAATCGTTTCACGAGTGCGGATTTGGATTTTCTTGCCTCGGTCCTCGTCCCTGGCGAGCAGAGACCGCATGTGGAGAAGCTCTGGACCGACCCGGATGCACTGCGTGGGATGTTAGATCTCCCTGAGGTATTCCGCAGCTTGCTGAATTCTCCCGAGACCCTGCGGATCTCGCCGCGGTTTTATTTTTATATCCTCGTCCGCCATGCGTTTTTACAAGCCAATCTGCGCGCACCAGAGGTGGCGGACTACGTCTCGGACGTGATGACCCGGAGCGTCAGCCCCGCCCACCGGGACCCGCTCTGCGACGTTGCAAGAGGATTCACCCACGCCTCTGAGTTCATCGCTTTCATCAATCGCGCCCAAGGGCGCATGCGCTTTCATCTTCAGGTCGCCGCAGGGAATCAATTCCTGATGCTTGCCGGCCTTTATCCGGGGTTTCTCAGCGGACGCCGGGCCCAGAGCGGCGCGCAAGATCCCGGCTTTTACCAAAACTTCGCGCAGCAGGCCTTCCGAGACGCCGCCGCAAGTCCGCATGCGCCCTCCCCTGCGGCGCGGACGACGCTCGCGCATTTGGCCGAGTCCTTGCCACTTGCCATCCGCTCGCTCAACCGAGTGGCGGATGAATATGTTTTCCTGGGAGACTGAGGAATCCACTCATGACCCGGCAGCACCCGCTTGGTGACTGGGATCATAAAAAATCCGGATTTCCGCCTTCTCCGTGCCGAGGAGCTGCTGGGCACGCTTGAGTGCCGCCCGCGTCGACAGATTCGGATTCCGCGCGCTCGTCAGGAAGATGTTACTCTCGCCCGCCCCCCGGTCGCACCCCTCTTGCAAGGTCGCCAGGATCCCCGATTTCTTGAATACCCGATACACCTCACGCGTGGCACCGGAGACGATGAGATGAAGACCTTTTTGCCTCATGAAAATTATCAAATCCTCCAAGGCCATCACACTCGTGGCATCCAGATGACGGGCATTCTTCAACCGGAGGATGATCACCTGGATCGCAGGATCTGAGACCGTCCGCTGGATCTGGGTCCTGAAAAGCTCCGCCGCACCAAAGAACAAATCCCCTTCCACATGGACGATTGAAATCGCCGGGATCGGCCGCTGCCTCTTTTCACCCATCTCCCGCAACTCACCCGCCTCGCTGAACTCATACTCCACCAAAAACGGCCGACTCGCCTTGCGCAGAAAGAGCGTGATCGAAATCGCTACTCCGATGAATATGGCAACGTGCAGAGGAGCCAGCAGCGTCGCAATCATCGTGATCACCAGCACCGCGGCATCGTCCGATGTCGAGCGCAGGCAGATCTGAATGTGCCTCAGATTGAACAAGGAAAATGACAGGGCGATGACCAGCGCCGCCAGCGCCGCCTTGGGGACGAAGTCGATCAACGGCAAACCCCAGCCCACGGATGCCGCAATGATGACCGCGAAGGTCATCGTATAAACGCCCGAAATCAGCGAGGCAAAACGGGTCTTCGCCCCGGATTCGTGATTGAGCATCGACCGCGTCAGGGAACCCGAGGCTGGCATCCCACCGGCTACCGCACTGGCAAGATTGGCCATCCCCACCGCGAGCATGTCCTGATTCACATCCGGCCGATCCCCCGTCTTGGATGCCAGCGTCTTGGCCATCAGCGTGTTTTCCAAGGAGGCCAGGAACGCAATCGCAAAGGCGATGCTCAACAAACCCGAGATGTCGCTGAATATCCCGGCTCGAAACAATTGCGGCATTTTCAACATCAAATCATCGATCCCGAAGGTCACAAACGTCGCAGCCCCCTTGAATGGCCCCACACCCGCATGAATCAAAGACCCGAAACTCATCGAGGCGATCACCAAGGTCAGCGCAAACGCAGGCCATGCGGGACGCCAGCGGCGGAAGCCGGCAAAAACCAGCAAAGTCGTCACGCCGATCCATACTGAAACCCACTCCGTCTGCGGCAGCGCCACGGCAAGGCCCCATACCAGCCCGGCAAAAGTCGCCGAAGTCCCCGGGCTGATCTGGGATTCCAAGCCCAGAAAAGGCGTCAGTTGATTGGCGATGATCAGCACCGCCGCTCCCGAAATATAGCCCACGAGAACGCTGCGCGACACGTATTGCAAAAGATCCGCCACCCGCAACAAAGCTCCCACCGTCGCGATGATCCCCACCATCATCACCAACAAAGGAATAATCTCACCCCAGCGTCCCGCCAACGCAGGATTCACCGAGAAAAAGCTGAAAACCATCAGCGCCGTGGCATTCGTCGGACCGAGGATCGTGTGACGTGACCCCGCGAACAAAGGTGCGACGAAGGCCGCCACACCTGTGCTGATGATTCCATACACCACCGGCAGTCCCGCAATCGCGGCAAAGGCAATCCCCTGCGCGATCGCCAGCACCGTGACATTCGCCGCCGCCCGCGCGTCATGTCGGAATTGATCCCAACGATACCGCTTCAGGTCCCTGACAAAGGGCACGAACACCACCCGCTCCGCAGCAAAGAAACCCCGGACTTTGCGGGACGCCTTGGAAAAACTGCGTGAAATACTCATGGCACACCCAGAGGCTAGCGGAAACGCGCCCGCCGGAAAAGAAAGATCCCGATCAAAACACAAGCCACATTCGGAGCCCAGAGGATCGCGGTGGCGGCAGACTCCGACTTCACCTGATCTGCCAAGGTCGTGACCAAAAAGTAACCCGCTCCGATCAGCAGACTCATGATCAAGCCCCGCGACGTATCACGCCGGCTGGACTGCAAACCAAGCGGCACCGCCACAAAGGCAAACGACAAACAAGCCAGCGAGAATGAATAACGCCCCATGATCTCTGACCGCATCTTTAGCATGTCTTCCGGCTTCATGTCCGGATTCTCCGCGATCTTCTGCCGGATTTGCTTGTTGGACATCCAGCTCGCTTTGGGCTTCCGGTCCCGTGGGTTTTTCAAATCAATGACCAAGGGCTCCGCCTCTCCCGCGAAGGCCATCTCCACCTCGCCCTTGGCATTTCGGGACTCGAAGTAGGCGTCTTCCAACTTCACCCGCAGCTGGCTCTTTTCCGCATCCACCGCCAGCGCCGCCCTAGCCGCATGGATATAAGTCATCGCCCCACGGACCTCACGGCTGTTCGGCAAAATGTAGAAATGAAAGCCTTCCACCCAGTCCCCATCCCGCGCCTCGATCAAGAGCCGCTGCACGCTGTCCCCGTCACCCTTGAAGTCCCCTTGCACGACACCCGGCTTCAGCAAGGACTTCGGATCGCGCTTGGCTTGCTCGTAAATCAACTGCTTCACCGTCGCCTTGGAGTTCGGAACGACCGTCGTGTTCAACCAGAAACTCAGCACCGACAAAATCAGGCCAATGACAAACACCGGAGCTGCCAAACGCACCAGACTCAAGCCCGCGACCCGGAAACTCGTAATCTCATGCCCCGCCGACAAACGCCCGAACACCAACAACACCGCCGTCAGAAATCCCCACGGTATGGTATACAACAAGGAAACCGGCAAAACATTGATCGAAAACCGGATCACCAACTCCAAGGGAGCCCTCTGGTCCACCAGCAAAGGCTTGATCTGCTTGAAAAGATTCCCCAGCACCAGCACCAAGCCCAGCACAAGCACGGCATACAAGGTGCCGGAGAGCACTTGTTTGCCAATGTAGCGGTCTGAGATTCGCATGACGTCCCAAAACCCTGAAGATCCCCCTCTTTCTTGTCCAGACTTGATGGCTCGAATGTTCCCAAGCCGACCCATCACCTCTGAAACGCCACATCACAGCTCCTCACCCCGGCCGTCCAAGCCTCCTCCCCAGCCGTCAATCCGGTGGAAGCAGTCCTCCTGCGCGCAGGAAGATCACGCAGTCGTTCAGCATGTCATCCCGCAAGGTCGAGGGGCCGTCTTGATACGCATAGACGGGGTGGCCACCACCTTCGATGAGTTTCACCTCGCAACGCACGCCGGCGTTTTTCATCCGGGACTCGAATTCCCGCGCGGTCGCCACCGGCACCAAGGGGTCCTTGGTCCCCAGGAAAAAGAGGGTCGGCGGGGATTGCGCGGAGACGTTGTGCAGCGGCGAAATCTCCTGATAGCGCCCCTTCACCGCGGCATCACCATAACCCAGCGGACCATTGTCGATGACCGGATACCAGAGCGCCAGCGCGTCCGGCCGCGAGGAGACCGTTCGATCCTCGGTGGCGTCATCCAGACCGGTGATGATGCCTGCCGCCGCCGCCACTTGACCGCCGGCCGAAGCTCCAGCGGCGGCGATGCGGTGGGGATCAATCCCGAGCTCGCTGGAGTGCGCACGGACCCAGCGGATGGCGGATTTCCCGTCGGCCACAGCTTCAAAGGCGCTGGTGCCATGGCTGAACGCCGTGCGGTAGTCCGCGCTGATGGCGACCATTCCCCTGGCCGCCAGCGCGCGACATTCCGGATAGAACTGGAGCGGCGTGCCCCGCTGCCATCCACCGCCGAAGAAGAAGACGATGGCCGGACGCGCGGGGGTCGCCGCCCCGGCCGGGCGGAAGACATGCAACGTGAGATCTCCCTTGGCAGGCGATTTGTAAGGAAGTAGTTCCGGCTGATAGACGGCGGGAGGTTTTTCCATGACCGTGACCAGCGCGTCGAACCAGCGGCGCGTCATCTTCGCCGCACCCGTGGCATTCGGGTGCACGAGATCGGCCACGGTATCCTTGACCGGATCAAAGCCAGCGGCCTGGGGGACGATGATGATTCGGGAAGCTGGCTGGTCGAGGTGCCTGGCGAGCAGCCCGAGCTCACGGCCAAGCTCTGGCAGATACGAATACTTCGGCAGCTTGCCGCTCGGGATCGGCTGGGCGAGAAGCACCGTGACTTGCGGATTCACCTTGCGGAAATCCCGGATCAGCGACTCGGTGTCCTTGAGGATCTGAGGAACGGGTTTCTGATCGGCGAACTGGTTGTGCCCGGCGTGAAGCAGGACGATGTCCGCCGGGTGCTTCTTGAAGTTGGCCGGCACGGTGGCGGCGAGGAAGGTCGAATTCTTCCCGCCATATCCCTCGTGCGCCAGGTCACCCATGCGCGACGGAGTGCTGCGCGAACCGACAAATCTAACCAAATACCCCGCCGTGTAGAGTCTCTCCCAGAGCGGGTAGCGCCAGTTTGAAAAAGAGCTCCCGCCCTCGGTGATCGAGTCGCCCACCGGCATGATCCGGTAGATCTTCTGGCCCGCGTGAAGCGGTGCAAGAAGCCCGAGAAACAGGAGCAACCATTTCATCGATAGTCGAAGCGGGCGCTGGCCGTGGTATCTGCGGAGGGCGTGATTCTGACCCAGTAGGCTTGGCAGGTATCCGGGATTTCGTGGTTCAGGGTCTCGCCGGGTTTCACCTTCAGATCCTGATAGAGCACCCAGTCGCCTTCACCCGTGACATCCAGTTCGACCTTGAATGAGACCGCATCCTTGCCTTCGTGAGTGAGTGACAGGGATTTCTTGTCGTAGCCTGTGAAGAGATAGGGGTCGGACGGAGTGCCGGCTTTGACGGCGCTCTTCAACCACGGTCCGCCGGTGCCGGTGGGCTTGCCGAGCTTCCAGAGATCATCGATGGCGCCGGCCCAGACAGCGGCCTTGCCGTCATCCGAGCGGATGATGTGCGGGGACTTCGCGGCAGCTTCGATGCCGGTGATGACGAGCAATCCACGATAGGAAGCGAAGTCGCCGATGAGGCGCCCGTGGCTGGAAATCGGCCGGATCTTGGCGAGTCCGCCAGCGTTCTCGGTGGGAAGTTCGTAGAAGGTTCCGTGGCAGTTGAGGAGATAGCGCTCAGTGCTGATTTCGCGCTGCAGGCGGATGATGCCGTTGGCAGTGAGCTTGTCGAACGCAGCGGATCCACGCGGCAGGCGCCACTTGGCACCCGTGCGGTCGGTGAAGATGACGGCGGATTCCTCGACGGTGAGCGTGCCATTCTTGAGGCTGGTGCCGAGTTTCAGTTCACCGGGGTTGGGAGCATCGGCAAGCGGGCGCAGTTTCATCTCCGCATCGAGCTCATAACAGATTTTCCCGGATGGCTTCTGGTCCGGCTCGGAAGCGAGGGAAACAAGTAAGCTGCGCTTGTTATTGCCGCGGGCACGCATCCAACCGGTGGATACCTCGCTTTTGGAATCCACCCCAGAGATGCCGGCGAACATCGGATCAGACTCCGTTTCCCGGGTATCGGGATTGGAATAGACAAATGCGGCGGTGGCGGCGAGGCAATCCCTAACAGAGCGGACACGGATCCACTCCCCTTTGTCGGCTGCCGGGAATTCCACCATGGCGGATCCCGTCGCGGGCACGCTGACCTTGCGCAGCGTTTGCCAATTTCCATCGCCACGGGCATCAGTCTCAAGGGTGAATTCCACGGCTTGTGCGGACTTGTGAGCGAGGTGGAGAACACGTCTTTGATAGCCGGCGAAGAGGAAGGCGTCGGAGGGCGTTCCAGCCTTCACATCCTCACGGAGCCAAACCGCACCGCGGCCGAGCGCAGGGCCTAACACATCCAGGATCGCGGGCGGGGTGAACCAGAGATTCGACTGGGACTGGCCGGGGCTGGCAAGGAAGTCATCGCCGATTTTTTCATTGAGGAAGGCGGACTTGGCGGTGTCGTCGCAGCCGAAGACAAGCCGGTCGTTCCATTTGCAGAAGTCGCCGATGACCTTGAGGTAGGTCGAGCGCGGCCGGATGCCGGCGGCGTTTTTCGCGCTGAAGGTTTTGGGAAACCTCCAGAACATCCCGTGCATGGTCATGAGCAGATCCTTCTCGCCGATGTCACGAATGCGCGGCCACTCGGTATTCCAACCGTGTGCTCCGTCGTAACAATGGCTGGCCTTCGGCAGGCGGTAAGCATGCCATTTTCCGCCGTCGAGCATCATCAGGATCAACGAGCGGGAATCCCAGCCCACGCTCCAGATCGGATCGGTGGCGGGGTTTTCACTTCCTGAAATACCGCCCGGGCCGGTGACCTCGGTGAACTGATTGCGCCGCACCAGTTCCCAATCACCCTTGCCCGTCCACTCGGCGAGCGCGCCGCTGGCGGTCCGTGGATCGCGCTCGGCCTCCTTGCTCCGCTCGCCATTGTTCGCATAAACCACGCGCCCCTGGCCGGAGTAGAGACCCTTGCCATGATAGCCGGGAAGCTTCGAACCGACAGAGGCGGGGTTCTTCTGCTCGGTGAATCCGGCCTTGTCCCCTCCCCCGTCCTTGATCAGGCCGGTGACTTCGAGGGTCTTCACATCCACCTCATACAGGCCTTCCTCCATCGTCGCGAAATAGACTTTCCCGGCGGGATCCTTGAGATGGCGCGCATTGCCAGTGAGGCGGCCGGGCATGAGCTTGGGCGGAAGCACCCGCACCTCCCGCTTCTCATCGATCAGATACGGGCCGATGATCAACTGGCCGGATTCACGGTGGATCATGCGGTTCGCAGGCGTGCCGCCGACACTCTCGGGGCGGACGACCAACTTGAGATCCGGGGTGATTTCGTAGAGCTTGTCCGTCGAGCCATGCGGCAGGTGAGGACCGTAGGTGATGGCCCACAGGCGATCCGCCCACGGGACGACGGCACCGGTGCCGCACTCACCTTCTTCGTTGAAAAACGCGAGATGCGGATAGATGCCGCTCCATGAAGGAGGTTCGGCGGCGAAAAGCGGCAGGGCGGACAGGAACAGGGTTGCTAACAGTTTCATAATAGGATCGAAAAAAATTTCAGGACTCGGGTGCCAGCCCGTTCATGACTTGCTGGATCATCGGCTGGTCGAGTGCGGCGGAGAAGATATACACCTCATCGAGGTCGCCGCGGAAAAAGAAGGACTGTGGCGGCTCTGAGTTGATTCGCGAGAGATTGCGCCCCATCCAGACTCCGTGGGATACCGTCGAGGGCTGGGTGTCGATGTTTCTGACGGATTTCCGGGTTGCGGATTCAAGCACACCGTCCACATACAGCAGCACATGGGTGGCGGTATTGGGCGAGCCACCATACATCACGGCTGTGAGGTGATGCCATTTGCCGTCGCGGAGATCCGTGGAACCCACGACGGCAGCCTTGCCGGTTCCGACCCGCAATGCACCGAGCGGGCCATCCTCCGCCAGCGGGTTCACCGAGATCTGCCAGGCGCTTCCCAAGCCCTCGACGCGCCCCCACCCGATCATCGCGTAACTCTGATTGATGGTGAGGTCCTCGGGAATTCTGGCCCACAACGAGACGGTGCGCGGTGCCTGCCCCGCGATCCCTTCGAACCCGCTCTCCGCGAAATTCGAGATTCCGTCGAATGCGAGTGCCTTGCCGATTTTCCCATCAATCCGCCGGGCAAGATCATTCCCTCCGCCTGCCGATAACAAGCTCGCCCCTGCTTCCGGCTCGGCAAGTCCGGTGCCGCTGTTGCGCAGGGCCGCGCCGCTTTCCTCTTCAAAGCCCCAACGGATGAATCCGGGCGCCCGCCCCGGGACGGGAGGGAGATTGGTGACGAACACGCCACCGTCCGCAGGGATGCGCTGCGAGGGTCCGGAACCGAGGCGCATCGCCTGGTTCTTTTGAAGCGTGACCACGGACTCTTTTTGCTGATGGGATGCCGCAGTGACGGCCCCCTCAAGCACGTGCACTTCCATAGCTCCCGAACGCTCCACACTGACGCCGAACTCGGTGCCGAGATCGACCACACGTCCGCTTGGTCCGTCGACCACAAAGCCCCTGCCGCGTACCTCGGTCACGCGCGCGACGAGACGCCCGTAGTCCACCCGCGCACTTTTAGAGCCGGTCACTTGCAGCCTCGCCGGCCCCTCTAACAAGACCGATACTCCATCAGGAAACTTCAATTCAGCAAGGCCCGAGGAAAGCTCCAACACCCGTCCCGCCTGCAACAGGTCACCCATCTCGGCGGACGCGCCCGTCCACACCACGGACTCGCTCCGGGTCAAGGTCACCGACTCGCGCGAGGCCATCAAAAACGGCAGCCCTACCGCCAGGGCTACCAGCGCAGCGAGCGCCAGCGGACGGGTCACGCGGGAGAAAAACACCGTCCGGCGGACCCGTTTTTCAACACCCCGCTGGATGGAAGTCGGAGCAGGAGTCGCCTCACCCGCCGGAGAAGACTGGATGCGGGCCACCACTTCCGCCGCGAAGCGGGCATCACCATCCGTCCCGGCAATGACCGCGCCTGTGAGCCGATGCAAGGCGACCTCGCGAACCAAGCGCAAAGCGAGCGCCGGATCCGCCGCACATGCGGATCGCAGGGCCTCCACCTCCTGCGGCGACGCGTCTGCCTCAAGCAAGCGGGTGATCAGGAGATCGATGTCAGGGATATCCATCAGATCGCTGATTGTGAACCGGCAAGCTTGCCTGCGACACATGCCGACAGGGCAAGCCTCAGGCGGTGAAGTTTCATGGTCATGGCGGAATGTTTTTTTCCCGTGCTCGCGCAGATTTCGGCCATGCTGCGGCCCTCGGCGTAGCGTGACATCAGAAGCTTGCGCGCCTCGTCATCGATCCTCGCCATGCAATCCCGCAAGGCCGTGGCGAGATCCGACTCGTCTTCGGTGGGGCTTGAAAAATCCGCATGGCGATCCAGCAGCAGTTGGAGGGCCTCATCGCCCCCGATCGGTTCGGCCCGGAACTTCCGCAGGTGATTGCGGAGATGATTCTCAGCGATCCCCCGCAGCCAAGGGGCGAAAGCGCGGGAGGAGTCAAAGGTTTTGAGCCCTTTCCAAGCGGTGAGGAATGTCTCCTGAGCCAGATCCTCCGCCTCATGTTTCCGGCTTAAACGGGCAAGGAGGTAGGCCCGGACCGCCCATTGATGATGCAAGACCAACTTGGAAAACGCTGCCAAGTCGCCAGCAGCGGCCTCGCGGAGCCACTTGCTTTCATTTTCGGGGTCGGGTGCGGGGTTTACCATGATCGTCTGCGGTGAATTGTAGCAAGCCTGCCATTCCGACACATCACGTTCGAACAGCGGCCGCTTAATTCTGTTTACGGTAATGGAGTGGAGTACTTGCAAGCTGGCTTCTGAAAACCGAAGCCATGTATTCGGGACTGCTGAATCCCGATCGCTCCGCGACCGTCGCCACCGACAGATTCGTGCATTGCAGGAGGTCGATCGCATGATCCAGACGCACACGGCGGATCTCGGACGCCGGCGAACGCCCTAACAGGTTTTGAAAGCGCAGCTCCAGCGCACGCCTGCAGAGCCCGGCCTGCCTGGCCACGTCGCTCACATTCATGAGCCGCGCCGGATTTTCACGGATGAACCGCAACGCCTTGACCATCGCAGGATCGCCCACCGCAAGAGTATCCGTCGAGCGTCGTTCCACGACCCCCTGCGGCGGGATCAGCACCTCGGGGACCACCTTCGATGTGGGGTTCTTCATCATGGTATCCAATTCCGCCGCAGCGCGGTAGCCGATTTGCTCGCAGCCGAGCTGCACTGCGGAAATCGGCACCGGCGTGACTTCGCAGAACAAATCATCGTCCGAGCCACTGAGCACCGCCACTTCCTCAGGGACCGACAAGCCGGACTGCATGCAGGCATAGATCAACTCCCGCGCGCTGCTGCTGTTCCAAGTAAAGACGGCGAGAGGCTTGGGAAGTTCCCGGAGCCATTTCCCCAAGCGTTTCATATCGAGATTCCAATCCGGTTCTGCGCCAAGGTGAGGACTCACCGCGAAGACATCACAACGGTGCCCCTCCCTCCGCAAACGATCCAAAAACGCCTGCTGGTGCTCCGCCACATACTCCAAGCCCAGCAAACTGAAATATCCGAAATGCCGGAACCCCCGTGCCAGCAGATGCTCGGCCGCCACGTTCGCCGCCGCCACCTGGTCCGATACGACCCGCGGAAAATCCAGCTTCGGCAGCGTGATCCCGGAGACATTGACCACCGGCAGCTTCAGCGACTTCAGTTTCTTGGCCAAATCCAAGAAACCCACCCGCGCGATCACCCCATCTCCCTTCCACCCGATCGGCAACCAGCGCCGCTGCTCCACCCCGCGCGGCTCAACAAACAATTGCCATCCCACGTTTTCGCGGCTATACCGATGCACTCCTGCAATCACGTCGCGCCCCCAGGTGGTTGATGTGTCAACCAGAATTGCCACCCGCTTTACAGGAACTGACTTCATTTCATTTTTTGACATAATGGCTGGACGCAAAATCGCAGAAATAATGCGCACTCTCGCATGACAGGCAAGGGAAATTTGCTTTAACCTCATGGCGCAGGGGTGATCTAACTCACCTGCAAGCCCGACGCCTCCGCTCCGAATCCGCCCAATGCCCTCTCATCCGACAATCACCACGCCCACCGCCCCCGTCACACCAAGCGGGAAAAAGCGTTGTGTCATCCCCGGCCTGCGCTGGTGGATCATCGGACTTCTCTTCGGCGCGGCAGTCCTCAACTACGTCGACCGCCAAACCTTGTCCGCACTTGCACCAACGATCCAGAAGGACCTCGATATGGATGATCGTGACTATGCGAACGTGGTCAATATCTTCCTCGTTGCCTACACGATTGCCTATTTGGTCTCCGGCCGCATCACTGACATCATGGGGACTCGCGCCGGCATGATCCTTTTCGTCACCTGGTGGTCGATCGCCAACATGATCACTGCTGGAGCGCAGGGCATGCGCTCGATGTCGATCTGCCGCTTCGCCCTCGGCCTTGGCGAGGCAGGTGTGTGGCCGGCCGCTTCCAAAGCAGTCTCAGAGTGGTTCCCTGCCCGCCAAAGGGCGCTTGCCATCGGATTCTACACCATGGGAGCCACCATCGGCGCGACCTTGGCCCCATACATCGTCATCCCCCTGGCCACCTATCCCTACGCAGAAAAACTGCCACTGGTCACCAACATCTTCAGTCACGGGACCGGCTGGCGTGTGGCATTCATCGTGACCGGTGCTGCCGGGCTGGTCTGGTTGATTCCTTGGCTTTTCCTCTACCGCCAACCCCGTGAAAATCGTTTTCTGGGCCCTGACGAGCTCGCCTTGATCGAGGAAACCTCCGATGTCGAAGCGGCCAAAGAGGCCGGTCGCCCTTGGACATGGGGGCAAGTCTTCACCTACCGTGGCACTTGGTATCTTCTGGTCGGCCGCCTCATCACCGATCCCGTTTGGTATTTCTATCAATTTTGGTTCGCCAAATACCTCTCCAGCGACAGGCATCTCAGCCAGGAAGAGCTCAAGATCACCTGGGTGGTTTACGCGGCCGCCGGGATCGGCAGCCTGTTAGGCGGCTGGCTGTCTGGTCGCCTCGTGGCACGGGGCATGGCCCCGGCCAGAAGCCGCATGTGGGTGATGTTTGGCTGCGCCTGCCTAATGCCGCTCTCCCCCTTCATTTCTCAAATCACCGGTCTCAGCCTCGCCATGACACTTGCCGCGTGCACGGTCGTGGCCTCGTTGGCCTGGCTCATCAACATCAGCTCGCTTGTCGTCGATCTCGTGCCCAAGCACTCGCTCGGCACGGTCTTCAGCGTGGTCGCCACCGGCAGCACCATCGGTGGAATCGTGATGAACATGATCGTCGCCACCATGGTCAGCGGACCTTCCACCAAGCCGGCAGGCTTCCTCGACCAAGCGATCAAGTCCGTCTTCGGAGGACTTCTGGAACAGGTCCAAGGACACGGTTACGGCCAATGGTTCCTGATCATGGCCTTCCTGCACCCCGCCGCCTGGTTACTCCTTTGGCTCGCCCGCATTCACCACCCGACCGTATCACCCATCACCTCGCCTTCACCATGATCATCGAAGCACCCGCCCCGCAAAGAGAGCTCCACACCCTTCACCAATCCTGCGACCTCGTTGTCGTCGGCGGCGGCCTGTCAGGTGCCTGCTGTGCCATCGCGGCAGCCCGCGCCGGAATCAAGGTCACGCTGGTTCAAGACCGCCCCGTACTCGGCGGAAACGCTTCCAGCGAAGTCCGGCTCTGGATCCTCGGTGCCACCTCCCACATGGGAAATAACAACCGCTGGGCCCGCGAAGGTGGCGTGATCGATGAAATCCTCGTCGAAAACATGCACCGCAACCCCGAAGGGAACTCCCTCATTCTGGACACCATCCTGCTTGAGTGGGTGCTCGCGGAAAGCAACATCACCCTGCTCCTGAACACCGCTGTTCACGATCTTGAGAAAGGCGCGGACGACAGCATCCGCTCGGTGACCGCGTTTTGCTCCCAGAACTCAACTTGCTATGTGATTTCCGCCCCGCTCTTCTGCGACGCCAGCGGCGATGGCATCGTCGGGTTCCTCGCAGGTGCAGCATTCCGCATCGGCGCGGAAGGGCGCGAGGAATTCGGTGAACTGTTCGCTCCTGAAAAGGCCTCGTCGGAGCTGTTAGGGCATACCATATATTTCCATTCCAAAGATACGGGACGTCCGGTGAAATTCACCCCCCCAAGCTTTGCCCTCTCCGACATCACCAAGATCCCGCGCTGGCGGGACTTCAAGGCGGGCGAATCCGGCTGCCGCCTCTGGTGGATCGAGTGGGGTGGCGCGCTCGACACCATTCACGACAGCGAGACCATCAAAATGGAACTCTGGAAAGTCTCCTACGGCGTCTGGAACCACATCAAGAACTCCGGCCAGTTTCCCGAAGCGGAAACGCTCACTCTCGAATGGGTCGGCACCATTCCGGGCAAACGTGAAAGCCGCCGCTTCGAGGGCGATCTCATTGTCACCCAGCAGGACATCGTGGAACAGCGCGTCCACCCGGATGCCGTCTCATTCGGCGGATGGGCCATCGACCTCCACCCGGTGGACGGCGTCTTCAGCGCGCAACCCGGCTGCACCCAGTGGCACTCCAAGGGCACCTATCAGATCCCTTGGCGCTCGATGTATAGCCGGAACATTCCGAACCTGATGCTCGCCGGGCGGATCATCAGCGCCTCCCACGTCGCCTTCGCCAGCACCCGGGTCATGGCCACCTGCGCCCACGGTGGCCAGGCGGTCGGGATCGCCGCCGCACTCTGCCTGAAACATCAGGTCAATCCGCGCGAACTCCTCAAGCCGTCGCTCATGCGCGAGTTCCAAAACACGCTGCTGCGTACCGGCCAGTACATCCCGGGCGTGACCCTTGAGGAACCCGTCGACCTCGCCCGCAGCGCCACCATCACTGCAACCAGTGAGCTCGCGCTTTCCGAACTCTCTGCGAGCGGCGAGACCCTCCATCTCGCGGAATCCTGGGCCATGATGTTGCCCGTCTCACAAGGTGCGGTCCCGGCAATCTCCTTCACCCTTGATGTCAGCGCACCCACCACGCTCCACGCGGAACTCAGAACCAGTGAAAAACCGGACAATCACACCCCGGATGTGATCCTCAAATCCCTGGCCATCCCACTCGAGTCGGGCAAGGACCAAAAGGTGACATTGGATTTTGAGACCCAGCTTCAGGACACTCGGTATGCCTTCATCTGCCTGATCAAGAACGATCAAATTTCCGCCCATCTCAGCGATCAACGCCTGACTGGCATCCTGGCGCTTTGCCAAGCCGGCAACAAGGCCGTCGCCAAGTCGAACACCCAGTCTCCGCCCCCCGGAATCGGCATCGATACCTTTGAGTTCTGGACACCCAAGCGCCGCCCTGCGGGCAAGAACCTCGCCCTCACCCTCGATCCCCCGCTGCGCAGCTTCAGCGTGGAAAATCTAACCAACGGCATCAGCCGCCCCACCCGGAGCACCAACGCCTGGGTGGCCGATTTCTCGCACGAACAACCCACCCTCCGACTCGCTTGGAAGGAACCGCAGACACTCACAACCGTGGAACTCGACTTCGATACCGACTTCGACCATCCCATGGAGTCCGTCCTCATGGGCCACCCGGAACGCGACATGCCATTCTGCGTCCAGAACGTGAAAGTCTCCATTTCGCCGCCATCCGGGAACCCGTCAGGAAGCGGCCAGTCGGCCACCACCACGCTTCATCACGCTGCCACCTCGATCGTCGCAGAAATCGCCGCGAACCACCAAACGCGCCGGACGATCCGCTTCGACCCTCCGATGACGACCGACCGTCTTGAGATCCAGCTCCTCAGTCCTTCCATTGACGTCCCCGCAGCCCTGTTTGCCATACGTTGTTATTGAGATTCGGGAAACAAGCCGTTGCCCGTCCCTGTCATGCAGGCGGAGCTCCCACGGGTGCAAATTCACGGGTTTCCATGCCTCCTTACTCAAGCTCTCGACTCTTTCAATCCATCGGCTAGGATTCCATCCCATGGATCGTCTGCTTGCCATTCTCTCAGCCGCCTTGGTTTTCTCCCAGGCGGCGTCCGCCCTTGAGCCCATCACCGACCTTACCAAGTTGCGTGAACTGACGGCGGAACAGGCGGCCAGCGGCGTTCCTGTGCGCATCGAAGGCATCGTGGTTGGCATCGAACCCAGCGCTTCCTTCCACTTCTTCATCCATGACGGCAGCACCGGTTGCTTCATCAAAACAACCCGCAAAGGCAGGCCGGAAAAACCCGTCGCACCCGGCGATCAAGTCAGCGTGGAGGGTATTTCCGACGCACTTGGCTACTACCCCAGCATCAAGGAGGGTCGCGTGAAGATACTCGGAAAACGTCCGCTGCCCCGCCCGCTTGAACCGGGCGCGGGTGAAATTTTCTCCCCCCAACTCGACTCGCAATGGGTCGAGGTCCCGGCCGTGGTGACAGGCTATGAAATCGGTGATGACCGGATCACTCTGGCAGTCGATGTCCACGGCCTGCCATTCAAGGCGGAACTCCCCATGTCGCCCCATGCCGAGGAAACCGCCGCGTCCCTCATGCAGCAACCGGTCCGCCTGCGAGGCATCATGGGCACCATTTTCAACCGTCAGCGCCAGATGACCGATCGACATTTCTTCGTCTCCTCATTCGGCGCCATCCTTCCCCAGGCAGCCACGGAAAACGGTGATAACCACCCACTTCTCACCGTCTCCCAGCTTCTGACAGGGTCATTGGGCCCGACCAGTCCTGTCCGCCTGCAAGGCACGATTACCCAGCTGGACCCCAAGGGATTCTATCTGCGAGACTCAACCGGCAGCACCCTGATTCAAGCCGCCAGGCCTAATGACTTCCTGCCCGGCACGCCGGTGGAGGTCGATGGATTCGGCGCGGTTGCCGCTTTTCGCCCCGTGCTCCGCGCCATCCGCGTGATCAAGACCGCCACCCCCACTTCCATCTCGCCGGTGCCGTTTAACTTCAAATCAGACGATCTCTCCATCTTCCACTCCGAGTGGATCACCTTGGAAGCGGACTATCTTGGACGCAGGGAGGGAAGGATCGATGGAATTCTGCAATTCAGCAAAGACGGCCAGTTTTTTGAGGCGCTTCTGCCGAACAAAGGACACGACCACCAACTCATCCTCACCAGCGGCGACCGGGTGCGGTTAACGGGCATCTGCGAGCTCACCACCAGCCACGCCCTGCCACGCATCGAATGGGTGGATGGATTCCGAATTCATCTCCCCCAAAACGACGGCATCGACATCATCCGCCGCGCCCCATGGTGGACCACACGCCGTTTGTTAGTCGCACTGGCCATCATGAGTAGCATCGCACTGCTCGGATTCTGCGGCACCTGGCTCATGCGGCGGCAAGTGAAGTCCCAAATGCAGATCATCAGCGACAAGCTGCGCACCGAGACCATCGGCGAGGAACGCGACCGGATGGCCCGCGAGCTTCATGACACGCTCGAACAACAACTATCCGGCGTGGCACTCCAGCTAGACAGCCTCGACCACGCGGTAAATCAGAACCCCGCTGCCGCATCCAGCACCCTGTCCCTCGCACGCCGCATGCTCCGCTACACCCGCCTCGAAGCACGCCGCTCCGTCTGGGATCTGCGCTCGAAAGTCCTCGAAAAACACGGTCTGTCCGCCGCCCTCCGAGCCATCGCTGAAACCAGTGGCCCCACCGGCCCTAACATTGAGGTCGAGGTCCAGGGGAAGGAACACCCACTCAACGCCGGAGTGGATTTCCACCTGCTCCGTATCGCCCAAGAGGCCACCACAAACGCCATCAAACACGGCAATGCGACCCATATCAACATCGGCCTGGAATACCTCCCTGAACTGACCCGCCTCCAAATCAAGGACGACGGCTGCGGCTTCGATCCTGCCACCTCACAGCCTTCACCCGGCCCCCACTTCGGACTGCTAGGCATGCACGAACGCGCCGCCAAGATCAACGCCACCCTCGCCCTCGATTCCGCACCCTCCCAAGGCTGCACGATCACCATAAGCCTCCCCAACGAATCATCCATATGAAGACAAAACCCATCCGTATCTTAGTCGTCGATGATCATTTCATGGTCCGCCTTGGACTCATCGGAGCCATCTCCACCGAGACGGATATCGACGTCGTCGGGGAGGCAGCCAGCGGTGCTGAGGCCATCGCGTGTTTTGGCAAACTCAAGCCTGATGTCACGCTCATGGACGGAATCCTGCCTGACAGGCATGGGGTCGACGTAACGCGCGCGATCCTCGAATCATTCCCAACAGCACGGATCATCCTCGTGTCGATCAATGACACCGCAGAGGACATTCACCGCGCCCTGCAAGCAGGAGCATGGGGTTATATTCCGAAATCCTGCGAGAAGGATGCCATCGTAAGCGCGATCCGGACCGTGGCCGCGGGAGAACGTTACCTCGCCCCAGAACTCTCGCGTAAACTGGCGGAAAGAAACCTCCAACCACTCCTCAGCAGCCGGGAAATGGATGTCCTGCGCCTTGTCGCCAAAGGCATGGCCAACAAACAAATCGCATCAGAACTCGCAATCGGCGAACCCACCGTGAAAAGCCACGTCGCCCACATTCTGGACAAGCTTGGGGCACCGGACCGCACCCGGGCGGTCACCCTGGCGATGGAGCGCGGCTTGCTGAGGAGTTGAGCGCGGAGATCAATCCGCCAACACCGGCACGCCATCCTTCCAATCAATCCTCACCT
This sequence comes from uncultured Verrucomicrobiota bacterium, assembly GCA_937867415.1. GTDB lineage: Bacteria > Verrucomicrobiota > Verrucomicrobiia > Verrucomicrobiales > Akkermansiaceae > Luteolibacter. The sequence continues at coordinate 7,357 of CALMKO010000087.1, read as the reverse complement.
TGGACAGATACCAGGTTTTCCCCTTGTCGTTGTTCCCTTGGAAAAAGAGGTAGGTCTTTCCATCAACATCATTGAAAATGCCGGGGTGACCGGACTCCGAGGAATTCCAGGATCCCGGAGGCCCGTTCGGCAGGAGCGGCTTGTCCGAGAGGCGCGTCCATGAAATCCCATCCACCGATGAGGCCACTCCGATCTGCTGAGGCTCGTTGTTATAGCCACCGGCATAGAACATCCATAGCTTGCCATCACGCTTCATGACAGAAGCGGCTTCAATGCATTTCGTCTCCCAAGGCAGCTCCGGCTTCATGATCGGCCCCTCTCCGATCTGCGTCCACTGCTTCTTCCCAAAGTCGGAACCTAACGGAGCCGATGCGACACCCTGCATCTGGATCTTCATCTCCGGATCACGCGTGGCATACCACAAGAACAACTTGCCCCCCACAGGAAATACTTCCGCGTCGATCGCCCGACCTACCGTCCACGCACCCGTTGGCGCAAAGATCGGATTTTCCGGATTACGGGTGAAGTTCAAACCATCCACCGACCACGCATGACAGATCGCATCCTTGGGACCGTTTCCATAAGTCTGATAGAACAAATGCACCTTCCCCTCGTGAACCCACGCCGCAGGAGCGGCCAGCCCCTTCTTGTCACACTCCTGCGCAGGACCAACCACGCCCGCCTTCTCCCACTTCACAAGATCCTTGCTGCGCGCGATTCCCACACTCCACCCACCCATCCCATTCGACGGACCGGGAAGCGAATAATACATCAGATATTCACCACCAAACCGAATCACCGATGGATCCTTGGAAAACGGCCTGCCGCTCGATTCATCCGCCCAGTGCATTTCCGGCAAATTTGATGGCTCAACGGCCATTGCCAAATTTGAAATACTCACGAGAAAAGCCGCAGTCACGTGGATTGGGTTCATAGATTAGGTTTATCATACGAAACCATGGGATTCAAGAACCAGAACATCCGCCAAAAGGATGACTCCCTTTGACTTGTAATTTGTAGTGTCCGTGGGCGACTTTGTGCTATGTTATCAAAATTGTACCGATAACCGCGCATTTACCCACTATACAACCCATGTCTTATCGATTTTTCGCCTCCGGAGAATTGTATCCACTCGCCAGCTGCGGGCCGGACGCGCCGTGATCCAGAATCCCACTCCATTACGATGCTCACTGGCCTTTCAATTTCACGAACTCAAGGACTCCGACGGGGGCTTGGACTCATGCTGGTTTGCCTGAGCTGCCAACTCTTGACTGCCGCCACCCTCACATGGGGTCCCGCCGGCACCGGCAACTCGGGCACCTGGGACGCCGCCACCACCGCCAACTGGTTCAATGGCAGCAGCGCCGTGCCCTGGCCCGCTCCCGGCGGCACCGATGACGACGCCGTCTTCTCCGGCACTCCCGGAACCATCAACCTCGCCAGTGGCGGCGTCACCGCCAACGACCTCACCTTCAACGCCTCTGGATTTTCCATTCATAGCCACACCCTCACCCTCAACGGCAGCACTCCCACGCTCACCACCGCAGCGAGTGTCACCGCCACCATCCACTCGCTGATCGCGGGTTCCAGTGGCCTCACCAAGCGCGGCACAGGCCGCCTGATCCTAACACAAGCCAATTCATTCGGCGGCAATGTTGTGCTCGGTGACACCAACGGCACGCTCAATGGAGGTGTTGTCCAACTTAAACACAGCGGCGCTTTGGGAGCCGGAAACAAAACCGTGTTCATCAGAAATGGAGGAACACGCATCGAGCTGGACGGCTCCGACGGAAATATCGCGCTGCCATCCGGCATCTCATTCATCACCAGCAATCCCAACTCTTCTAACGGCGCCATCAGAAACCTTTCCGGAGACAATGTCATCAATGGTAACATTCAAATGAATACCGGCGCGGGAGATACCGCCATTGTCAGCGATAGTGGCAGCCTGACACTCAGAACAGTCAATGCCGGAACCAGCTCCCGAACCCTCGTTCTTGCAGGCACATCCTCCGGCGCCAACACCGTAAGCGGTGCGATCAGCAATGGAGGAAACCACAACTCAGTCCAGAAAATCGGCAGCGGCACCTGGTCCCTATCCGCCACCAACACCTACTCCGGCACCACCACGATCCATTCCGGAAAACTCATCGGCGTGGTCGGCGGCTCCTCGGAAAACAGCGCTGTTTCAGTCACAGCCACCACCGGAAACACCGCCACTCTCGGCCTCTCCATCACCGATCCCACCAAACGCTGGACCTGCGCCAGCCTCACCGTCAACAACGGCGGCACCGCCTCGAACCTTGAGTTCAACTTCGGAACCATCACCCCCAGCACCACGCTGGCACCACTCCATATCACCGGCGCGGCAGACTTCACCACCCTCCCCCACATCAACATCATCGCCGACTCCAACCTCGGCCCCATCGGTGCCAGATTCCCGCTCATCACCTGGGGCAGCACCACCGGCACCCCGCCATCCACACTCACGCTCACCACTTCCAACCCGACCACCGCCCGCCTCGAAATCACCGGCAACACCCTCTTCCTCGTCATCGACGACTACACGCCCACCCTATCAGATACCCAACTTTTCAGCGCCCTCAATCTCGACCATCCCGGTCTGGAAACCGTCAAGTCTCTCGCCACCGCCGGCAACTTCCCCGCTGCGAAGACCGCGCTCGCGTCCTACCTCCGCACCCGCACCAATGTGAACTGGACCTTCAATTGGCGCAGTCCCACCACCAACATTTCCTTCGATCAAACCACCGCCGATACCCAGATCGCTGGAAATTTTTCCTTCGCCGGCCACACCCAGAGCTTCCCGAATGGCGAGATCAACTGGCTCTTCTCCCCCGCTCAGACTTCCCAATGGATCAGCCTGATCAACCGCATGAATTTCTGGCCAAACCTCGGCACCACCTATTGGGGAACCGGAAATGAAAACTACACCATCGCCTGGGCCAGCCAACTCCGCAGCTGGATCACCCAGTGCCCGGTACCCACCAACCCCCAAAGCATCCTCGCCCCATGGGCCACCATCCAAGCCGCCGAGCGCATGAGAACCTGGCCGGATACCTTCTTGCGCTTCATTCTCTCGCCCTCCTTCACCGATGAAGATGTCGTGCTCTATTTGAAATCCACCATCGAGAACACCCGCCACCTGCGGCAAAATTCAATCGGCCCCGCCATGAATTTCAACATCGATGCCTGGGAACTCAACGGCCTCTACACCTCAGCCACTCTCTTTCCCGAGCTCAACGAAGCCGCCGAATGGCGTAGCTACGCAGCGACCCAGATGGATGCCCAGAAGCAACTCCAGTTCTATCCGGACGGCGCCCACATCGAGCTCTCCCCACGCTATCACATCGGCACCCTGGAATTTATCAAAGGCATCCACGAACTCGCGTCCCTGAACAACCGCATCGCCGATCTCCCCCCCGGCTTCATCGCCTCCACCGAGAAGGCCTACGAATTTCTTCTCTACAACTCCGCCCCTACCCGCCTCATGCCGCCCTTCAACAATTGCGGCGCGGCCAATGAAGACAGCCGCACCCACCTCCAAGACGGCTTCAAGTTGTTCCCCCACCGCAGCGACTTCCTCTGGACCAGCGGCGGTGGCACCAAGCCCGCCAAGACCTCGTGGAATTTCCCCTACGCCGGATTCGCCGCCATGCGTTCCGGCTGGGAAAGCAACGCGAACTTCCTCTGCTTCGATGCCGGCCCGCTCGGCGCCAGCAGCCATCGCCACGAAGACAAACTCAACATCGTCCTCTGGGCCCATGGCCGCGAAATTCTCTTCGACAGCGGCGGCGGTTCCTACGAATCCAGCATCTGGCGCACCTGGGGCACCAGCAGCTACTCCCATAACTGCATCACCGTGGACGGACTCTCCCAAAGAGGCGGCGATGGAACCTACTCCCCCACCGACGCCGACTACCAATCGCAGGCCCCCATCGAGATGCGCTGGGAATCCGGCGCACTCCACGACTTCGCCGCCGGAACCTACAACCGCGGCTATGGCGCAAGTTATAACAACCGTCCCGCCGCCCAAACCCGCCGCGTCCTCTTCGTGAAGCCGGACATCTACCTCGTCGCCGACACCATGGTCCCCAATGACACCACGACATCGCGCACCTACCAAGCCCGCTGGCATTTACTGACAACCAACACCACCCTTGACCCGCTCACGAAGACCGTCACCACCACCGACGCAGGCCAGGCAAATCTCGCCGTCGTCCCCTGCCTCGGCAGCGGACTTAACGTAGAAAGCGTCAGCGCCCGCTTGGCGAACAGCGGCTCCACCACCCCCGTGCTCTCCGAAATGCTCGGCTGGGACCAGCCCAACCTCTCCTTCGGCAGCCAAACGCCCGCCACCACCGTCACCCAGACGCTTTCCGGCACCGGCACCCGCCACTTTCTCACCCTATTCCTCCCCCTCAGACCCGGCCAGAGCAACCCGGTCGCCTCCATCACCAACCCCACCGCCACCTCCGCGCTGGTCACCCTCACCGATGGCCGCCGCCTGCTAGCCGAAGCGGATACCGATCCCACCCGCGGCCTCAAACTCACCGAAATCCTCCCGGACAATTCCACCAACCGCTACGTCGGTGCCGGCAACAACCCACCGGTCATCACGGGCCTTATCAACCAGACACTCGCACCAAACGCCGCCATTTCGCTACCCTTCACCGTCACTGACAACTCCCCCACCGTAACACTCACCGCCCGCTCCCTCACCCCATCACTCATTCCTCATGCAAATCTCAACCTATCAGGATCGGGCACCCAGCGCACACTCGGCATCACCCTTGCACCTAACAGAAAAGGCACCGCCACCGTCGTCATTACCGCTCTCGATCCGGACGGTTCCACCACCAGCGAAGCCATCGAAATCGTAGCCGCCTATCCGCCGGACTCGCCGCCTGTCGCCACCCCCGGAACCGCCGGCACACCTCCTAACACCCCGCTGAACATCGACCTCGGCACTTTGGTCTCCGACGCCGAAACCCCGGACTCCAGCCTGCTTTTCAGAGTCAGCAATCCGACCGCCGGCAGCGTCACCCTCCTGCCCGACGGTCGCACCGCCCGCTTCACCCCGGCGAATAACTTCACCGGAATCGCGAGCTTCCAATACAGCTCCGCCGATCTCGGCAACGACCCGCGCATCTACGCCCACTACGACATGGCCGCGCCAGACGACCTCACCTCCACCCTCGTCCCGGACACCTCGCTAAACAATCGCCCGGCCGACATCAACACCGTCGGCACCGGCAGCGCACAATGGGTCACCGATGCGCCAACCGCTCTTGCCGCATTCGACACCCAGTCCATCCAGCTCACCGAAAATGGCGACAACAATGCCGCCCGCATCCGCCGCACCATCAGCTCAGCAGATCTCAACCTCAACGACCAAAACTGGACCTTCGCCTGCTGGTTCAAGCGCACCAACACCACCAACGACGACTTCATCTTCCATCTCGGCAGCGGCAACGGCTTCGGAGCCGAGGAGGAACTCCAGCTCTGGTGCCAAGCAGGGAACAACCGCGTCAGCCTCGCCCACTGGAACGGCACCTCTGCGGACATAAACCTCGCCTCGAGCAACGTCGCCACCGCCGGACAATGGCACCACGTCGCACTCACCTACACCCGCATTTCGCCCAACCGGGGCAACGTTGCATTTTTCCTCAACGGCAGCCCCGCCGGCTCCGCAGCAAACATCCCCTTCAATTTTAATGATACCCACCCCGTGAACATCGGTGGCCACGCCCAGTCGTGGTCGGCTTCATCCCGTTGGTTCAACGGCAGGATCGACGAAGCCGTCATCGTCAAAGCCGCACTCACCACCCAGGAAATCGCACTCCTCGCTACCCAGCCCGTCGCCCGCCTAGGTGGCACCACCGCCACCAACACCGTGACCATCCAGGTCGGCGCAGTGCTAAGCCCCGCCGCATCCTGGCGCCAAACCCATTTCGGCACCACCGCCAACTCCGGCAACGCCGCCGACAGCTTCGATTCTAACAACGATGGCGAATCCAACCTCATCGAGTTCGCCACCGGCCAGAATCCTCACACAGCCACCCGCTGTCTGACGGAAATTTCGCGAAACGGGACCCATCTTGACTTCACCTACACCCGCAGCAAGGAAGCCTTCGATGCGGGCTACATCTTCGCCGTCGAACACTCCGACACCCTCGCGCCTCACTCCTGGAGCTCTGTCGGCCCGGGCACCGTTGAAAGCGAAGGCTCCACCCAAAGCGTCCGCGCCAGCATCCCCGAGGGCCCAGGCGCACGCCGCTTTTTCCGTCTCAAGATCTCAAACCCATGAATCTAACACCCATCGTCGCAGCCCTGACTCTCTCGGTTTCCGCTTTTGCACAGAGCACTTTCGAGGGACGCGTCGACACCCTGCTCGACCACCTGAACTCGACCACTCCCAACGTCGGCCAGACCGGTGGCGGCCCGAACCGCATCGGCCGCACCGGCTTCTGGTATGGTCAGGGCAGGATCGCCCGCGGCAACACCGCCACCGGCCTCAGCTACATCTCCGCTGCTGTCGGCGATGCGGATGCGGAAGTCGCCAACGCGGGCTTCTCGCTCTGGCCCGGCATGGACGCCTGGTACCGCCACAACGCGATCTTCCCCCAGGAACTCAGGGACAAGTATCGGGATGAATACGTCGGCGCGCGCTACTACGGCGGCTCCACGCCGAACCAACGCCTGATGGGCGCCACCGCCGCCTACCTCGCCTCGGAAATCTGGGGCGTCGGCCCGGTCACCGCCGTTTCCAGCGGCTCCAACGGCACCGGCGATCCCAGCGGAAAGACCTTCATCGATCACCTCCTCACCAACCTCCCCCGCTACAACAGCGAGGAACACAACTCCGGCCAATACCTCACCTTCAACCTCGGCCCTTTCCACACCCTCGCCAACTTCGCCCCGGATCCCCTCCTCCGCCAAAAGGCCCGCATGGGCTTCGATTGGATGGTCGCCGACACTGCTCCGTCCTGGCTCAATGGCTACGCCTGCATCTCCAACAGTCGCGGCCGCGTCGCCCCGCCCCAGGAGGACTACAGAGGCACCACCGCCCTCGGCTGGTGGCTGATGTTCGGCGGACCCGATCCCGTCGCAAAACTCAATCTCAACCTCCACGCCCAATACGCCCTGCCCGATTTCCCCGGCCTGCCTGCGGAAATCATCGCCGCCGCCACCGACCGCTCCACACCCTATACCCGCTACAGCGTCGCCCAGCGCTATGTCTCCGGCACCAAGAACGCCTATTTCAAACAAACCTGGATGACTCCGAAATACGCCCTCTGGAGCCAGGTCGAGGCGGAGGTCTCCCTGAACCCCGACG
>CALMKO010000086.1 GCA_937867415.1 uncultured Verrucomicrobiota bacterium | reverse complement strand
ATCAACTCGCCGCACCCCACCACCATAGCTTAGATTAGCCATTACGTGGTCGGATGATCCGGTCCACCTCACTGCCATCGAGCTTGCGGGGGGGCGGCCGGGGCGCGGCCGATAGATGAGCCCGTCGATTCCCTGCGCGTTGAAGCGTGAGATCCAGAGTCGCAACATCCGTCCGCTTGCACGGCTGTTGCGCAGCACGATGTCGTAATCCGCTCCTATCAACAGCAAATGGATCGCGTTGAGACGCCGGAAGACCTTGCCGGCACGCCCACAACTCATCGCCACTTCCAGCGCTTCGAGCGTGCAAGTATCAAGATTGGGAAGCTGGTGGGGGCGGGCGATTCGCGAGTATCAGGCGATTCAAACGGTGGTATCAGTCTTTTGTGAGGATTTCGGAAATCATTTTTGGCAAATGGTCTACAGAAAGGACCGATTGATGAATTTTTCGTGACCGTTCGGAACGGCTCCACTGCTTGCGAGTCGGAGCTTCAAGCACGCATAAAAAACGCCGCCCAGCGCGAGGCTGGACGGCGTGTTGAGGGTTGGGATCCCGGGCTTAGGCGGCTTTGGAAGCGGCTTTCGCTTCGAGGGCTTTCTTCGCTTGGGCAACGATGGCCGAGAAGGCGGCAGCGTCGTTGATCGCGAGGTCCGAGAGGATCTTGCGGTCAGCTTCGATACCGGCGGCTTTGAGACCTTCGATGAAGCGTGAGTAAGTCAGATCCTCGTTACGGCAGGCAGCGTTGATACGCTGGGTCCATAGACGGCGGAATTGACCTTTGCGCTTTTTCCGGTCGCGATATTCATACGTCATCGCCTTGCGGACAGCGTCCTTGGCGTAACGGAAGAGTTTCGAGCGGAAACCGCGGAAACCCTTGGCACGGAGCAGCGTCCGCTTGCGGCGGGCGCGACTGGCCGGTGAGTTGGTGGCACGTGGCATTTGTTATTGTTTCAGTTTGAACAGACCGTTGATTTCATTTCCTTCCACAGTCTCGACTGTTCTTGTTTCCCTTGCGGGATCAGGCTGTGTAAAGGCCGCCCGATAAGCGGACGGGACTATTATTCGTTGCTGCGATTTCCAGGTTACCGGGAAAAAGGAAGATTCTCTCTGACGTTGCGAAGGTCAGCGTCGGAGACGAGAGCAGCTTGGCCAAGACGACGCTTGCGTTTGCTGTTCTTGCCTTGCAACAAGTGGCGAGCCCCTTGTTTGCGACGAAGAATTTTCCCTGTCCCAGTGACTTTGAAACGCTTGGCAACGGCTTTCCGTGTTTTTGCTTTTCCTCCGACTCTTGGCATGGGACGGGAAAACTAGGGATCGCCACCCTCTTGGCAAGGAGAAAATGGGTTTATTTTGGCAATTCCGGCTCCTCAGGGATTTCCTTGAATCCCGGCATGGAGCAGGAAGATCCGGCGCAATTCCTCGATGGCAAGCGGGTGCTTGAAGCCGCCATGCCCATCGGGAACGATCACCTCGGACTCGGCTTCCGCCAGATGCGAGCTGGAGTAGGGCACGACGCCGTCGCTGCTGTGCGGGGTGTCCCCCTTGCCGCGGTCGCCGACGATGGTGTGATGAGGAACTTCGATGGGGATCTGATCGAGCGCCGTGTAGAGTGGATTGGTCGGCGAAAGTCCTTTGACGCTGGTCATTTTCGCGGGCTCGGCGAGAGCACCGGGGATGTCCAGGATGGCGCCGCTGATACGAGTGGGAAGCGCGAGGATCTTGACGAACCAGTTGGTCAGGGAGAGGTCCGCAAGACTGCTGCCACGGTGCGGGGTGCAGATGTAGACCTGCCGGGTGATGTCGGGGTCGGCTTGGAATTGCAGCATCCGGCGAACGAGGTGGTTCGGCGGCAGCTTGCGGTCCAGGCGATCGGCTTCATTTCCAAGCTGGGTATTCCAAATCACCTTCCCCGGGGTGACCACCTGCATGCGTGAGAGCAATCCCCCCATGCTATGGCCTACAAGAAGCATGTTTTTCGGTTTCCCTACCTTCTGCTCGAAGGCGGCAAGCTCCTCGCGCAGGCGCATGGACGAGTAACTGATCGGCCAGCCGGTCGGGTAATAAAACACCATGAATTGGTAGCGCCCGCGAAGCTCCGGATCGGCCCGGAGGTCATTGATGACATCTCTCCACATCCGTGGATGCGAGTTGAGACCGTGGACCAAAAGAACTGGAATTCTTTGGGGATTGTAGGGCTCCAGCATGATCAGCTTGGCATCCAAGACATCCGGGTGAATCAGACCTTGCAGCGCGATTCGGAGCTCCTGGATATCCTGGGTCTGATCAACGATGGGAGCGGTGAAGTCGGCAGCGAGCGGGTAGTCCGTAGCCCCAAGGCGGACGCGGGAGATCATCGTAGGATCATACCCGGTAAGGGAAGCTCTCCGTGGAGCACCTGTTTTCCCACGTGAATCAAAGGTAAGAACACCGCTGATTGGCTCAAGGTAGCCCCGGCTTTTCGAGACGAAGCGACTCATGCCCGGGTCGTTTGGGATACTCCACCGGGGTGAAAAAGCCGCTCCGGCGCCATCTTCGCAGTGCCAGTTTTTACAAAGCTTCCGCGGAACCTCATGTGCAGGCTTGACGCCAACCAGCTTGGCCAAGGGGAACATGCCCTTGCCTTTAACTCGTGAGGCATCGACCTGATAAGAATAACCTGCATGGGAGAAGGTCCGAACGGGCTGGTAATTCGCGCCTGTGAACTGCGGCGCCAGATTCTCCGTGGCGGTTGTCAGCACCTTGAGTGCGTGTCGTTGATCCAAGGGTAAGGCCTTTACGTCCGCGACGGAGCCGCCATCGGTATCCAAGAACTTCCAGGCGATCTCCCCTGCCCGCAGCGAATAAACCGCCGCCGCTTCAGCGTCCGTGGTGAGCCCTTCCGCCCGCTTGAGTAACTCATCCGCATCGGCGAGTCGGTCGCCATTCAGGACTTGGGTTACCGCCAGCGAAGAAGGCCCCTGAGTGGCGCAAGAAACGAGCCATCCGCAGGCCAAGGCGAGAGAGAAGCTGCGACCGATCATGAAAAAACGGGATGGCTGATGTTGCGCTGAGAACATTTGGTTGGCGGCAGGCTAGACAACCCGTCCGTGATCACAAGCGCTTTTCCAGTGCCGTCAAGCGCTCGGAAAGGCGTAGGTAATCCGCCTCGCCCGTGAACTCGCTTCGAGGATGCGCAAGGCAGGCCTGACGGACCTTTTCCCATCCAGAGACCTCCAGAGCTTCGAAAAAACCGATCAAATTCTCTTCCAGGGGTTCTTGGAATGTCCACCCCTGTCCCTGCTGCTGGATCCAGCGGCCGGTTTCGGTTGCGGAGCCCCCCAGCGCAGGGACGCCGAAACAGCCACCTTCATAAATTCTGTTAGGCAGCAGCCACGCCGAGTTCCCACCGGGGTCGCTCTCGTCGAAGGTCCAATTAAAATCCACCGAACCATAGATTTGAGCGAGTTCATCCGGGTACTGATAGGCACCCTTGAACTGGTAATTCGGCAGGCTCCCGAGCAGCATTTCAAAATCCTCCACCAAGGTTCCCGATGGATAGCCACGGAGCTCGATCCTGATCCGGTCTCCCAGGCGCTCCGCCAAGGAGTGCATCAACTCAAGACTCCGGCGGCAGCGCAGAGCTCCGAAGCACCCGACGACCCAAGGTCTTCCGCAAGCGGCAGGCCCGCCGTCGCGAACAACAGCAGCAGGCAGCCGGCCACTCGGATAGACCTTGTTTTCCAACAAGAATATCTCACCCGCATGGTGTTGAACCGGGTGGAAATACTCCCGCACGAAACCCGGTGAAGTGGTGACCAACAATTCCGAACGTGCCAACACGAAGCGCTCGATCCGGCGGAGGATTCTTGAGACCAAGCCTGCGCCGGTCATCGCGGGCTGGATATCCGCCAGCTCAAGCACCACAGGGATCGCGCGGCCTGCGAAAAAGCGGCCTAACAGAGCGAGCGTCGCATTGTCGGTATTGACCACATAGATCACGCCGCAAGCACGAAGGCGCGACCGATTCACCCACAACACGCCCACGCATGTGGCAAACACCCAAAGCCGTTGGAAATAGCGGCGGTTATAGGTGGTGCCGAGGTGGACATTCTCCCACGTCGGCGCCGCATCCGGCTTGTCCCGCACGCGATGGAAGGTGAAACCAATCACCTCCCTCCCCTGATTCTGCAGCGCGGTGATCCGCTTGATCACCCGCGCGTCCCCTCGTTCATGGGCGAAGAATGCGATGGGGCTGAGGGGAGGATCGGTCACAGCGCGACGATGAGGATTTTTGAAATCACTTTCAAGTCATGGATGCTTTTCCGCCTTTCAAAAACCATGAGGTTTCCAGGCCCAGCTCCGCTCGATTGAGGAGAACTAGGATTTCTGCGGGTGAAGCCGCCGCAGCCCTTGCCTTAGCTCGTCGAGCAATTCATGGGTTTCCGCCCCTACCCGGTCCAACCAGAGCCGCACCTCCGGGTCATTCTCCATCGTCGGCACCAAGGCCTTGGTCACCCGGTGGGTGTCTAAAAAGCGCTTGGCCTCCGCAGCCGTGGCCAACTGGAAAAGCCCGACATAGAACCAAGGCTTGGGATCTCCCTCGAGGTTGCGCAGCTGACACATGGCGCGGGCGGTTTCACAGGACCGCAGCAAGCGCCCGTCGTTGAGCTCTTCCAGATACGCCAGCCACGCCTCCGCATGGTCATTCAGATTACTTCTTACAAGCCATGATCGATTCACCCGCCTTGCCCACTCGATGGGCGACCTGATGTCCCGGTGCCTCATCATGATGTCATTCCTCCTTGAGCCAGTCACCGTCGGCAAGGCGCTGGCTTTCATCGACAATCCCCAGCCACTCCCACACCCATGCGGTGACGGATTGGCTATCCTGTCTCACCACGGTCGTTTCCACCCTGCGGTATTCGCTGCCTTCGATTTCACCCGCCGAGAGCCCCTCGAAGCGATCCAGAGCCTGGAGTTGCTCGACGCCCACCCGATAGACCTCGCCGTGGATTTCCCCGCCTGTTGGATCAAGCACGAGCCCCGGATACCAGTCGATCCGATACATGCGCCCCCGGATGGTGCCGGACGAAACAAACTCAGATCCCGCCATCCGAAAATGGTTGGAACCGCCGCGGCGCAAGGTGCCATAGACAAACACAAGCTGCGGCGTGGAGTCGTGATGCATGAAAGTTGCTACTTGTCGGTGCGGTGGCCGATTTCGTTATCGAGCACCTGCTTGAGGTCCTCAAGCCCAAGGCCAGTATCGGCGGAAATCGGGATGATGTCGATCTTTGGGAAGCGCTCCCGGAAGATTTTGAGATTCTCGGCCGCAACTTCGAGATCCATTTTATTGGCGATGATTTTCCATGGGAAGCGTGCGAGCTCGTCGTCGTATTCCTTGATTTCGCGGCGGAGGATTTCCAGATCACTGATGGGATCGCGGCCCTCGCTGCCGGCCATGTCGATGACAAACAACAGAACCCGGCAGCGGGTGATGTGACGGAGAAACTCGTGACCCAAGCCGCGATTTTCGTGGGCACCTTCGATGAGCCCCGGAATATCGGCGATGGTGCAGCGGCGGTAACTCGGGAACTCGACCACCCCGACGACCGGTTGAAGCGTGGTGAACGGGTAAGAAGCCACCTTGGGCTTGGCGTGGGAAAGTTGGCCTAGAAGTGTGGATTTACCCGCATTGGGAAATCCAACCAAGCCCGCATCTGCGATGCGGCGGAGTTCCAGGTAGAATACTGACTGCTCGCCGGGAGTTCCGAGCGTGTGCTCGACGGGTGTGCGGTTGGTTGCGGTCTTGAAATTCCAGTTGCCCTGTCCGGGTTCGCCGCCTTTGCAGAGGACGAATTGTTGGCCGATCTCCGTGAGGTCGGCGATGGGCTCCAGGTCGATTCCCTCCGCGCTGCGTTCGAATTCCACGGCTTCCTGCACGGTGACCGCATTGCTGCGATAGACGACGGTGCCGGGTGGGACTTTTCCAATCACCTGCTTGCCGCTTTTCCCGGTTTTCCGGCCACCTGCGCCATTTTTCCCATCTTCCGCGATGAGCTTGGGGTCGTAGTGGTAGGCGCGAAGATTATCCGTGGAGGCATCCACCACCAGAATGATGTCCCCCCCGGCACCACCGTCGCCACCATCCGGGCCACCGCGGGGCACGAATTTTTCACGGCGCCATGAGACAACGCCATTTCCGCCGTCGCCAGCCTTTCCGAAGATGCGGATGTGATCAATAAACATGTTGGAGAATCGCCAGCCACAGGACCGAGGTCAACGGCAATGCTTAAAGCATCGAAATTTACTCAAAATCCACATTTTTGACTCGTGTTGGCAAAAGCCTGTAACGTCCGCCATTCGCCTTGCGAATCGGATCAAAGACCGAGTCCATCCCGACCGATTTGATTTCGCAAACCTGGGCCATGAGTTCACCCAGCCGCCCTTTCGGGAACCCACGTTGCAAAAACCAACAGAGATACTCATGGGGGAGATCCATGATCGGCACCCCCGCCGGCGGGTAGGCCTTGATCCCGAACTTGCCGAAGGGAATGTGCGTCTTTCCGATCTCCAGCAGGAGATTCCTAAAGTCGTCGCTGTCGATTTCGGTGAAATCAGCCACGATGAACGATCAATTCTGTGCAGTGACAGGTGCCGCAGGCTTCGGGCTGTTCGCCTTAAGAGCAGCTTCGGTTTGCCCCTTGAACCAAGAATCGAACTGGTCCTTTGGAGTGACTTCCATGGTTCCGATCATGTTCGCATGACCCTCGCCGCAAAGCTGGCCGCAAACCACAAAAGTTTCCAAAGTCTTGATCGGGGTGAACCACATCGGGATTTCCTTACCCGGAATAGCGTCCTGCTGAATTCGCATCGGGATGATGTGGTAGTTATGAATCACATCCTTGGTGCCGATGTTGAGCACGGCAGCCTGATCCACGGGCAGCTTCAAGATCGGACTGGTGAAGTCGTCAAGTGCATTGGGGTCGGTGTAATCAATCCCAAGGTCATTGGTGCCCGAAATCAGATTGGGATCATTACGACCGAACTTATTATCGGCACCGGGGTAATGATAAGTCCAACCAAATTGCCAACCCACCGTGCGGACGCGCACAGGATTGAGGTTTTGCACTTGTTTCCAATGATCCACCCGGTCCGCCCACAACGGAAAAGCGAAACCAAACAACAGAACAGCTTCCACGATGATTACCCCTACTTCGAGATGGCTGGATAAGTGGCTACGGACTCCGGTGTAGGATGCCTTTGGATTGTTGCGATGCCAGAACCGGAAGATGCAGTAAAAGAAGAACAAGGTCCAGCCGACGAACAGCGCGATCATGAACCAATGCACCACATCGATCATGTGATCGACTTGACCACCGTGGGCAGAAAAATTTTCCGGAATACCGAGGAATTTGGAAGGACTCATAAAGAATAGGATGATGAAAGAAGCTCAGTGCTGAGTGGAAGTGCTGGAAAGATCGTCGGAGAGCAAAGGATCGAAATTCTCCTTCTCGCGCCTTGCGATCCTGAACATGAAAAAACAAATCCCACCAAGCATCGACAGGATCACGACGAGGAGGAAAAAGATCGACCAACCCGCAGCATCTCCGCCGCCTTCGATCATGGAGGTCCGGCAGGTCGAGCAGGCGATCAAGATGGGATGAGCGTTCATGGGATGGCGAAGAATAAACAGTTAGATATGAATCTTGGAGATTTTCCGATAAAAACAAACCCCGTAGACGGGCATGAGAATCGCTCCAAGCGCGCCGACGCCACCAAGCACTGTCAGCGCCACGGACGCGTCCCTTACGAAACCAAACGCCCAAATGGCGAGGAACGAAAAGAGCAGCGTGCAGACTGACACGAATACGATGTGGAATCCCTTGAGTGACATGCGCGTGGTTGGTTTGGGCGGTTATTTCCCCGAGTAGAAAAAGACGTCGTAGATCGGGTCAAAGATCGCCAGAGCCGTGAGGAAGGCTAAACTACAAACCATCACCAAACCAGAGCCAAAAAGCCAATAGACCGCTTTTTTCTCGTGGTTGAGGTGCATGAAAATGTAAGCGACCAAACTCGCCTTGAAGGTGGCGATCGCCAGGCCCAGAATACAGTCCATCGCGTCGAATCCATGACGCCCGATATCGAGCGCGGGGACAGTTGCTACAAGAACGGTAATGATGGTTCCCAGGAAAAGGATTCCGCCAACGAACAAATACGTTTTGACAGACTTTTTGATTGCTTCAGGAGTATCAGCCATAAGATTGGATGGAGTCAGTTTGGAATATTACATCAAATAGAAGATCGGGAAAACGAAGATCCAGACCAAGTCGACGAAGTGCCAGAAAAGGCCGCCGATTTCAACCCGATTGGCTAGCCACTCCGGGTTTTCGAGATACATTTTACGCCCAAAGAAAAGATAATATGCCAGCACCAGCGCACCACCGATCACGTGAAGTCCGTGAAGACCCGTCATGGTGAAATACAAGGCATAATAGGTGTTCCAGGCAGGCGTGAACTTGGCAGCAAAACCGACCTGCTCGCGAGGAACTGAAAAGCCGGGGAAAGTTGCTTCGCCACGGGCGTCATAGTTCGGCCCGAGGAACTCCTCCTTGGTCTTGTCCATCCAGGAAAGTTTCACACCGCCCTCACTCTCCGCCTTGGCGCCAAGATCTTTCCAGCCGATGCGGTACATCTCCTTATGGGTCGGAACGCGTCTCGGCTTTTTATCGTCGCCGAGACCGTAGCCATCGAGCAACTTCTTCTCGAGTTTCGCAACCTCGCCCTTATGCCATGTCCAAGCCGCCTTCGCGAACGGACTGTTCTGAATCAGCCAGGAATTTTCGATTGCCTGCATGGGATCAAGCCCCTTGGCTTCGGCCTTCATCGCCAGGTGTTGGAAATCGATGGCGTCCACGTGATGGAACACCATCGGGCTGGCGAGCAGCTTACCGTCCACCACGGTATCATCTCGGAGCCTGGACTGTCCATCCGCCTCCTTGATATCACGAGGCTTAAACTCGAACTTCGTCGCTGGCTCGACGTTGAATGAGACAGTTGAAATCTCGGTGAGAAGCTTCGGAGCAAGCGCGGCTGCGTCGATGTTGACGGTGGAGGCAATTTGCCAACCCTTTTTGCCTGGGTTATCGGCCTTGGCCTTGACCCACTCCGCACGCAGCGCGTCAGTCCTTTCCTGACCGTTGTGGGACCGAGCGGCGAGATGCTCCTTCTGGATCCTCCCGAGCAGATCGTTGGAAAAAAGTTCCCCTGCCTTTGCGATCACGGTTGGAGCCTTGCCCTCCTCGGTCACTGCCGAGACATCCTCCGCGAGGACGATCTTGGCCTTGCGGTGCTCCGCCTGACCGAGCAGTTCATCAACCCAAGGCTTATGGAAACGGACCGTATTGAAGGTCAGCTTGGAGGCCTCGATGAAGATCAGATTTTCCTCAACACGGTTGCCCTTATGATCGAGCACGTACTGCTCACCCTCCTTCTCGTATCCAAGATGCCCCTCGATGACGGTGTAGTCCTTCAAGCGCACAGCCTGGTGGTGGAACTTCACGTTATACTCGATCCCTTTGAAAACCATGAAAACCACCGCACAAAACACGGTGATGCCCATGTAAATCTGGAAATTCCTCCAGTTCCGCAACTTCAGGGAAGCCCAGGCGAAGACAACGGTGACCGACGAACCGATGAGCACAAAGGTGTTGATCAAGCCCGGCAAGACTGGAAGCGTCCGCTCGGGCCAAGGATAGTCCGCCCCCAATCTCAGGAAGACGTAAGCCGAGAAGAACCCGCCGAAAAGCATCACTTCAGAAGCCAGAAACAACCAAATGGCGATTTTTGAATTGAAGAGACCCGTATCTTTACGGGGAGTGACAAGGTAAGGAATTTCCATGTTGAACGGGGAAGCTAATGAAGTGAGCGGAATAGAGATAACTTAGGAGTGTGCCACTGGCTTGGATTCAGTCCCACCGGGGGCGATAGCCGGATCGAGGCGCCTTGGGGCCGACCACTGAGGGAGGAAGTCATCTTCACAATCCTCGCGACTGTATTCGTAAGGACCACGGTAAGTCACAGGCTCCTTGAGGAAATTGCCATGGCCGGGAGGTGTCGGAGTGGCCCACTCAAGCGTTGTGGCATTCCAAGGGTTGTCATTCTCGACTTTTTTACCAACTTTCCAGGCAGTGAAAAGATTGATGATGAATGGAATCTGAAAGAGCGCCAAGGTCCAAGCTCCCATGGACATGATGATATTAAGATCGATGTGCTGTGCCACAGTCTGGCCAAACACGTTCACTCCATCAGCAGCCTTTTCGAGGTAGGCATCGCCACCATTATACCAGCGGCGATGGAATCCGGCCATGCCTTGGACAAGCATCGGGAAGAAGATCAGATTCATACAAACCAGGCTAGGCCAGAAGTGGAGGTGATTGAGCGTCTTGCTCATGTAACGTCCGGTGAACTTGGGATACCAGTGGAGGATTCCTGCAAAGAAGCCGAAAAGAATCCCCGGAGCCACGACGTAGTGGAAGTGACCAATCACGTAGTAAGTATCGTGCAGATGGAGGTCTGCGAGATTGAATGCGAGAGGAAGCCCGGTAAGCCCGCCGATTCCAAACATCGGGATAAATGCGCAGGCCCACATCATCGGTGGGGTGAAGCGGATGGAGCCACCCCATAGCGAGATGAGTAATGCGGTGATGATCACCACGGAAGGCACTGAGATCAGGACCGTCGTGGTTTGGAAGAAGGTGGAAACCGCCGCGCCCATTCCAGTCATATACATGTGGTGCGCCCACACAACGAAGGAAAGAAAACCGAGGGCGAGAACCGAGTAAACCATCGACTTGTAGCCCCAAAGCGGTTTGCGGGTATTTGCCGGGATGATCTCAGCCACACACGCGAACGCAGGAAGCAGGAGCACATAGACCTCCGGGTGACCAAGGAACCAGAACAGGTGTTGGAAAAGGAGCGGTGAGCCACCGCCGGAAAGGTCGGCAAGACCCTCGCTCTTGGTGAACAGGCCGGAAGGCATGAAGAACGATGAATGTGCGACACGGTCCATCAGCTGCATGATACCGGCAGCCTCGAGGGGCGGGAACGCAAGGAGAAGCAGGAATGCCGTGACCAGCATGGCCCAGACGAAGAAGGGCATGCGCATCCAGGTCATCCCCCTGACGCGGAGGTTGATGATGGTGGTGATGAAGTTGACCGATCCGAGGAGCGAGGAAGTGATCAAAAACACAAGCCCGACGAGCCACTGCGTCTGCCCAGCGAGCCACTGGTTGACGATCTGGCCGTCTGCGAAGCCTGCAAGCGGCGAGTAATTCGTCCAACCGGATTTCGCGGAGCCGGATTCCAAGAAGAAGGAACCGCACATGATCAAGCCACCAAGGAGGTAGATCCAGTAGCTCGCCATGTTGAGGCGCGGGAACGCCATGTCGGGCGCTCCGATCTGCAAGGGCGTAACGTAGTTTCCGAACGCGCCAAAACCAAGCGGCACGATCCCAAGGAACACCATGATGGTCCCGTGCATGGCACCGAACATGTTATAGGTCTCACCGGTCACCTTGCCATCCTGAAGCCAGCGGGCTTTCCAACCATCCGTAAACACCCAACTCATCCACTCGGGAAGGGGCTGGTGGGGATAAGCGATACTCCAGCGCATCACCATCATCAGGTAGAAGCCGAAAGCAAGGAAGAGTAGCGCAGTGATACCGTATTGCAGGCCGATGATCTTGTGATCGGTCGAGAAAATCCACTTTCTGATGAAGCCCGGATCGTGGTGGTGGTCGTCGTGATGGGCATCGTGCCCGGTGTCGGTGGTGGCGTGAGAACTCATGATTCCGATGAACGGTAAAGGTTGAAAACTTGCGTTGAAATTGAATTAAGGAGCCTTGGCAGGAGCCAAGGTGATGGGATCGAGAAGAGCCTTTGGGTCGAGCGCCTCGCCAGCGAGGGCTTTGACGTGGCCTGCTTCGAGTTCAGCCGCGGTGACCATGTTTCCCGCGGATTTGCGTGCCGCAGAGGTTTCGATAGCCGCCTTGGCCATGTCGGTAGTGACGACATCGCCGACGGAATTTCCGAAGTTGTTGCGCACATAAGTCATGATGCCTGCGAGATCCTCGGGGGTCATTCCGATTCCCTGAGGAGGCATGACCCCGTAGGTATTGCCGGTGCTGGCAGGTCCCTGAAGACCATTGAGAATGACCATGGCGAAGCGCTCGGTCTCCCCCAGCACCCACTTGGATCCGACGAGAGTCGGGAAGGTAGAGCCATTACCCTTGGCATCAGAGCCGTGACAGCCGTTGCACTTGGCCGAATAAATTTTCGCGCCCTTGGCCATGTATGCTGCAAGAGCTTCCTTCGGGACAGGGCCGGTATCGGCCATTCCCGGCGGAGCGGTCCTCACGTATCCCTCGCGGTAGGTGCTGCCATAGGCGAACAAGTTGCCGCCAGCACCGAGGATCCCCCCTGCGATGAGAAGAACGACACCGCAGGCAACCACCGCCCAGAGCGAGACAGGAGCGATACCATTCTCTACGATACGCTTTTCGCGAGCACAAGCCGCCGCCTCGCGAACAACGCTGGAGTGCGCCTCGGACACATTGATGGACTCATCAAGGTCGGGATTTTCATTCTGCTTAGACATGGTCGAAATTAGGTAGGATCAAAAAAAATTCAAGGTCTTAGCCGTTGTTTTTCGGCGGTGAGAAATTCAATACCGCCGGCACTGGCTGGTCCTTTTTCAGGGAAAGAAGGTATGAAACCAGCGCCTTCGCATCCGAACTTGGGACCAGCTCCGTTCCTTCCGGGGAATGGAATGGAAGCGCCGCCTGCGAGGGGTTACCTTTAACACGGCGGGTCTCGAAGAGGAAACGATAGGAGGGACAAGTTGAACTATAGCGAGCAGGCTCGGCGCGGGGATTGTAGAGGTGAGCGAACAACCACTGTGCAGGATCTCCACCTACCGCGTAGATCGACTCCACCCTGCGCCCGAGGTTGGAAAGATCCGGCCCCATCCGTGAGACACCAACTTGAGCGAATTTCTCGCCGAAGAAATCGTAGGGATTGGTCTCGCGGCGGGTGTCGCCGCGATCTGGATCCGATTTAAGACCACCCCAGTCCGGACGGTATAAATCGTTACCCGCGTAAGTCGGGCGAACCACTTGGGTATGGCAGAGGTAGCAGCCGTTTTCAGCATAAACCTTGGCCCCGTCTGCAATTCTACCCGTGCGCTTTGGATAGAAAATCCCGGTTTTGCCGTCCTTCGCCTCATCCAGCACGATCGGAGCGAGATCACGCATTTTCAAGTAGGGCACGATCACTACGCATAACCAAGCAACCCCGAACGAGGCGGAAAGACCGAGAATAAATAGACGTAAGCTCATTGGAAAAATTCTAGAGGTTCAGATTGATCATTAGGGATCAGTGAGCAGGCATGTGCCCGGGACCGGCATTGTCAATATCACCCTCCTCACCATGCGGGCTTGCCGAATGATGATCATGCGCAGCCACCAGGAGAGTCGGGTGGGAGCTCCTACGCCCAAGCCGCAGCCACATCAAGGCGAGATGGAGGAAGAAGAAAATGTTTGAAAAAAGAATGAAGCACCAAGCGATCGTGGTAGCCACCGCGTAGGGATAGGCGCGGGTGGCGGCGCTTTGCCACGGTTGTTGCCAGTCTTCCTGACCGATGCCTTGCTGGAGCCCGCCGAACAATGCGATCAGAGCGACGGTAAGGATTCCATAGACCGAGAACAGGAAGTGAATTTTCATCAAGCGCCGTGACAGCCACTCGCGCCGGGTTACCCGGGGGACGATGAAATAAACCGCGCCAAACATTACAAAACTGAAAAACCCGTAGATGGCGAGGATTTCAAAACCGTAGCCCGACATGGAGAACTGGGTGAGCGGCAGGGTGGACCCAGGCAGATTGAGAACGACACCGGCCACGACGAGGACCACGAGGCCGGTGATACCGGCGATCATGAATCTGAGCGAAGGACTGGCCGCGAGAGTCTCAGGAGATGACATGGAAGTCCGCAGGATATTGAGTGCGGCTGTGATGAGTGGCACGAAGAGCAAGACCGTAGCGGCCGCGCCGACATAGGGGAGAAAATAAGGAATTGGCGCACCCAGCAACTTCTGCATCCCCGCCCAGGGAGCGATCAATGCGAGGGACCAGAAACCGACCCTTGCGAGAGAGTAGCTATGCACCGGCTGGCCCGTGACCTTGGGCGCGAGGTAATAGGCAGTCCCAAGTGCGACCGGAGTGAAGAACAGGAAGATCACGCCCGACTTGAACCAAGCATTGATTCCATTAGCCATGACCGGATGGCCCGGCAGGCAATGCAACAGGGTATTGGCAGTGATGTAGATCCATGGGAACCAGATCATGGCAGCGAGGAAATACCACTGGGAGATATACACATGCCCTGCAGGGCGAACCCGGAATTGAATGAAAGACCAGACCAGAATGGCAATATAGCTAAAGAGCAGAACAGGCCACGCGAATGCAGGGAACTCCATCCATGGCATTCCCGTGCCAAATCCGGCAAGAATCCCGACCAGGCCTAGAGAGACCCCGAGATTCCAAATGTGACCTGCGGCGAGGATCATCCCGGCAGCTGTGCACTCCTTCCGGGAAAGACGAGCCATCATCCAAATCAAAACGCCAAACGCCGCTTGGAATCCCCAACCGTAAATCAGCGCATTGATGTGAGCTGGAAAAACGCGTCCGTAGGTCAACCAGGAACAGCCGGCAAGAAACTCCGGGCTATGGACCTTTGCCGAGGCGAGAATACCCAAGACGATCGAAACAGCGAGCCACGCGGCACCGCTGGTAAGGAAGAACATCACCGGGTGGCGCAAGGAGCGATCAATTCCCGCACGCAGCAAGGCGTCCTGGTCACTGGTAGTTGTGTTAGCGGAAGACATCGACGTTTACAGATGGAAATTAAGGTTTGATTAGTTCGGCGGCAGTGACCTGGGGTTTGCCAACTTCGCTGCGGAGGGCTGCAACCTGTGCGGGAGTCACGGCGGAGGCCTTGTTACCGAAACTGTTGCGGATATAGGTCAGGACCGAGGCAATCTGCTCATCCGTCTGATAGCTCAGCGCTGCCATTCCGCCCGGCATGTCGTATTCCTTTCCGGCTACTGAAATGGGTCCGATCAACCCACGAAGTTGGATCTTGATCAAATTGGAAACCGGGCCAGTGACCCACTCGGATGCAGCGAGCGGCGGTGCGATGGCCCCCCCCTCGCCATTTTGGCCATGGCAAGCGCCGCAGAGCATGTATGAAACCTTACCCGCCTCCATGACCGCAGGATCGATGGGCGCGTCAGGGACAGCAGGAGCCGCATCAATCGCAGAGGTATCCACCGCAGGGGCGGCTGCCAGCTTTTTGGCAGTCTCAGAGCCGGGCACCACCTGAGCAGGGAGTTCGACCGCAGCAGGCTTGGACTCAAGAAGCTTCTTGCCTACGGCTAGCATCGCCGCGTCGATTGCCTCCTGGGAGATGTTTGCCTTCTGTGCCTCATCGACCTTGGCCTTGGTCGCATAGCGCGGTTGCGCCGCTGCATCTTCGAGAGTGGCCGGATTGGATTTCACAAAAATCCAAATAGCAGCAAGGATCATTGCAAAGATCAAAAAGGTTCCAAGTCCCCACCAGAATGTGGCGAAACGGAGGATGGGATTGTCGCGGGATGGGTCCATGTGCAAAGAAGATATCAGTTAGAGACGTTCGCGGATTCGAGGATGCGCGGATCGCGGTTTGGGTAGAGTGAATGTTGGCCGAGAGCGCGAAGAAGGAAGAAAACAAAACCTGCTCCGATGGTCACGAAAGCGAGAATATCCCCCCAGAAGGCTCCGGGAATGGACACCTGGATATCACCGAAGATTTCAGGAGCGATTTTCCCGAGAGAGACTCCTCGCTCCGGAATGACGATCAGGTAGTGGTCGAGGGCATGCATCACCAAGGTGTAAACCGCGACGATGGACAGGAGCTTGGGATTCCTCTTCAACCACGCCTGAAGCAGGACCACGAAAGGAACTACGAAGTGACCGAACACGAGCACATAGTTCGCGATGTTCCAATTACCGGTATTGCGGATGAGGAAGTAGGATGTCTCTTCGGTGATGTTGGCGTACCAGATCAGGAAAAACTGGGAGAAGGTGATATAGGCCCAGAATGTTGTGAAGGCGAACATGAGCTTGCCCATGATGTGAAAGTGCTCGGGTCCCGTGACATGCTTGAGGTGGCCCTGGCTTTTCAACCAAGTGCAGACGAGCACGATGACCGCCATCGAGTTAAGCGCCGCTCCGGCAAACAAATAGACGCCCCACATCGTGGAGAACCACTTGTAATCGAGGCCCATCGCGAAATCGAAGCCCGTGAAAGTGATGGTCAACGCGAAGATGATGAGCGGGTAGTTCGAGTGATAGCGGGCCTTGAGCAGGCGTGCCGTGCCGGGATTGGGATCCGTATCCTGATCGGTGGAGAGCTTGCGGAGAAGGATGATCACCGCACTGAAAGCCACCGCATAGAATAGCATCCGCCCGTACCAGAACGGGATGTTCATATACCAATACTTATTGTAAAGGAGGTGGTCCGCGTGGTGGAGATGCTCTTTCACGGCTCCATGCGCCTCGCGATGAATGTTCATCCACTCGTAGAGATAATGCTGGACCTGAGGGAGCAAGAGGGGGATGGCGAAAAGAAACATCCAGGGGAAAGTCGAGCCCAGGTTTTCAAACACGCGGCGGACGGAGGTGCCCCAGCTGGAGTTGGAGACATTGTGGAGAAGTGTCCAGAACACGCCACCGATGGAGAGCGTGAGGAAGAAGTAGAATGCGAATAACCAGGAATAGGCGTAGGTTCCCTGAAGTTTTTCGGGCCCGAAGAACAAAAGATAAACGCTCGCCAAGGTGCCAAGGATCATCACGATCAGGGCGCTGGTCTTGATCTTTGCGCTTTTGGACGGATCGAGATGATCGCCGTTGATCGCGATGTCGGCGGAGGTGACGTGGTGGTGGTGTGCCATTTCGTTGATGTCAGGAAAATTGTTACTGGGCCTTGGCTTGCGAATCTTTGGCAACTTGCAGCGTGCGGACGTAGGCGATGATCGCCCAGCGATCCTCTACGGGGATGTTGTAGCCGTAACCACCCATCATGCCTTTGCCGACGGTGATGACTTCGAACATACGGCCGTCGGGGTAAGAATCCGACTTGAAATTGGCGAGATGGAAATTGGCGATACCGGGAACTCCGTAGTTGCCGGTGATTCCCTGGCCATCTCCCGATGCACCGTGGCAGATGGCACAGTAAACGCCGTAGCGCTCCTTACCCCGCTGGATGAGGGACTGCGCGGATGCTTCGGTGAGCTTGAGTTCTTCCGGCATCCCGTTGCCGAAATAATCCCCGAGGTGGCCGGTGTAGTAGTAGCCCGTCTGGCCGCCGAACTCGTATTCCGAGATCCCGCCGATGGACTTGGCGCCTGCCTCATTGAAGCCGCGGGGCTGGGTCTGAGTCACAGGAAGCCGGGAACCGATACCATCTGAGAAAAAGGCGTCCGGCTTTTGGGCCTTGAGTTTGTCCTGATTATCCATATCCGGGAAGATCCGGACCGGAGGCTTTTCAAACTTCTGGCCACGGATTCCGAAGATTCCGACGACGAGCAACGCGACGAGCGCGTAGATTAGAAAGAAGTAACGCATCTAGATGGGGAAATTGGAATTTGAAGTTTGAGAGTGGGATCTTAGGAATCCTCTTCCTCGACCAGTTCGATGTTGGAGCCGCCGATATCCGCGAGGAGCTCACGAGTGCCACTGGGGCTGAACTTCGGATCCCGCGCCTCGATGGCGAGGAAGAAGCCGTCGTCGGTGGCGCGGTGAAACTGCTTGCTGGCAAAAAGCGGGTGATTGAGGCGTGGGAGCTGCATCAATGCGAGCAACCCAAAAAGAACCGTGAAGCCGGAAAACAAAATGGTTAGCTCGAACATGATCGGGAAAAACGCTGGAACCGTGAAAATGTTCACCGGCTTGGCCTGGACGATGGTGGGGTAAATCAACACCTGGGTCGAGTAGGCGAGGGCAAAAGCCGTAGCCGTGCCGGTCATACCACCGAAGAAGACGAACCAGGGGAGGATCGACCGCTTCATGCCCATGGCCGCATCGAGCCCGTGAATCGGATAGGGGGAATAACAATCCCACTTCTTGAAGCCGGCGTCGCGGATTTTTTCCGCGCCCTTATACAGAGCGGAAGCGCTCTTGAACTCGGCCAGGTAACCATAAACGCGTTTGCGGGTGGTGCTCACTTTTCAGATTTCAGATTGGAGATTTGAGATATCAGACGTTGCTCTCAGCGAGCTCTTTTTGATAGGCGGGTTCGATGACAACGCCGTGGTCCGGGTGGTCATTCTTGTCGTCGAAGTGTGGGTCCGACTCCGGAAGTGTCCACTTGACCTCGGCAATGTTGATGCAGGGCAGGAAGCGCAGGAACATCATGAACAATGTGAGGAAGAGTCCGATGGTGCCGACGAAAGTCATCAACTCCACGCCGCTGGGTGAGTAGGTTTTCCAATCGCCCGGTAGCCACATCCGTGCGAGGGTGGTGCAGATGATGACGAAGCGTTCGAACCACATTCCCACGTTCACGCACATGGCCACGATCATGATGACCCAGAGGTTTTCACGGCAAGCCTTGAACCAGAAGACCTGTGGTGCGAGCACGTTGCAGCCCATCATGGCTGCGTAGGCCCACCAATATGGACCGGCGATGCGGAACTTGAAGGCGTCCATTTCATAAATCGCGCCCGAGTAGAAGGCGACGAAAAGCTCCATGAGGTAGGCATAGCCGACTATCGTGCCCGTGAGGAGGATGATCTTGGCCATGTTGTCGATGTGCTTCATGGTGATGAGATCCTGAAGGCCGTAGATGAAGCGGGCGGGCACCATGATCGTGAGAACCATGGCAAATCCGCCGAAAATGGCACCGGCGACGAAATAGGGAGGGAAGATGGTGGTGTGCCAACCAGGAACCACCGAGGTCGCGAAGTCGAAGGAGACGACCGAGTGAACCGAGAGCACCAAGGGTGTGGAAAGTGCGGCAAGGAGGAGGTAAGCCATCTCGTAGTGGCTCCACTGGCGGTTTCCGCCGCGCCATCCGAGGGCGAAGATCCCGTAGAGCACCTTGCGCAGGCCGGGCTTGCAGCGGTCACGGATGGTGGCGAGGTCGGGAACCATTCCGAGATACCAGAAAATCAACGAGACGGTGAAGTAGGTGGAGACGGCGAAGACGTCCCAGAGAAGAGGCGACTTGAAGTTTTGCCAGATGGCATTGGCATTCGGTACGGGGGCGAGGAACCAAGCGAACCAGACCCGGCCGACGTGGAAGGCGGGGAAGATACCCGCGCAAATCACAGCGAAGATGGTCATGGCCTCCGCCGCGCGGTTGATGGAGGTTCGCCAATTCTGGCGGGTGAGGAAAAGGACCGCCGAGATCAGGGTCCCTGCGTGACCGATACCGATCCAGAACACGAAGTTGGTGATATCAAAGCCCCAGAAGACCCGGTTCGACATTCCCCAGACGCCGACGCCCGTGGAAACAAGATAGGTCAGCCCGCCCCCCACGCCGATCAGCGCAATGAGTGCCGAGGGAAGGAAGATCAGCCACCACAGGAAGGGTTGGCGATTTTCCAGAACGCCGCAGATGCGTTCCGTGATCCAGTGGTAGGACCTTCCGCTGAGAATGAGCTTTTCCCGCTCAAGCACTGGGAGTTTCACTCCAGTGTGGGTCTCAGGTGCTTTTTCGATGGTGGATGCCATGGTGGGGTAGATGCTAAAATTCTGAAAAGCTGAAATACTGAAGTCAGACCATGTGGACGGTGGCCTTGCCGATGAACTTGGCGTCAGGCATGTTCGGGTTCGGATTTTTCACGCGGGCGAGGTAGCTGGTGCGTGGAAGCGTTCCGATGTAGTTGAGGAGGTCGTAGTTCCGCTTGATGCGCTTGCTGCGTCCTACGGCGGATTTCTCCTCGTCGAGGAGATTTCCAAAGGTGATGGCCCCGGCTGGGCAGGCGTCCTGACAGGCGGTTTTGACTGAATCCACAGGAATGCGGAGGGTATTGACGCTGACTTGCATCTCGGTGGATGGCTTGCCAGCGACCAGAGCTTCCTGTTTTTGGCCACGCTTCTGGCGAATCACAGAGTCCTGCAAGCGCTGGACACAGTAGGTGCATTTTTCCATCACCCCGCGCATCCGGACGGTGACGTTCGGATTCTTTTGGAGGTGTGGCGCCTCACCCGTCTGCTTCTCGCCGAAGGGCCCCTTGTAGAGGTTGTGGGCGATGAGCGGGTTGCGCTTGTTGTAGTCAAAGTAGTTGAAGCGGCGGGCCTTGTAGGGGCAGTTGTTCGCGCAGTATCGGGTTCCGATGCAGCGGTTGTAAGCCATGGCATTGAGACCATCTTCCGTGTGGATGGTGGCATTGACGGGGCAGACGGTTTCACAAGGTGCGGATTCACAATGCACACAGGCGACAGGCTGCGGGACGAAGGCCGGGTTATCGCGGATCCACTCGGGGTTCTTTTTGTATTCGCCGTTTTCCTTGATCTTGTTGCCGTGCTCGTCGGTCGCGAACTCCTGAGAAGCGAAGTAGCGGTCCATGCGGATCCAGTGCATCTCGCGCCCCATGGCGACCTGGGTCTTTCCGACAATCGGGATATTATTCTCCGATTGGCAGGCGACCAAGCAGGCGTTGCAGCCCATGCAGGAGGAGAGGTCGATGGACATCCCCCACTGGTGGAGAGGATCGTTGATGAGTGGCTTCCCAGAGCGATCTTCGGATTTATAGAGAGAAATGTTCGGCGGAGCGTGGGAGTCGTTGCCTTGTTTGGCGACGTCATCAAGCTGCGCGACGAAAGAGCCTTTGACCACATCATCCTGAGTGGAGATTTCCCGGGCAAGGGCGCGGCCATACATGGCACTGTGCTCTTGGGTAAGGGCGACTGAGTAGCGCTTTTTGAGCGGAGTCACCTTGGCTCCGGCGGCGAAGTAGGCAGAGGTGGCGGTGCGGAGCGGGTAAGCGTTGAATCCACGATTCACGCCGACCAGTCCGACGTGGGACGCATTCCTGGGGCCTCGCTCGAGTTCGTCCGATTCATCAAAGCCCTGGCCGTAACCGAGCGGGATGACGAGAGTGTTTTCCGCTTGGCCGAAGGAAACGAGAACGGGAATCTCCAGGCTCTGACCGTTGACCGTGACGTTGATCATGGGCGAGGTCCTGTTTTGCGCTTCGTCGTCAGGCGAGCGAGATGCAAACTGGGTTTGGAGTTGAACGATCTGGTCGTAGATCCCGAGTTCCTTGGCGGTTTTGGGAGCAACCAATGCGACGTTGTCCCAAGTCAGCTTGGAGATGGGATCCGGTGCCTCTTGCAACCAGCCGTTGTCAATCCAGCGACCGTCGAAAATGGACGAGTCTGTCGAGAAAATGACCTCGAGCGCATCCTTGGTGGGTGCAAATCCGAGCAAGGGGGCAGAAGTATCCGGACGAGGGCTTGGACTGACAACCGGATAGCCTGGGCCGTCGAAGAAGCCATCCCGGAGGAGCTTTTTCCAAGCAGCTTCTCCCGCTCCACCCAATGCGGAGAAGGTGGAACGGACGGCGGTATATGCAGGAGAGGCGGCACCTTTTTCACCCTCACCGTTCAGGAGCTTTCCGCCGTCAGACAGAAGGGCGATGAGCAGCTCGAGTTCCGAGACACAATCCTTGTAGAGCGGAAGAATCATCGGCTGCACTACCGTATAAGTGCCTCTGGCGGTATGTGCGTCTGACCAGGATTCGAGGTAGTGGGCTGCCGGAACATGCCAGGTGGCGGCGTGAGCGGTCGCGTCGGTGCGGGTCCCGAGGTGGATGCTGGTCTTCAGTTTGGCGAGGGATTCCGCGAACTGGAGATCGGCAGGAGCGTCATAGACCGGGTTTGAAGGAGTCAGGAGGACGAGTGTTTCAACCGCTTTGGAGTCGATATCCTTTTTGAGGGCAGCGATGTCTGCCAGGCCCTTCAAGCCCGTTTGCACGGCGAGAAGCGGCTTCCCCTCGCCGATGTTGCCAAGGGCGGAGTTGATGGCAAAAGCGATGAGGTGGAGCGAGAGGCTCTGGCGCGAGCCGACCAGGACGGCGGATTTCCCGGCATTCTCCTTGAGGTCGGCAACAAGTCCATCCACCCAGGCGATTTCGATGGGGTCGGTAAGGGCCGGGGTGACGATCGCAGCACCGACTTGGATGCCGAGACCGCGGGCGATTTGCGCCGCCACGGCGTTCACCTGGCTCGGTGAAACCCGCAGCCGGTGATCGGCCATTCCACCGGTGAGGGTGAAGGCAGCCTCGACGGAATAGAGGCGATTCATGGTCGCAGCGTCCGGCGCGTTTTCGTAAGCCTTCCCTTCAGGCTTGCGACGATCGAAGAAAGGCGTCACCGGGCCTTGGGAGTCGGTCCCTGCGAAGTCACAGTCGAGTGAGACGATGCGATCCGCCTTGGTAAAATCCGCAACCAATTTCACGCCGTCGCCGAGCGCCACGTTGGCGGCGTCACCGGTCAGGGCTTCGTATTGATAAAATTTGGCAGCCGGGAACTTGGCGGCGAGCTCCTTGGTGAGGCGGGTGCGGGTAGGGCTGTCGTCGGCACCGAAGAGGAACCCAATTTTAGCAGCCTTGTCGGCAGCAAGAGTGGCGAGAGTCGCCTCGAACTCCGAGCGTGCGGCTTTTTGACCGGATTTGAGGAAAGTCCTTGAGCGCGAAGGAGAGTAGAGATCGAGAACGGAGGCCTGCGCGAAGGCGTCCGTGCCGTCCGCATCGGGATGGAGCTTGTTGGGAGCCAGCTTGGTGGGGCGTCCCTCAAAAGTGGTGACCACCAGTGGTGTGGCACCTTGAGCGCGAGGCATCGACGATGCGTAGTAGGTCGCTTTCCCCGGGATGACCCACTCTGGGGCCTTGGTGTATGGAACGATGTAAGCCTCGGGACGGCGGCAAGCGACCATGCCGAAACCCGCCAGAGCGGTGGATGCCCCCATGAGTTTCAGGAACGAACGACGAGAGGTTTCCGACTCGGAGCCATCCGCCAGCTCGGCAGCCCCCTGAGGGAACTCGCGGTCGAGCCATTGCCGGAAATCGGCGGTGTCCTCAAGCTGGCCCGCACTGCGCCAAGCGACGGTGGTTTCGCCTGCGGGAACTTCGGGGTGATGCCAAATGCGCTTACTCATGTTAGACGTTGGAGATGGATGGAAAGTTGGAGAGAATCAACGGTGACAGGCGGCACAGGTTTCCTTGGGCTTCACCATGAACTGTTCCTTGAGCTTGATCCCAAGATCCTCGATGGTCTTGACGCCTTGTTTGGCGAGTTCTGGATTTTTCGAAAGGTAGTCCTGTGCGTTGTAGTTGAAGTTATAAACCTCTTCAAGGGGGCGCAGGTGCTTCTCGGGGGCGCGGTGACAATCAAGACACCATCCCATGGAGTGAGATTCAGCGTGGTAAACAACCTCCATTTTATTCACGTCGCCGTGGCAGCTTTGGCATGAGATGCCCCGGTTGACGTGGGCGGAGTGGTTGAAATAGACGTAGTCAGGAGTCTTGTGCACACGAACCCATTCGATCGGCTTGCCATCGTAACCCGGGTAGTTCACATCCATCGACTTGTGCAAGGGTGCGAGTTTCGGGCTGTCACGCTGGACGTGTTGGTGACAGTTCCAACAGGTGCTGCCGGTAGGAACGTTCGAGTGGCCGGCGACGTCCACGAACGAGTGGCAGTAGCGGCAGTCCATTCCGAGTTGGTCGACGTGGATCTTGTGGGAAAATGGGATCGGCTGCGAAGGCTGGTAGCCTACGACTGTGGTTTTGGGCGTGGCGTAGTAGGTGATTGCCAGAGCTACTCCAGCCGCCACGGTCCCGGCACAGACGGCGATCTTGAGAGGTAGTAAGTTGGACCAGCGAGGGAAGATGTTTGCCATGACAAGCGCGATGCAGTGCTGAGAAAATCAAGCTTGTGAAAGTTTTCACAAACTCACCTTGAAAGATTCCGGGGTGGTTCCGGACGCGGGGAGGATGCAAACGAACTCACTTCATGCAATGCCAAAAAAACAAAATTTGATGAATTTCGGATACCATCATGAAGCGCTGTGCAGATTTTGCGGGCCCGCTTATGAATTCGTCCAATTCATCCCCTTTTCCTGCCTCCATTGACGATAAGCGCTAGACTGCTCCCCCCTTGGCAGGTTGCGCCGTTCGGGATCTTCGGCAAGGAACGCCTCAAAGGCTCCGCTTGGTGATGTTTCAGCATGGGGAGGCGGCACCGTGGCCCGCCCAAGACGCGTCGGGCCTTGTTCGAGTAGACGTTCCATGGCTTTCAGACGCGATAGAACCCTCGCCAATAGGCACAAAATGATGAGCAGGAGCAAGCCACAGATGGAAAACAGCAACAGGGTCAGCGAGGATGATTCGGAGTCAGGCATGAACGTTCTTGCGAAATCGAATGGCGCATGCAAAGCTCTAACCGTCGTTCAATTCTGCCTGAAAGGCATGTGAACTGCTGCGAGACATCGCACCCGAGATCGTGATTTCAAATTCACGAAATATTTTTCACACAAATTTCGATTTGGTGTCGTTACCCCATCAGACCATTTCATGCCTGCATCACCCGAACCACCATCACACCAGCGCTGCTTAAGCGTGGAAATGCTAGTAAGACTCGGCCAAGTGACCGACAAACGCTTCGACACGGAGCGTATCCGCCATCTCATCAATGTCATCGCAGACCGGGCACCCGGTGACCCACTGGCGCATTTGTCGATCGCCGTGAGCGAACTGGGCCTCAGGCTCACGCCCGTGCGAATTCCGCTTTCCGAGGCGGTCTGGCACGCGAATGTTGATTCTCCAATCGTCCTGTGGTGTGAACCCGAGCAGCAGTTTCTCATCGTCAGCTATGCGAGTACTTTTCAAGTGAGACTTGCCCGCTACGACCAGGAGCTGGGCAGTTCGGAGACGATTTCCCGCGCGCGACTGGCAGTGCGCCTGGGCTTGAAAAGTGTGAGCGACGTCGTGGAAGTGGGTCTGATTCACGCGGAAAGCCCAGCAAGGGACGCCAGTATTGCCAGCAAAGCCCAGGACAGGGAATTGGCATGCCGCTACGGCACCAGAAGCCACCGGGAAGCCGATGAGGATGAGCATCACGATGGCGGGCATTCGGCCCACCACATGTCTCCTTTCTATCGGTTTTTAAACATTCTGAGACCGGAGCGGCGGGACATTCTGATGCTGCTCGTTTTCGCGATGTTTTCCGGGATTTTATACCTCGCCCTTCCGTTGACGGTGGACACCGTGGTGACCAATCTCGCTTTTGGAGCCCAGGCTGAACCCTACATGCAGGCCTTGGTGATCGTCGCACAGATCCTCACTGTTTGCCTTATTCTGCAGGCGATGATCATCGCATTCCAGTATTACGTGGCGGAGTTGATCCAGAGACGCATCTTCGTAAGAGCCGCGGGTGATCTCGCGTACCGCTTGCCGCGGGTATGCGCCAAGGCATTTGACGGGGTTTACGGACCGGAGCTGGTAAACCGGTTCCTTGACATCGCCACCGTCAAGAAAAACACCGCTCTTTTCCTTCTCGACGGCATCAATATCCTGGCGGCGAGCCTCGTCGGGATGACACTGCTTGCGCTCTACCATCCGATTCTCATGGCCTTCGTCGCGGTTTTGATTGTGATTCTCGTCGCGATGATCGGGCTGCTGGGTCGCAAGGCGGTAAGCACTGCCATCCAAGAGTCCCGCGCCAAGTATGATCTGGTCGGCTGGTTCGAGGAAATCGCGGCCTACCCGCTGCTTTTCAAAGGTCCGGGTGGATACGAGATGGCCTACCAGCGGGCAAACATGCTGGCGACGGAATTTGTCCATAAGCGCAGCGGTCACTTCCGCGTGCTTTTCCAACAAATCATCGGCCTGCTTGTCATCTCGGTGATTGCCAGCGTTGCCTTGCTCTTCATCGGAACATGGCTGGTCCTCAGCCAACAACTCACACTCGGGCAACTGGTCGCCAGCGAGCTGATCATGAGTAGCATCGTCGCCTCACTGGTCAAATTGGGCAAAATGCTCGAATCGTGGTATGACACCATGGCCGCGACCGACAAGCTCGGGCACCTGTTCGATCTCGAGACCGAAATCGAGGTGGGGGAAAAACCTGCAAATACGAATCGCGATCTCGGCATGGCGGTTGCCGCCAATGAACTCAGCTTCAGCTATGACGATGGGCCTGTCATTTTCGAGAACAAGAGTTTCGAACTCGAGCCCGGGGATCGAGTGGGCCTCTTCGGCCCCCAAGGCAGCGGGGTGAGTTCCATGCTGGAATTGCTTTTCGCCGTGCGCCAACCCTCCAGCGGACATCTCTCGTTTGATGGCCTTGACTCCCGGAACTGGCATCTTGAAAGCTTGCGGAATCAAACCCAGATCCTCCGTCCTGACGAGTTTGTGGACGGAACGATTGTTGAAAACCTGCGCCTGGGACGTCCGGAAATCGCCATGGAAGAGGTCCGCATGGCCCTTGAAAAAGTGGGCCTGTTGGACGAGCTCCTCAATCGTCCGGAAGGTCTCAACCTCCGCCTCAAGATCGGTGGCTCACCCTTGTCCACCCGCCAACGGATTTCACTCACCGTCGCGCGTGCCCTCGTCCAGAAACCGCGCTTGCTTCTGATCGACGAGATCTTCGACGGACTTGACGACCAGACCCTCCAGCGCCTCACCCAACTCGTGCTCGGCAGCGGTTTACCATGGACGGTCGTCGTGGCCACCCGGATGCCCGAGGTCATCAGCTACTGCAACCGGAAGATCGAGCTGACCAAATACCAGGTAACTCAGCCGTCACAAGAATCCGCGCCAGAGCGGATTTCCGAGTAGTCCGCCGTTTTCGAATTTTTCAACGACCCTTTTCGCACCCATCTCATGCGCCAACTCCCCGCCATCAACCTCACCGGATCGAATCGCCTCCCGCATTTGATCAGCCGGATTCTCATCGTATTCTTCGTCCTTGGCGTGATCGGCCTGCTGTTCGCACCATGGCGGCAGTTCGTCCGAGGCAGCGGCAAGGTGACTGCCAACGACCCCTTAGACCGCCGAATCAATGTCGAAGCACTCGTTCCCGGCCGGATGAAAAAACTACACGTCTTCGAAGGTCAACGGGTCAAGACCGGAGATCTCATCGCGGAAATCCAGGACAACGACCCGAACCTCCTCGACAACATCCGCAACCAAAGATCCGCCGTGACCGACCGCGTCGCTCTTGCTCAGAGCAGAGTCGCCGCGCTTGAAGAGCAAATGGCTCAGCAGCAGATGGCCAAGATGCAAGCCCTTGACTCAGCACGCCAGAGAATCAATGCCGCGCGCATCGCTGCCGAGACGGCCGAACTCGACCACTCGCGGGTAGCCGCTCTTTTCGGCAAGGGCTTGGTTTCCCGCCGCGAACATGAACAGGCAATCCTCCGGCGAGACTCCACCACCGCTGATTTCATCTCCAGCGAGGCAACGATGAAGCAAACCGAAAACCAGTTCGACTCGGTGATCGCCGCTCTTGTCGCATCACGGGACTCGGCCAAGAGCGAAATCGCCAAAGCCCAGGAAGAACTCGGAACCCTTGAGATCCGTCTCAGCCAGAACCAGCGCCAGATCGTCACCTCTCCGCGCGACGGAATCGTCCTCACCGTGCCCGTCACGGATGGCAGCTATCTGAGCCCCGGCAAATTGATCTGCGTCATCATCCCCGAGACACAAACCCGTTTCATCGAGGTCTGGGTGGACGGCAACGACATGCCTCTGATCGTCCCACGGGCGCAGATTGGCGATCAGGTCCGCCCCGGCAGCCCGGTCAGAATCGCTTTTGAAGGCTGGCCCGCCATCCAGATCATCGGCTGGCCTCAACTCGCCATCGGCACCTTCAACGGCGAGGTGGTTTTCGTGGATGCGACCGATGACGGCAGCGGTCGCTTTCGCGTTGTCGTGGCACCCGCCGATGACCTTGTAGACCGCGGCGATGGCAAGGGCCCCGTCAAGGTCGGCTGGCCGACAGGAGGCCGCTGGCTGCGTGAAGGCGTGAGAGCGAGGGCATGGGTCCTGCTCGACGAAGTCCCCTTGTGGTTTGAGCTGTGGAGACAGATCAACGGCTTCCCTTCGATCGGCAAGGGCATGAAAGAAGATCCATCTCAGAAGAAACCATGAGATCCCACTTCCGATCCGCCATCACCTTGCTTTTGTTCACCGCCGCGTTTCCCCTGAGCGCGAAGCCTCTGCTACTTGATGAAGTGCTCGGCACCGTGCGGCAGAACTATCCCCCGCTACTCGCCGCCTGGCTCCAGCAGGACATTGCCAACGGCCGGGTCCGGCAAGCCCAAGGTGCCTTCGATGCCATCGCAAGCAGCAACCTCAGGATGAATCCGCTGAACTACTACGATGGTGTCTCCGGGGGATTCTTTCTCGAAAAACCGCTCGAAGCCGGCGGGATCGACATCTACAGCGGCTACCGTCTAAGCTCGGGATTTTTAGCGGATTACGACCGTAAAGACCGCACCGCGGATGGCGGTGAAGCTGTGCTGGGGCTGCGCATGCCCTTGCTGCGCAACCGTGAATTCGACTCCCGCCGTGCCGGCATCGGCCGGGCGGCCGTGGAGCGCGAATTGGCAGACCCATTCGTCCTGCGCCAATACCTGACCTTCCACCGGTCCGCACGGATCTCCTATTTCAGCTGGCTTGCCGCCGGCAAACGACTCGCCGTTGCGGAGAATCTTCTCGATATCGCGCTGAAGCGGGACGGGGCCTTGAAAGAACAAGTCAAACTCGGAGCCATCGCCAGGATCACCCAAGTGGACAACCAACGCCTCGTGGTCAGTCGCGAAATCGGCGTGCTCAATGCCCGCCGCTCCTTCGAGGCCACCTCCATCGAGCTTTCTCTGTTCCATCGCGACTCCAAATCCGGCGACCCCATCACCCCCGAGCGCGCTCGGCTTCCTGATGAATTCCCAACACCCGTCATGCCCGACTCCGTGCAGTTGATCAATGACCGGGGAATCGCCGCATTCCGCCGCCCGGAAAACCGCGAAATCGACCTCCTCATCACCCGAGGCGGCATCGATCGACGGCTCGCCCGTAACAACCTCAAGCCCAACCTCGACCTCGCTCTCGAATTCAACCAAGCGCTCGGCAATGGCCGCCCCTCGGATATTGATCCCACGGAAATCTCCGGCCTGCTCCGGTTCTCAGTCCCCATCGGCAACAATGAAGCCAAAGGCCGACTCTCCGCCATCGATGCGGAATTGAAACGGCTCGATGAACAGAAAAAGTTCACCCGCGATCGGATTCTGGCCGATGCCAACGACGCCTTTTCCGCCCTGCAAGCCACGGATGAAGCATTGCAACGCGCAGCCACCAACGTGGCGCTCGCGGTGGAACTGGAAAATGCGGAGAATGACCGTTTCCTCCAAGGAGCTTCCGACCTTCTGGCTCTGCAGATTCGTGAACAAGCGACCTTCGACGCCAAAGTCCTCGAGATCGACGCCAAGCTTGCCCGCCTGAGGGCCATGGCCGACTATCAGGCGGCAATCGCCTCGGACGCCCCGTCCGACCTTCTCGGCAAGACGAAGTGAAAAGCCGGCATTTGCCGCCAACGGCCCTTTGTCCAGCCCGGAAACCCCACCGGTGATTCCGGCAGAATTCAGCCAATGCTTGCCCCAGCCCACGATGCAGCATAGACCCAGTGAGACATGTCCCGTGCTCGACCCCTCATCTTGATTCCAAGTTACAACACCGGCCCGATC
Source organism: uncultured Verrucomicrobiota bacterium (assembly GCA_937867415.1). Taxonomy (GTDB): domain Bacteria; phylum Verrucomicrobiota; class Verrucomicrobiia; order Verrucomicrobiales; family Akkermansiaceae; genus Luteolibacter. The sequence goes on along the minus strand of CALMKO010000086.1, from coordinate 10,794 downwards.
CTCCTCGAAACCGTGCGGGCCGCCTTGATGTTGAAAACACCCCTCTGGCTGATCATCGACGGCTCGACGGACGGCTCCCCCGCTCTTGCGGAAGCATTTCTTGGACCTCAAAACCCCGAATTCCGAATCATTTTCCTCGCGGGGAATTCCGGAAAAGGCGCAGCGGTGCTGCACGGACTCCGGCAAGCGATCCATGCCGGCTTCAGCCACGTCCTGACCATGGATGCAGATGGCCAACATCCCGCAGGCATGATTCCCGAGTTTTTCCGCATCTCCGCCAGCCACCCCGAAGCAAGCATCTTTGGACGCCCGATTTTCGACTCCGCCGCCCCTGCCCTGCGCGTCAATGGCCGCAAGGTTTCAAATTTCTGGGTCAATCTGGAAACCCTCGGCTGGGGCGTGGACGACTCGCTCTTTGGAATGCGGCTCTATCCGGCAAGCGATCTTCTCGCCGTCATGGAATCGACCTCCCATGCACGGCGGTTCGACTTCGATCCGGAAGTCGCCGTGCGCCTCGCCTGGCGCGGCGTGCCGGTGATCAATCTCCCCACGCCCGTTCGCTATCCGACCAAGGAGGAGGGCGGCATTTCCCAATTCCGCTATCTGAGAGACAACGCCTTGCTCTCATGGATGCATTTCCGGCTGTTTCTAGGGTTTCTAGCACGCGCTCCCATGCTCATCAGCCGCGGGGCGAATCCTCTTGAGTCACTCAGCCCCCCTTCCCCATGACCAACGTAGGTTTCGAAAAAATCGCCGCTCTTTTCCCCGGGCGCTGGGACCGGCACTATGTCGCCGCGAAGCTGCGGACGGATCCTTTGTATGCAGCACTGAGCACCGAGCTCCGTCACTCCGCGCTGCCCCTGCTTGATCTCGGCTGCGGATTGGGCTTGCTCGCCTTTTTCCTGAGAGCGGAGGGAATCAAGGTGCCCATTCTGGGACTGGACTATGACGCGCGGAAAATCAGCTCCGCCAGAGAGGCCTCTCACAATCATGACGCGGTGGATCTATCCTTTCTCCATCATGACGCCCGCAGCGGGTTGCCAGCCCATCAAGGGAATGTCAGCATCCTCGACATCTTACAGTTTTTCCAGCCCACCGAGCAGGAATCCTTGCTCAAGCTCGCAGCTTCCCGGGTCGCTCCCGGCGGGAAACTGATCATCCGCTCCGGCCTGCGGGATCAGTCATGGAGATTCAAAATCACCGCTCTCGGAGACTGGTTGGCCAAGATCACACTTTGGATGAAGGCTGCCCCGTCCCACTATCCGAGCGCCGGGGACTTCAACGAGATTCTAGGCTCATACGGCACGGTGACCGTCAAACCCCTGTGGGGGAAAACTCCATTCAACAACCACCTCATCGTCCTCACCCGGGAGTCCGGATGAATCCCAGTGAGAAACCTCCGCCACCGGTCACATCCCCGGAAGCTGCACCAATTTGGAATACTGGTAGGAATTCTTCGCGAGAAACTCAGCCTGCTGATTTCCGGAAAAGGAACGCGTCCGCAACTGGTCAACGCCAAGATCCGAGAGCACCGTGACCGAAATCTGCATCGAAGTCAGGCGGCCTGCCGCGAGTTGGGCAGGCGTCACTCCTCCCGCGGCATCCGTATCAATGCCCGAACCGAGGATGCGGAATCTTTGCGCGGCATTCACCCCACCGTTGGAACCGACCGTCACAGGGACATTCACCAGGGTGGTCGTCGTCCCATTGACCTGGCTGACTTGGATATTGAAGGTCACCGAAAACTGAAACACATTCTCACAGACGAAATTCTCCGGATTCGAAACAGTTGGCGCGAACGAAGTGAAGGCCGTGGGTAAATCCGGAGTTCCGAGCAATCTTGCGAATGTTTCATCCGGATTCACCAACAGACGGCTCATGACGAAGGTCTCAAACCTGCCTGTGGCACCGGTCGCGAGCGGATCCTTGTATTGAAGCTCATAGGCAACGCATGAGACATCGCCACCGCGGTCCCGGTTCACGACACCGATCTCACCATTGTAGCGATCGGTAGCAGCCGTGAAAAAGATCAACCTGGAAGCATTCGTGCTTTGCAGGTTCCGACCAATCCCGCGCGTTTCCGCGATGGCGGATAGCCATTCGTTCGCATTTCCGCGCCGGACCACCATCGATTCGAAATCCCGGGCGATCGTATCGATCATCGCCTTCCCCTGCCGGGAGGCGCGGAGCTCCGAGCGGCTTCGATTCCAGGTATCCAATGCGATGGAGGTGATCGAGACCAGGACCGTAACGATGATTGTGGTGATGGCCATGGCCACCATCAACTCCATCAGGGTGAAACCACGTTTGGGAGAATGATAAGACTGGGTTTTCATAGGAACGAATGATGAAGATCAACGACGGACCGCAAGATTCCGGGAAAACACCGGATTCCGGGCATTTTGAAATCGGGTATTGAAAGCACTCCCCGTGTAAAAGCCGGGATCCTTCGACGGCATCATGTGAAAGTCGGCGGTAAAGGCGATGACGGCTTCAGGATAATCATCCGGTCTTGCCGCAGCGCCTCCGTTCGGCTTCGGATCGCGAATGCTCCCCGGCTGTGGCGACAGAATCAGACCATTCGCCCCGAAAACCAACTGGGTGCATTTCACCACATAGACCGCACCTTCGAGAGCCGCCAAGTCCTCGGCAAACCTCGGATCATTTCTGCGTCGGACGGTTGAAACGACGATGTAATCCCTGCCTGGCAGTCTGCCAATGGCGTTCGGCTCTGGCGTGGGCGTCCCATCCGGCCGCAAATTGTTAGGGCGGCCGCGGTATTGATAGACGACCAGGGCGTTCGCCACATTCTGGGATCCCATGATCCAATCGAATGACTTGTCGAATCCTGTCCGGAAATCCATCTGGCCGCCTGAGCCGATGCGCGGCGTTACCAACTCCTCTTCAAGGGTCGAGGCGAAGCGATCCGCCTGCTGCACATTGATGGACTTGCGGATTCCATCCGCCGCAGGAGTGAAAACCACCATAAATCCAGTGAGAAGCACGGCGAGCACGCCAATGGCGATGACCGTTTCGAGCAGCGTAAAGCCGCTCCGCAAGCGATGGGAATTGGGTTTCATGAATTAGAATTCTGCTCCGGAGTTGAGGTTGTTAATGCCGGTCGCGATTTGGTCAGGACTGCGGAAGATCGATGTTTGACCATTGCGCCAGATGGCAAATCCTCCGAAGTCGCGCTTGCCAGCCGCGGTCACACGGGGGCGTTCGGTCGGATTCCTCACATTTCTCGCTCCCGCTCCGAGAACGAAACTTGGTGCCCGGTAGGTGGTAGTCGGTCCTGAGGCCGTGACGCCCGTGGTGCAAATTCCTTCCGCGTTGAATTCATAGAAAAAATAGGTCCCTTGATAAGCCGCCTTCCAACTCGCCTGAGATTGCGTGGTTTGAATCATGGCCCCGCCGGATTGAAAATCGCGTTTGCTGAACTCCGTGCTGAAGAACGTCTGATCCGGCAGCACCGCCCCACGGCTGGATAGAACCCAATTCTCCGGGATTGCCTCCCTGCCGGTCAAGGGATCGATCGCTGCCGAAACGACAACGATGCGCCGGAGATTGTCAGCGGGATTATTGGTCAATCGGTCGGCAACAAGCACGCGCGCCCTCGTCCGCTGGCCGACGGCGATGGACCGGGCCTCGGCAAATAGCGACTCCGCCGTGGCAACGCCGCTGCTTACCCCCTTCCCGCCCATGCCGCCAAGACCGATGGCACCCGCGGTCATTAGAATCGACATGATCGCGATCACCACCAGCATTTCCACCAAGGTGAATGCTGGCAAAGGCTTCCGAGAACAAAATTGAGAAGAACTGGAATACATGGGTTAGAGGATTGGGTTGGGAAAAAGATGGCCCGAATCGAGTCAGACCGCAAGCGCAAATGTCAATACATCGCGATTACGAAGATTTCACATTTTCCGGGTATCTCCCGCCCCGGGAACCTGAGATCCAGGTCCACGCCGGACGGACCATATCGCGAATATCCTTGCGGCTTGCGACCCAGCCCAGGAGTTCCTCGGCCAGGGCAGGGTCTGCCACGAGAGACGCAGGATCTCCCTCGCGGCGAGGACCGTATTTTACAGGGACACTCTTACCGGTGATTTCTTCGACGGCTGAAATGATTTCTTTGACTGACACGCCGACTCCCGTGCCGAGGTTGCAACGGACAGAAGCGCCACCTGCGGCCAGATGATCGAGCGCGCGCGCGTGGGCATCCGCCAGGTCCTCGACGTGGATGTAGTCGCGAATACAGGTGCCGTCCGGCGTGTCGTAGTCGGTGCCGAACACCTCGATGTGTTCGATCTCGCCTGTGACCGCCATCATCACCCGGGGAATCAGGTGCGTCTCAGGGTCATGATCCTCACCGATCAATCCATCCATCGAGCAGCCGCTCGCATTGAAGTAGCGCAGGCACGCACTCCGCAGCCCCCAGGCGATTCCGCAGTCGGCGAGAATATGCTCCACCATCAACTTGCTCATGCCATACGGATTGATGGGCTTTTGCTGATTCGTTTCAGTGATCGGCAGCTTGTCGGGCACCCCGTAGGTGGCGCAGGTCGAGGAAAACACAAAAACCTTACAGCCGTATTCCTGCATCACTTGAAGCAGCTTGATCGGCTCGGCGGTGTTGTTTTGGTAGTATTTAAGGGGATTGGTCACGGATTCCCCGACGTAGGCGTAAGCGGCGAAATGGATTACGGCGCCGAATTGATGCTTGGCGAACAATGAACGCACCAGCTCCTGATCCCCTACATCACCGACCACCAGCTCGACATCGGGATCCAATATGGCTTGTTCATGACCAAATACCAAGTTGTCCAAGACCACGATCTTCCGCCGCTGGCCAGCGAGAAGCCTTACCGTGTGGGAACCGATGTAACCCGCTCCTCCCGTGATCAAAATCGTTTCCTGCGCGTGGTCCATCGATTGCTTTTCCCCATGAAATCGAAGAACCTCCCCCCCTGTCAATGCACAGGAGCAACGAAGGCGAAAAATCTTTTGAAATCCGTTCGAATAGATGGGCCGGCTGTGCTGTCATAATCGCATGAAGAATTACCTTCCGCTTCTTTTAGGGGCCGTCGCAGCCTTGTTCTCCGCGTCGTGCGCTTATGATCCATACTACTCGCCCGGCGTGGCAAGCGCCTCCTACTCCACCGGTTTCGCTCCGGGCTTCGGCCCGGGTTTCGGTTATGGCCACCCGGGATTTTCCACGTCGGTGTTTGTGGCAACCGGTAATCCACGCTGGGGCTATGATCCGCACTGCTTCAGCTATTATGATTTCAACCGGCGTTGTTACTACGACCCGTATCTGAACGGTTACTACCCCATCGGCTTCCGCCCACCTGTGGTCTTTGGCGTGCCCCACCCACACGGTTGGCGCCCCGGCCGGGCGTTTTGCCCGCCGCCCGTGGGCGTCCACAGCGTGACGATCCACAACTATCGCAATCGTGAAGCTCTCTACCGGCGCTCAAACTACGCCTGGTCCAACCAAGTGCGCCAGCAATCCGTGGACACCGGTAGATTTCGGAATCGGGGGCCCATTCAAGAAGGTTCGTTCCGCCAACGCCCGTTTTCCCGCTCGTCCACTCGGGAAAACCCCTTGATGGATTCCAACGCCCCGGCACCACGAAATTTTTCCGGTCCCGCCCCGCGCCAGAGCTTCCGGGGTGACCCCCGCGGACAGATGGGAAATCCCGGCGGACAGGGGGAAGCCCGCTTCCGCCAACCACCGGTGTCGCGGCGCCAAGAAGCTCCACCCGCGACTCGTTCGGAAATTCGCGGGCTTGCCGCTCCGGACGAGGCTAGCCCGCCGCTCCAGCCCATGGCCACACCCCAAGGCGGCCAAGGCTCGCGAGGCGGACTCCGCAGCCAAATGAGAAATCCATTTTCCGGAGAAAGTCGCCGGGGCCCCCAAGGCAGAAACTGACTTGAACCCCTGGAATGCGCCGCGCAAGTGCGGCATTCCAGGCCAAATCGCTACCTCCCTCGCCTCACATCCATGGCCTCGCGCCGCTCCCTGGCGCGACGGAGGCTGGTGAGGGAAACGCGCTGACGCAGCAACCAGCGCCCGAAAAGCCAACCCGCCACCCCCCCGCCGAAGTGGCAGGCATGGCCCATTTCAAAAAGCCCGCCCATGCCATGCGCCACGAGGCTCCGTCCGAGTCCGGCAAGGCCAGGAAACCCCAGCGAGGGATTGAGCAGCGTCAAAAACAACTCGGCCGATAGGACGCCCAAGCCCAGACTGCGCCCGGATAGTGGAAGCGGCATCATCCGCGACTGCGGCGACAGCGTGACCAACAGCAGCAGCAGCCCCAGACAGCCGCCGGAAAGCCCGACCAACAAAGGCGCGTCTGCGCCGCCCGGAGCCAACCACAAATGCCCGATCCCGCCCCCCAGCACCCCCAGCAGCAAGGCTTTGCTTAAGTTGCCACGACCGGTGATGTGTTCTATCCTGGATCCGACAATCAACAGCAGAACCCCATTCAACCCGAGGTGACCCCAACCACCGTGCAGAAACCCATAGCTGACAAGTTGCCAGACTTTACCACTGAACACCCCTTCCCGGCTCAGGCCCAAGGTCGTAAACCAGGACCAGGCGGGCTGCTGGTTGTGCCCACCCGCCACCATCACCACACACTCGATCGCGAGGATGAGACCCACCCAGAACCAAGTGACTGAAGCCGTAGCCAGTTGGCGAAAATGATGACCCGCATCAGAAAATGACCGACCGGGGGGAGGCATGGCGGTGAAAGTGCAAGGCAGCGGCGCTTGGCTGGAACCCCAAGCTTACTTCACCACTTGTGCCCGTGGCTCGCGGCGGGCGACATCCTCCCCGCCGGCACAAGTCACGAAGGGGCCGCCTTCGAGGGGGGCCACTCCGGTAAATGCCACATCCGGCATGTCAGAAGGACGCCCCGCTAGAGGGAAATCCTTGCGCAGCGGGAAAAACGGATAGCCCTCCCACATCAGAATGCGCTTCATGTTGGGATGTCCGGTGAATGGAATCCCCATCATGTCCCAAACTTCCCGCTCATGCCAATCCGCACCCAGCCAGATGTCCGTGATGCTTGGCACGGACTCGTCCTCCGCCACCTTCGCCTTGACCCGCAAGTGCTTGGAGTCATCCAGGGTCGCGATTTCATAAACCATCTCAAACCGGGGATCCTCCCCGAAATGGTCAATGCTTGAGATGTCCAGAATCAACTCGTAACCCAAGTCATCCCGGCACTTCTTAAGAAGCGCGTGGAGCGAGGCGAGCTCAACCCGCACGGTGTGCTCGCCTCGGAATTCGAGGGTTTCCCAAACTTTTTCTCCAAAGAAACTTTGGAGCGTTGTGACATCGGCGGTGACAGACATGGAAAAACGGATTGGAAAATTTTCAGACAACTTCTTCGATCAACGAACGCTTCTGATCGAGCGTGGAATGCTCGGACTCGATCTTCGTCTGAAGCTTCATCAAGCCCTCAATCAGCGCCTCAGGCCGTGGTGGACAACCGGAGATATACACATCCACCGGGATGAGCTTGTCAATGCCTTGGAGAACCGCGTAGCTCCGATACATCCCGCCGCTCGACGCACAAGCGCCCATGGCGATGCACCACTTGGGCTCGGGCATCTGGTCCCACACCCGCTTTACCGCCAGCGCCATCTTGTAGGTAACCGTGCCTGACACGATCAGGACATCCGCCTGACGCGGCGAAAACCGCATCACCTCCATGCCGAAGCGGGAAATGTCAAAGCGGCTGGATGCCGTAGCCATCAACTCGATCGCACAGCAAGCCAGCCCCATGGGCATCGGCCACAGCGAATTTTTCCGCATCCAGTTGATGGCGGCATCCACTCGGGTGACGATGACATTGCCCTCGATCTTGGAATCGTAGGCGGTGTGGAGAGTATTGGGAGAACTGCTGACCATGGTGATATGACTCGGCTGAAGCTGGAGGAACCTGAACTCGGCAGGACCTTCGCTCAAGTCGATAGTGAATTTTTTTTTGATCCCAATCGAGCGGATGCCTGGGAAGGATTGAAGTTGCGGCGGCTTGCAGCCACCCGTTTCCCTGGCTGCTCCGCCCGCGGTCGCAGCCCCTGCGACACTAGCGCTTGCCCAGCGCCCGATCACGGGTTAGCAAGGGCGCATCAAGAATCGCTCGTTCAGCCTACTCCTCGCCCGGCGCTATCTCAATCCGCGTCGCTCCATGCTTTCATCCTTCAGCCTGATTTCGCTCGTCGGCGTCATGCTCGGAGTGCTCGTGCTGGTGGTGGTCATGGCCGTCTATGCAGGCTTGGAGCGGAATGTGAAAAACCGCCTGCTCGGGTTCACGCCCCACGTGCTCGTCAATCAAGGACCCGTCGGCAGCCGCATGGCGGACTGGCAGGCCGCTGCGGCACGCGCCAAGACGCTTCCTCAAGTCGAGGCCGCGACTGCCTACATCTCGGACAACGTGATCGTGGACGTGGAGTCATGGCAGCGCCCGGTTTTGTTCCGGGGCATCGACACCACGGACGCGGCCCAGGTGGCGGGGATCGCGGAGATGTTAGACATGACCCACCACCCAGAATCATCCGCCGATCTTGGGATCGATGATCGGGTGGTGATTTCCTCGATACTCGCCGACCAGCTCCAGGTCGGTGTGGGCGCAAAGCTCCGGCTCTACTCCACCCGCAACTTCGAGGAAGTGATGCGTGCCTATCAAGCCACCGAGAATCCCCCGCTCCGCGAAGCCTTTGCTGAACCCTGGAACAGGGCCCGCAACGCGATTCTCAAGGGCTGGGTGGCCGACCGGGAGCAATCCACCATCACCTTCGACATCTACCGCAGTGCCTATTCCACCCTCGAGTCGCTACTGGCAGAAAAGATCCGCGCCCCCGAGCACGAGCTCGTTTCACAAATTCTCGTCACCATGGATGCCTCGGAAAAAGATGATGCCGCCCAGGTTTTCCGCTTCGGGCCGGACACCAAGCTTGAGATCGAAGCGTTGCTCAAGCGCCTCGAAACAACCGATGTCGAGAAGATGGACGGAGAAACGCTCAAGGGACTCAAAAGCATCGTGCTGCCGAAAGAGGCCATGGTCACCGGCGTCTATCAGGCATCGCAAATGGCGGTGACGCCGGATTTGTTCGTGCCGCTGCCACTCGCTCAAGACCTCGCGGGGCTGGGGGACTCGGTGCAAGGAATCGCACTCCGGTTGGATGATCCCTATCAGGCGGAGACCTTCGCCACCAGTGCCCGGAACACGCTCGGAGAAGACTGGACCCTGATCACCTGGGGCCAGCAATACCAGGCCTTCTTCGCCCTCATCGAACAACAGCGCGGCATGATGTATTTCCTCCTCTCCTTCATCATCCTCGTCTCCGCCTTCTCCATGATGGCGGTCATGTTCACGGTCACCATCCAGAAGCGCAGGGAGATCGGCGTCATGAAAGCACTGGGCGCGGCTCCCAATCAAATCATCCGGGTATTTCTCTATCAGGGAATGATCCTCGGCACCCTGGGTGCCATCCTCGGGGTAGGACTTGGCCGGCTCGTGATCCATTTCCGCGGCGAGATCCAGGCACTGTTCCGCACCTTGGGCTTCGACCCATTCTCGTCATCCTTCACGGGCTTCGACATCCTTCCTGCCTACAACAATCCCTGGGAGCAGGCGGTGTTCGCGGTGATGGCCTTCAGTCTCTGCTCGATCGCCGCGCTGGTTCCGGCTTTTTTCGCGGCCCGTAGCGATGCCGCCAAATCCCTCAGAAACCTCTAAGCCATGGACATTTGGATCATCCGTGATGGCGAAAAAGTCGGACCCATTCACGACTTTGAAGCGCGGCGCAGCATCGAATCCGGCGAGTTGTCCGCCACCACCTTGGCCTGGCATGAGGGACTGCCGAGTTGGAAGCCTCTGGCTGAGATCGACCTGTTTTCCCGGGAGTTCGAGCTAATCAAGCGCACGTCCGAGCCTGCGGAAGAGAGCCCGCCCGCAGAAAATCCGCCGCCCCCTCCGCTGCCCCGCCAAGTTTTTTACCTGCGCCGTTTTTGTGCCCGCTGGCTCGATCTATTTCTCTACTCAGGCCTTTGGTGGTTGGGGATGTGGGGAGCCGGTCAGGACATCGAGGGCACCCTGCTCAACCCGTGGATCATGTTTCTCCGCTACATTCCTTGGTTTGTGATAGAAATCTTGCTGCTTCAGCATTTCGGCACGACTCCCGGCAAATGGTTGCTGGGTCTCCGCGTGACCAACCAAGACGGGTCGCTGATGAATCTCGCCGAGTCCACCCAGCGAGCCACGCGGGTGATGTTCACCGGCGTCGGATTCGGCTGGGAGCTGCTTGCTGTGTTTTGCCAGGCGCTTAGTGTTTTCACCGCCTCGCGCCTTGGCAACACCCTCTGGGACCACGCTGGCGGCCACCAGGTGACCGCAACACCGCTCGTGCCGGCACGGATGCTTGCCCTGATCTGCCTTTTTGTGGGATCGGTGATTCTTCAGACTCTCGTGGTCTCGCCTCATACGTATCGGATCTGGATCCGCCAAGTTCCCGCGATGAAGGAGATGGTGCCCGAAAATCCGCTATGGCAGTTGCCGGAACGGGGCAGCAAGCGCTAATCCCCCCGTTGAATTGATGACAAATCAAAGAAACTTCAAATTCTTCCAAAAATCAGCTTGCCAAGCTCCGGCACCGCTTCTATTCGTCCCGCCCCGCGCATGCGGGTATGAAGGCGAGGATAGCTCAGTTGGTAGAGCAGTTGGCTTTTAATCAATTGGTCCTGGGTTCGAGTCCCAGTCCTCGTACTTCCTTCTTATC